>NZ_JBEXJT010000058.1:0-46117 GCF_040609255.1 Kitasatospora sp. NPDC004723 | reverse complement strand
GGCCCGCACCCGCACCAGCCACTTCGCAGCACTTCGCCCCGCCGACCACAAGGTCGACGGGGCGAAACAGAGCCCGAATTAGCCAACAGCATCCGGTTCGTCCGCTCCGGGCCCTCCGGCGTCTACCGGCCCACCCGGGTGGTGGGCGCGGCGGCGTCCTTCAGTCGCAGCGCGGGCGGCTGCACCGCCCGCGACTGGCCGGCCAGGGTGGGCACCACGGCCGCGGCGGCGTTCCACTGCGGCTGGGCGGTGCCCTCCTCGCCGGCCCGGCGCACCTGGAGCACCTCGGTGGAGCCGGCCCGGCGCAGCAGGATGTTCTTGGGCGGCCCGGCCTCCGGGTCCAGCCACAGTTCGTTGCCTCCGAACTCGCAGTCCAGTACCAGCAGGTCGTCCGGCTTGCCGTCGGCCCCGGCGCGGAAGGCGATCCCGGCCCGGCGGTAGCCGGTGAAGCGGCAGCGGCCGAAGGTGACGGACTCGCCGGCGAGTTCGTGCCGGGTGGTGGAGACCGCGAAGTCGCTGTGCCCGGCGGCGTCGATCAGCAGCCCGTCGAAGACGGTGCCCTTGTCCCGGCCGAGCGCGTGCAGGGCCACTCCCCCGGCCGCGTTGCCGTAGAGCACGCTCGCGGTGTAGTCGAAGTCGTTGAGGTAGGCGCCGTGCTCGATGCCCCAGCCGCCGTTGTGGTAGGCGGCGAACTCGGTGACCACATGGTGCTGCTTGGCGTTGAGCCAGACGAAGATGCCGTCCTGCAGGTTGTTGTGGGCCAGGCAGCGCTGGAAGGTCCAGACGCCCTCGCTGTTCTCCGGCCACTCGAAGCCGGAGGCGCCGTTGGCCCCCCGCACACCGACCGCCACGCAGTCCAGCGCCTTGCCGCCGGTGCCGGCGCCGAGGTTGAAGCCGGTCAGCCGGTAGGCGCGGGGGTTGGGTTCGAGCAGGGTGCGGGAGGCCACGCAGGACTCGTAGACGATGTCGTCGGAGGGCTGCTGGGGGGTGCGGGTGTCCAGCGGCCCGTCCCACCAGTAGGCGTCCTCCCAGGTCTCGTGGCTGATGCAGCCGCGGAAGGTGATGCCGTGACTGGCGTGCGGGACGTACGCGTGGCTGCCGGCGTCGCGGACCACCACGCCCTCGACGACGGTGCCGCGGGCGGCGTCGCCGAGCCGGTGGAAGTGCAGGCCGTAGCGGCCGAGCACCGGCGCGGTGACCGGGGCGGTGCCGTCCGGGCCCTTCCAGGTCTCCTTGGTGCCGGCGCGCGGGCCGACCCAGCGCAGCGCGGTGTGCCGGACGTCGGCGCGGCGGGAGCTGGTGAGGTGGACGTGGCTGCGGCCCTTCGCGGTGCCCTCGACCCGGACGCTGCGGGTCAGGTTGAGCACCTCGGCGCCGACGGTGACGCCCCCTCCGGCGGCGACCTTCGGGTGGGGGTGCTCGAGCGGGGTGTCCAGGGTGACGGTGGTTCCGCTGACGGACCGGATGGTGACGAGGTCGTAGCGGTCGGCGAAGTCCTCCTGGTCGGGCGGGCCGGTCGGGGTGACGGCGAGTTCGTCGCCGGGCAGCCAGCCGGCGGGCGGGGCGGCCAGGGCGAGGGCGGTGTCGCCGGCCCTGAGCTCGCCCTCGGCGCGGACCCAGGCGGTCTTGGCGGCGCCGTCCAGTCGCAGGTAGCCGGCGCCGGTGACCCAGAGGCCGACGTCGGTGTCGACCACCTTCATGCCGTCGCCCTGGAAGCGCTTCTCGTCGACGCCGGGGAAGCGCAGGGTGTGGACGTGGGCGCCGTCGGGGGCGAGGGCGAGGGCGCCGCGGACCTCGACGTTGCCGGTGGCGGCGAGGGTGAGGGTGCGGTCGGCGGCGAAGGTGAGCGCGCCGCCGGGCTCGACCAGCAGGGAGCCGACCTCGGCGTCGGTGTCGAGCAGCACCCGGTCGGTGATCCGTACGGCGCTGCGCGGGCCGGGCGGGTTGCCGCCCCAGCCGGCCCGGTCGGACCAGCGGCGTCCGCCCTGGTCCACGGTGGGCGCGGGGGCGGGCTGTTCGGGGGCTCCGCTGCCCGGCGGGCCGGTGCCGTCCGGCGGGGCGCCGCCATGGCCGCCGTCGGGGCCCATCGGTCCGGCGGCCTCGGTCGGGGTCGTCCCGATGACGGCGGCCGGGGTGACGAGCCGGGTCTCGCCGGTCAGCGAGCGGCGCAGGACCTCCTCCCCGCTGATCGCCGCGAAGGCGGTGCCGACGGCGAGCCAGCGCAGTAACGCCCGGCGGGTCAGGTGAGTTCGGGATGGTTCGGGTGGGATGTCCGCTCTGCGGTGCTTTGCCCGGCGATGCGCTCCAGCCGGCCGAACGGCCGAACGGGAGGCATCCGGCTCCTCGTCGATGCCCATCGGTGCGTAGCCCTCTCCCCGGACGGCTGCGGCGTGCCGGCGTGCCGCCGACGCTCTGAAGCATAGGCAGTTGCACGGGCCACGACCGGCATTGCGGGAAATCGGTCATTTCTGATCATGAAGGACAGCCATTCGGCCGGGCCTTCGTAAACCGTGATGAGCGTCACACATGTTTGCGGTTTGAACGCGCCTCTGCTTAACGTGCTCCCCGTTCGTGGCCACACGGACCCAGTTCGTCCGCGACGCCGAGTCCTGCCGTCGGGCGCACTGGCAGCGCAATGCACCACGGCAGGAGCGGGGGAACCACAGGTAGTTCGCCCAGGACCGGTCCACGGACCGGCCCGGGGCTAGGGGTGAAGCCGCGTCCACAGCGCGGCCGGGCAACTCCAGCCCGAATCCGACAGCTCACCTCGCAGGCGTGGGAGAGGACCGCGTCTTCATGCTGCCCACCAACGGCACCCGACTGTCCGGCCGTACCCGTCGCGCGATCGCCACCCTCGGCGTCGCGGGCATCGGCCTCACCATCCCCTGCCTGACCGCCGGCACCGCCTCGGCCGCCTCCGTCGCCACCTGGGACAAGGTCGCCCGGTGCGAGAGCGGCGGCAACTGGAGCATCAACACCGGCAACGGCTTCTACGGCGGCCTCCAGTTCACCAACTCCACCTGGGCCTCGTTCGGCGGCACCGGCTACGCCGCGCGCGCCGACCTGGCCACCAAGGACCAGCAGATCGCGATCGCCGAGAAGGTCCTGGCCGTGCAGGGCCCCGGCGCCTGGCCGGTCTGCTCGGTCCAGGCCGGTCTGACCAAGGGCGGCGCCCCGGCCGCGGTGGACACCTCCTCCGCCGCCGCCACCAAGCCGGCCGCCCAGACCCCGGCCCCGGCCGCCAAGCCGGCCGAGAAGCCCGCCACGGCCCCGCAGAACCGGCAGTGGCGTCAGCAGGCCGGTCAGCAGGCCGCCGAGGACTACACCGTGGTCGCCGGCGACTGGCTGTCCACCATCGCCGACCGGCACCAGGTCCAGGGCGGCTGGCAGCGGCTGTACGAGCTCAACCGCGCCACCCTGACCGACGGCCCGCACGCCATCTACCCGGGCCAGCACCTGACCCTCGGCGAGCGCGCCACCGGCCAGGGCTTCGACTGGTTCAACCGCGACCAGGGCGGCACCCAGGGCCAGGCCCCGACCCCGGCCACCCCGCCCGCGACCGAGCCCACCGCGCAGGCCGAGACCCCGGCCCCCGCCCCGACCGCCACCGGCAGCATGGCCGCCGCCGTCGCCTTCGCCCAGTCGAAGGTCGGCCAGGCCTACGTCTACGGCGGCACCGGCAACGGCGGCTGGGACTGCTCCGGCCTCACCCAGGCCGCGCTGCGCGCCGCGGGCATCTCCGTCCCGCGCGTCGCCGCCGACCAGGCCGCCGCGTCCACCCACGTCTCGCTGGACGCCCTCAAGCCGGGCGACCTGCTGTTCTGGTCCAACAACGGCAAGGACTCCGGCGTCTACCACGTCGCGCTCTACATCGGCGACGGCAGGTACGTCGAGGCCGCCAACCCGAGCTCGGGCGTGCGCGTCCAGACCGTCGCCAACTGGGCCCCGGACTTCGCCGGCCGGGTCTGATCCCGCGACACCGTCACACCTGCCACACCTGCCACACCGTCACACCGACGCCCCCGGGGAGAGTCCTGCCGCTCCTCCCCGGGGGCTTCGGCCTGCCCGGACGTGCCGCGGCGGGTCCGGGCGCCGCACGGCCGTGGCCGAACGGGGCCGCAGCGGGCATGCTGCTGCCCTGCCCCCGAGAAGGAGTCACCATGGCCCAGGTCACCGTCTCGCTCGACGCCGATCTCGCGATCGACGTGATGATGCTGTCCGGCACCAGCAGCCCGCAGGACGCCGTCGAACTGATCCTCCGTGACTACCTGGAGCGGGGCCGGCGCACCGAGGCCCGCACCGGCGACGCCGCCGACGGCCACCGGGTGTCCCAGGAGCGCCCCCACGCCCAGGAGGGCTGAGCCCGGGAACGCCCGAGGACCCGGGCACACCGAAGGGGCCCGGGAGCAGCTCGCTCCCGGGCCCCTCCCGGCTCCGCTCAGCGCGCGCGGGCGCCGGTCGACCCGCGCATCACCAGCTCCGGCTGGAACATGAACTCCCCGCGCTGCGCGGCGTTCCCGCCGACCTCCTCCAGCAGCGCGTCCACCGCCGCGGTGGCCATCGCCTCCACCGGCTGGCGCACGGTGGTCAGCGGCGGCTCAGTGAAGGCGATCAGCGGCGAGTCGTCGAAGCCGACCACCGACACGTCCTGAGGCACCGACAGACCCCGCTGCCGGACCGCCCGGATCGCGCCGAGCGCCATCATGTCGCTGCCGCAGACGATCGCCGTGCAGCCCTTGTCGAGCAGCGCCCCGGCCGCCGCGTGCCCGCCCTCCACGCTGAACAGCGTGTGGTGGACGAGCCCCTGGGCCTCCTGCGCGGTGTACCCCAGCACCTCGCGCATGGCCGCGGTGAAGCCCTCGATCTTGCGCAGCACCGGCACGTACCGCTGCTGGCCGACCGCCAGACCGATCCGCTCGTGGCCGAGTTCGGCCAGGTGCTGGACGGCCATCCACATCGCGGCCCGGTCGTCGGGCGAGATGAACGGCGCGTCGATCCGCTCGCTGTAGCCGTTGATCAGCACGAACGGCACCCCGCGTCCGGCCAGCCGGGCGTACCGGTCGTGGTCGGCGGTGGAGTCGGCGTGCAGACCGGAGACGAAGACGATGCCCGCCACGCCCCGGTCGACCAGCATCTCGACCAGTTCGTCCTCGGTCGAGCCGCCCGGCGTCTGGGTGCAGAGCACCGGCGTGAAGCCGTGCCGGCTGAGCACCTGCTCGATCACCTGGGCCAGCGCCGGGAAGATCGGGTTGCTCAGCTCCGGGGTGATCAGCCCGATCAGCCCGGCGCTGCGCTGTCGCAGCCGGGTCGGCCGCTCGTAGCCGAGCACGTCCAGGGCCGCCAGCACGGTCTGCCGGGTGGTGGCCGAGACGTTGGCCTTGCCGTTGAGCACGCGGGAGACGGTGGCTTCGCTGACCCCCGCCTGCGCCGCGATGTCTGAGAGTCGCGCCGTAGTCACGGTTCCAGAGCCTATTGCAACCACGTCAGACCGCCCACCAGTCGGTGCTGTCCGCGGCGAGCACCGCCTCGCCGTCCGTCACCACCGGGTCGGCGTCGGCGGAGGTGAGCAGCAGCCGGCCGGGGGCCGGTATGCACACCGGGGCTCCGGTGGTGTTGACGGTGCAGACGAAGGAGCCGCGGCGGAAGGCCAGGGTGCCCTCGGGGCTGTCCAGCCATTCGACGTCGGTGCCGGCGCCGAGTTCGGGGCGGGCCCGGCGCAGGGCCAGCGCCGAGCGGTACAGCTCCAGGGTGGACGTCGGGTCTCCGGTCTGCGCCTCGACGCTGAGCGCCGCCCACTCGGCGGGCTGCGGCAGCCAGGACGGGCCGCCGGCGGTCGGGCCGAAGCCGTACGGGGCCTCGGTGCCGGACCACGGGATCGGGACGCGGCAGCCGTCGCGGTAGCCGTCCTGGCCGGCCTGGCGGAAGAACGACGGGTCCTGGCGGACCTCGTCGGGCAGGTCGGTGACGTCCGGCAGGCCGAGTTCCTCGCCCTGGTAGACGTAGGCGGAGCCGGGCAGGGCGAGCATCAGCAGGGTGGCGGCGCGGGCGCGGCGCAGGCCGAGCGGGCGGTCGCCGGGGGTGCGGATCTGGGTGCCGAGGCCGGGCGGGTTGGCGAACCGGGTGGCGTGCCGGGTGACGTCGTGGTTGGAGAGCACCCAGGTGGTGGGGGCGTCGACCGGGCGCATCGAGTCGAGCGAGAGGTCGATCACCGCGCGCAGCTCGGCGGCGTCCCAGGAGGTGCCCAGGTACTGGAAGTTGAAGGCCTGGTGCAGTTCGTCGGGGCGCACGTAATTGGCGGTGCGCTGGACGGTGGGGGTCCAGGCCTCGGCGACGCCGATCCGCTCGCCCGGGTACTCGTCGAGGATCGTGCGCCAGCTGCGGTAGACGGCGTGCACGCCGTCCTGGTCGAAGAAGGGCATGACGTCGTTGCCGAGCAGCCTGAGCTGGTCGGCGCCGCCGAGGTCGGGCAGGCCGGGGGCCTTGACCAGGCCGTGGGCGACGTCGATGCGGAAGCCGTCGACGCCCATGTCCAGCCAGAAGCGCAGGATGGAGCGGAACTCGTCGGCGACGGCCGCGTTGTCCCAGTTGAAGTCGGGCTGCTCCGGGGCGAACAGGTGCAGGTACCAGTCGCCGGGGGTGCCGTCCGGGTCCTGGGTGCGGGTCCAGGCCGGGCCGCCGAAGATGGACTCCCAGTCGTTGGGCGGCAGTTCGCCGTTCTCGCCCTTGCCGGGGCGGAAGTGGTAGCGGTCGCGCAGCGGGGAGCCGGGGCCCTCGCGCAGGGCGCGCTTGAACCACTCGTGCTGGTCGGAGGAGTGGTTGGGGACGAGGTCCACGATGATCCGCAGGCCCAGCTGGTGCGCGTCGCGGATCAGCGCGTCGGCGTCCAGCAGGGTGCCGAACATCGGGTCCACGGCGCGGTAGTCGGCGACGTCGTAGCCGGCGTCGGCCTGCGGGGAGGCGTAGAACGGCGAGAGCCAGACGGCGTCCACGCCGAGGTCGCGCAGGTAGGGCAGGCGGCTGCGGATGCCGGGCAGGTCGCCCATGCCGTCGCCGTTGGAGTCGGCGAAGCTGCGCGGGTACACCTGGTAGATGACCGCGTCCCGCCACCAGCCTCGGTCCGCGGCGGCACCGGCCTCGTGAGCGGTGGCGTCGGTGGCGGGCCGGGAGGTGTCGGCCAGGTTCTGGGTCATGGACGGTATCCCTTGGGAAGTGGCGGGCGGAGCTGTCGGGACGTCGGCGGGACGTCGGTCAGGACTTCGAGGCGCCGGCGGTCAGGCCGGTCACCAGGTGGCGCTGCACCAGGTAGAAGAGGACCGAGGAGGGGATCGCGATCAGCACGGCGGTCGCGGCCATCAGGTTCCACTGGGCGTCGTGCTCGCTGACGAAGGTCTGCAGTCCGACGGCGAGGGTGTACTTGTCGGAGCTGAGCATGAAGGTGGAGGCGAAGGCGACCTCGGCCCAGGCGGTGAGGAAGGAGTAGAACGCGGCGACGGCCAGGCCCGGACGGGCGAGCGGCAGCACCAGTCGCCAGAAGGTGCCGAACGGGGTGAGCCCGTCGACCCGGCCTGCCTCGTCGATCTCCACCGGGACGGTGTCGAAGTAGCCCTTCATCAGCCACGCGCAGTAGGGCACGGTGGTGGTCGAGTAGACCAGGATCAGGCCGAGGTAGCTGTCCAGCAGGTCGAGTTCGGAGAGGATCGTGTACATCGGCACGATCAGCACCGCGATCGGGAACATCTGGGTGACCAGCAGCGACCACATCAGCGGGCGGTGGCCGGGGAAGCGCATCCGGGAGACGGCGTAGCCGGTGGAGGCGGCGATCAGCACGCCGAACACGGTGGTGACGCCGGAGACCAGGAAGGCGTTGCCGAACCACCGGAAGAAGTCGGTGTCGAACAGCACCGTGCGGTAGTTGGCGAGGGTCAGCTTGTCGAGGATCTCGCCGGGGTGCAGGTAGTCGGTCTTGTCCGGGCCGAACGAGACGTAGAGGATCCACGCCACCGGGAACAGCGCGATCAGGCTGGCGAGGATCAGCGCGCCGTGCATCAGGGTCCGGGCGAGCGGGCTGTTCGCGCCGCGCGGGCGGGCCTTGGCGGGCCGGGCGGCGGGGGCCGCGGGCCGGGCGCCGAGGGGGGTGGGTCGGTCGGTGGTGGTGCTCATCGGGGTGCCTCCTTCGTGGTCGCGGGGTTCGCCGGGGTCAGCCGTTGGCCCGCTCGTTGCGGGCGAGCCAGCGGCGGTAGAAGCCGGTGAAGACGATCAGGATGGAGAGCAGGATGACGCCGTAGGCGGCGGACTGCGCGTAGTCCCGGGGCTGCTGGCCGAAGCCGAGCCGGTAGGCCCAGGTGACGAGCAGCTGGGCGTCGGGGGCGCCGTTGCCGAACAGCAGGAAGATGACGGCGAACTGGTTGAACGTCCAGATGACGCCGAGCAGGACGACGGTCGAGGAGACCGTGCGCAGGCCGGGCAGGGTGACGTGGCGGAAGCGCTGCCAGGCGGTGGCGCCGTCCATCTCGGCGGCCTCGTACAGCTCGGCGGGGATCGACTGGAGGCCGCCGAGCAGCGAGATCATCATGAACGGCACGCCGACCCAGGTGTTGACCAGCACGGCGGCGGCCTTCTGCGCGGTGGGGTCGTCCAGCCAGCCGGGTTCGGGCAGGTGCAGGGCGGCGAGCACGCCGTTGACGGCGCCGCCGTCGGCGAGCATCAGCCGCCAGGAGAAGACGGTGACGAAGGTCGGCACGGCCCAGGGCAGGATGAGCAGCATCCGGTAGACGGCGCGTCCGCGCAGCTTCTGGTTGAGCAGCAGGGCCAGGCCCAGGCCGATGGTGTAGTGCAGGCCGACGCACAGGGCGGTCCAGGCGATGGTCCACACGAAGTGCGACCAGAAGCGGTCGTAGGAGCCGGGGCCCCAGAGGATGTCGGCGTAGTTGTCGAAGCCGACGAAGTGGTAGCTCGCGGGGATCTCGTTGGCGCCGATCCTGCGGGCGGCGTTGAGGCTGTTGGCGTCGGTGAGGGTGAGCCAGAAGCCCTGGGCGAGCGGGTAGAGCACCAGGACGCCGAGCACGAGCACGACCGGCGTGATCATCGCGTAGGCGTACCAGTGCTTGGCGTACGAGCGCTTGAGGCGCTCCATCAGGCCCGGACGCGGATCGCGCTGCCGGCTGCCCTGGCCGGTGGCGCCCTGCACGGCGACTGACATGGTTCGACACCTTCTCGGGGGAGGTCCGCCGCCTCGCTTCGGCGACTGCTGCTACGGGTCCGGCCGTCCGGCCCGCCAGGGGGAGGCGGCGGGCCGGACGGCGGGAAGGGGACTACTTGGCGAAGCCCGGGAGGAGCTTGGCGTAGTCGGTGGCGACGGTGTTCAGGCCGTCCTGGGTCGCGGTGCCCTGGACGATCTTGCCGAGGTTGGTGCCCAGCGACGCGAAGAGCGAGCTGTACTCGGGCAGTTCGGGGCGCGGCTTGGCGCTCGGCAGCACGGCCTGGAAGCCGGCGATGCCGGGGTCGGCCTTGACCTCGGGGGTGAAGGCGTCGTCGCGGGTCGGCAGGGTGGAGTTCTTCTGCGCGACGAAGGCCTGGCTCTCGGCCGAGGTCATGAAGGCGGCGAACTTCTCGGCGGCGGCCTTGTGGGCCTTGTCGGCGCCGGCGTAGACGGCGATGTTGTGGCCGCCGGTCGGGGCGCCGGCCTTGCCCGCGGCGCCGGCCGGGACGGGGGCGATGCCGAGGTTGGCCTTGTCGGCGAAGGCGGAGCCCTTGTAGATGTTGGTGATCTCCCAGGGGCCCTGGATGATCGCCGCGACCTTGCCGCTGTTGAAGGCGTCCATCATGTGCGCGTAGGCGTCGGTGGTGACGTCGGCCTTGACGGTGCCGGGCGCGGTGAACATCGACTTGTAGGTCTCGACGGCCTTGACGGCCTCCGGCCCGGCGACGGTGATCTTCTTGCCCTTGGCGTCGACGGTGTCGGTGCCCTCGCCGAACAGGAACGGCATCGCGTAGTAGCCGTCGGCGGCCTTCAGCCAGAAGCCGTCGACGCCGGCCTTCTCCTTGACCGCGGCGGCGGCGGTCTTGAGCTCGTCCCAGGTGGTGGGGGCGGCGGTGATGCCGGCCTTGGCGAAGAGGTCCTTGTTGTAGAGCAGGCCGAGGGTGTCGGTGACCAGCGGCACGCCGTAGAGCTTGCCCTCGTAGCTGGCCTGCTGGATGAGGCTGGGCTGGAACTTGGCGGCGTCGGCGGCGGCCGGGGTGCCGTCCAGCGGCTCCAGGTAGCCGGCCTTGGCGAAGGCGGCGGTCCAGCCGACCTCGGCGCGGAAGACGTCCGGGGCGCCCTTGGCCCCCATCGCGGTCTGGAGCTTGTTCTGCGCCTGGTCGAACGGCACGTTGACGAAGTCCACCTTGACGCCCGGGTTGGCGGCCTCGAACTTCTTGACGAGCTCCTGGTAGTTCGGCGCCTCGTTGGTGGCGTTCGAGGTGTCCCAGTAGGTGAGGGTGACCGGCCCGTCGGCCTTGCCGTCCGAGCTGGAGCCGCTGCTGCCACAGGCAGCCATCGAGACCGCGAGGGCCACAACGAGGGCAGAGGCCGCGATGCCACGCCGCATTTGAACTCCTTGGAGGGTGGGGGTGCCCGAAATGTTCGGAGACAGGCGCATAATGGCTGCCTTGCCTCGCGCCGACCGCACCGTTGCTGCCGCCGGGCCCGCAAGGAAGTTAACAGCGGGGTGACAGCGGCGGAAACCCCTTGCAGCAAGTTTCTGCAAGAAAGGGCGATCGTTACGCCCACGTGTCCTGCGCGTTGCCGCACGGTAGTCAACGGTCGGCCATATTGTGGCGCCCTGCCCGGTTTGCCCCGGTCGGCCGAGGCCGCCGGGGCCACCCTCCGTGGTGAAAGATCCTTGCAGCGCCCCCGTCAGCCGGTCGTTCCGAACCGCAGCACGGTCGTCGAACGGAACTCCTCGCCCGGGCGCAGCTCGGTGCTCGGGAAGGCCGGGTGGTGCGGGGAGTCCGGGAAGTGCTGGGTCTCCAGCGCGATCCCGGCGAACGGCCCGTAGGGCACCCCGCTCGCGCCGGTGACCGCGCCCTGGAACTTGTTGGCGGTGTAGACCTGGATGCCGGGCTCGGTGGTCAGCACCTCCAGGGTCCGGCCACTGGCCGGGTCCTCCAGCCGCGCCGCCGGGGCCGGGGTGCCGTCCGCCGGGCGCCGGCGCAGCACCCAGTTGTGGTCGTAGCCGCCGGGCCCGGTCAGCTGCGGGTGGCCGTCGTGCACCGACTTGCCGATCGGCCGGGCGGTGGTGAAGTCGAACGGTGTGCCGGCCACGGGTTCGATCCGGCCGTCCGGGATCTGCCGCGCGTCGGTGGGCGTGTAGCCGTCGGCGTCCAGGGTGAGCAGGTGGCCGAGGATGTCGCCGGAGCCCTCGCCGGCCAGGTTGAAGTAGGCGTGGTTGGTGAGGTTGAGCACGGTCGGCGCGCCGGCCACCGCGTGGTAGTCGATCGCCAGCTCGCCGTCGGCGTCCAGGGTGTAGTCGACGGTGACGTCGAGCGCGCCCGGGAAGCCCTGGTCGCCGTGCGGGCTGTGCAGCTTCAGCCGGACGCCGCCGGGGATCTCCTCGGCCGCCCACATCCGGTGCGCGAAGCCGTCCGGGCCGCCGTGCAGGGTGATCCCGCCGCCGGTCGGGGCGAGCGGGTGCTCCTCGCCGTCGACGGTGACGCTGCTGCGGTCGATCCGGTTGGCGTAGCGGCCGACCACGGTGCCGTAGTGGCGGGCCGGGCCGAGGATGTCGGCGAGCCGGTCGGTGGAGAGCAGCAGTTGGGCGGGGCGGCCGTCGCGGTCGGGGGCGACCACGGTGTGCAGGGTGGCGCCGAGGGTGAGCACGCTCGCCTCGTACGGGCCGGCGCGCAGCGTCCACCGCTCGATCGCGGCGCCCGCGCCCGAGGGTTCGAAGGGCTCGCGCCGCACGGTGGTGGTCTGCGGCCCGTTCGCCGGGGGCGTCGCCATGGCCTGCTCCTCACTGGCGGGCCACCAGAGCGCGCCCGCCCTTCGCCGGGGTCCCGGGCCTCGTACGGGACCGGGTCGGCGTCAGCCTAGGGCCTGCCTGTCGGATTCTGTCGGATCGGGCCGCGGCCCCGGCGAGGATCCGGGGGACGCGCCTTGCCGGGTGGGACGGCGCGGGGGCGCTGATCGAGTGCCCGCGCGCCGTCCGGGCGCTCCGTCCGCCGGTGCGTCGGCGTCAGCGTGCGCGGTCGAACCCGCCCCCGGGCGCGTCCGGCCCGCCCTGCCGGTCGACCGGGTCGGAGCCGTCCCGCTGCGCGGGCGGCAGGCCGAGCGCGGCGGCCAGGCCGTCCGGGCCGCTGCCGGCCTTGCGGTAGACGGCGGCCAGCCGGTAGTTGACCTGGCTGAGCGGGAGCCCCAGGTGCTCGGCGATGCGCTGCGGCGGCACGCCCCGCACGGCGAGTTCGGCGACCGCCCACTCCGGCTGGCTGAGCGCCTCCCGGACGTCGCCGAGGCGGTTGGGCCGCAGGCCGTAGTTGGCCAGCTCGCGCCGGGCCCGCTCGACCAGCCCGTCCGCCGCGCAGTGCTGGGCCAGTTCGATGCCCTGGTACAGGTACTCCTGGGCGTCCTCCAGCCGGCCGACCCGGCGCAGCGCGGCACCGAGGTCCACCAGGGCGACGGCGTGCTCGTAGCCCGCGGGCGACTGGCCGAGGTGGGTCACCGCCCGCTCCAGCAGTTCGACCGCCTGCTGGCCGTCCTCGATCTGGGCGTGCAGCCGCAGCGCCGTGCCGATCGCCGAGGCGGTGCCGAAGCGCTCGGCGTCGACGACCGAGCGCCGGGCGTACGCGCGGGCCCGCTCCGGCTCGTCCTCGGCGAGCGCGATGGCGAGGTGTCCGGCCCAGGGCGCCCAGACCGTGTTGTGCCAGCCCCGCAGGTCCAGCTGGGCGCCGGCCTCGGTCAGCGCGGCGGCGGCGCCGGCGGGCCGGTTGACGGCGAGCAGCAGCTTGCCGTACAGCGACGCGGCGTCGGGCAGCACCATCGCGGTGGGGTGGTACGGCGGGTGGAAGCCGAACTCCAGGGCGAGTTCCCAGGCCTCCTGGCTGCGGCCGCGGGCGATCAGGGTGTCGATCAGCACGCCGACCGCGTCCCAGGCGAGCGGCAGCTTGGCGCTGATCCGCTCGGAGAGCCGCAGCGCCCGGCGCAGGAAGTCCTCGGCCTCGGCGAGCAGGCCGCGCCGGAACCGGGCCAGTCCCATCAGGAAGTAGGCGAAGCCCCGGTGGGCACCGCTCCAGCCCGCCACCTCGAACTGGACGATGGCGTCCGAGAAGAGCCGTTCGGCCTGGGCGATCCGGTCGTTGTAGGTGTAGGAGAGGCCGAGGGTGGCGGGCAGTTCGAAGCCCCAGGTGTTGTCGGTCCAGCCGAGGCCCTTGGGCAGCCGGCCGTTGTCCAGGACGCGGTCCGCGTGCCGCAGCACCTCGGCCGAGGACTCGCCGCGCAGGGTGAGGTCCCAGGCCCGCAGGGCCAGCACCGCCCGGTCGGCCGCCTCCCGTCCGGTGAGGCTCTCGCACAGCGCGCCGAGCCGGGCGGAGCGGGCCGGCCCGTCCTCCTCGGACTTGCGGTAGGCGTGCCACATGAACGCCGCGGCCTCCAGCCGCAGCCGGCCCGCGGGGTCCCCGGTGGTGCGTTCGGCTTCCTGCTGGCAGACCACGGCGGCCAGGCGCAGTTCGCCGCTGTGCGCCAGCACCTCGGAGAGCCGGAAGGTGGCGTCGATCCGCATCGAGGGGCGCAGCGGTCCCTCCTCCGGGTCGAGCGCGAGCTTCAGTTGGTTGACGGTGGCGACGGGGTCGGTGAGCAGGGCGGAGCAGCCCAGCTCGTACAGCACCTCGGCGCGGTCCTGGTCGTCCGGGGGTTCGGCGAGCGCGCGGTGCAGACAGCGCTGGGCGGCCTCGGGGGCGCCGATCAGCAGGTGTTCGGAGGCGGCCTTGCGGAGTTTTCGGACGGTGCGGTCGTCGCCCTCGCCCGCGAAGGTCTCCACCAGGTGGCGGGAGGCGGCGAGCAGGCCGAGTCCGGCGTTCTCGATCTCGGCGGCGGCCACGCCGTGCATGCCGGTGCGGGTGGCCTCGGGCATGGTGTTGTAGATCGAGCTGGCGATCAGCGGGTGGACGAATTCGAGGTTGCCGTTCGGGGTGGCGGTGAGGACGCGCTGCTTGCGCAGTTCCTTGATGGACTCGCGGGCGCCCTCGGCGCTCTGGGCGGAGATCCGGGTGGCGAGGTCGGGCCGGATGTCGGTGCCGAGCATCGCGGCGGCCCAGGCGAAGCGCAGGGTGGCGGCGCCGAGCCGGTCCAGCCAGGACTTGAGGGTCATCCCGGTGGCGTCGACGGCGAGTTCGCGCAGTTGCTGGGAGTTCTCCTCGACCGGTTCCAGTTCCTGGTCGCGGACCTGGTCGAGCAGCGCGACGACCTCGAAGGGGTTGCCGTTGACGACGTTCCAGAACTCGTAGCAGAAGGCGTCCTCGGCCTTGTCGCCGAGTTCGGCGCGGATCATGTCGGTGACCGCGACCAGGGACAGCCGGCTCAGCTGGTGCCGGCGGGTGGCGAGCGCGGCGACCGCGCGCTGGTGCTCCTGGGTCTCCTGCTGCCAGTCGGCGGTGTCGTCGCGGTAGGCGAAGACCAGCAGGACCGGCAGTTCGCGGGCCCGTACGGCGAACTGGGCCAGCCAGCCGAGCGATTCGAGGTCGGCCCAGTGCAGGTCGTCGACGATCATCACCAGCGGGGCGCGCCGCGGGGCGAGCTGGGTGAGGACGAAGTCGAGGCCGTCGCGGACGCCCTGCGGGTCGAGCCGGCGGGCGCCCTTCCTGGGCTGCTTGAGGCCCATCGCCGGGCCGACGACCTCCTCCCAGGTGCCCATCACCTGGCTGAACTCGCTGGGCTCCAGGCTGCCGAGGACCGGCTGGAGGAGCTGGCGCAGCACGTGGTACGGCTCGTTGAACTGGCGCTCGCCGCCGCGGGCGAACAGGACGGTGGCGCCCTCGTGCAGCTTGGCGATCCGGCGGACCTCGTGCAGCAGGCTGGTCTTGCCGATGCCGGGCCGGCCGGAGAAGGTGAGCAGCTCGCCGATCTCGGTGCCGCCGGCCGCGAAGTCGCGGCAGAGCTTGTCCACCGCGGCCTCGGCGGAGCGGAGTTCGGCGTCGCGGTCACGCAGTCTGATGCGATTGGGGGCGCCTTCCGCCTCCCGCGCGCCGGGCATCGCCCCCGCCCGGAAATCCCTGTCCCGCTCGGTCACCGTCGTGCCTCCGCCTCGCCGATCCGTGCTCGTGGAGCCGAGGTTAGCGCCGCAGGGGGCCTATTGGAGCGTATTCACGCAGGCGGGGGGCGAGTTGAAGGGTTTGGAGGGCCCGCCGAGGGCAATTGCCCTATATCACTAACGTCGGATCATTGCATCAGATACTCTACGCCCCGCGTAGCCAGTTGATCATGTCATGCCCCCGCTTCCCCCTTGGACAGCACTGCCCCAACTCCCCCGCCGATCACCGCAGTACCCATCAGTACACCCACCTTTCGACCCATCAGTACACCCACCTTTCGCAGCTCCGGGAGTCCGATGTCTGACGACACTTCACTTCAGATTCCGTTCCCGCACCGTCGCAGCGACCACGGGCCGTACGCCACCGAACTGCACCGCGCCTGGCTGACCCGCCATCCACTGCTGCCCGACCCGACCCACCCGTCCTACGCGCACTGGGAGGTGGTCGACCTCGCCGCGCTCGGCTACCCCGACGCCGGGCCCGACGAACTCGCGCTCGCCGCCGACCTCATGGGTTTCTACTTCCTCTTCGACGACCAGTTCGACGGCCCGCTCGGCCGCCGCCCCACCGAGGTCGCGCCGATCTGCGACCGGCTGATCGCCGTCCTGCACGGCGCGCCGGCCGACCGGGGCTCCCCCGTGGAGAGCGCCTTCGCGGACCTGTGGGAGCGCAGCGTCCGGGGCATGCCGGCGCGCTGGCAGGCGCGCGCCGCGTACAACTGGGAGTACTACCTCGCCTCGCACCCCGCCGAGGCGGCCGGCCGGATCAGCCCGCGCCCGCCGGACCGGGCCGGCTACCAGGTGCTGCGGCGCGGCACCGCCGCGATGGAGACCATCTTCGACATGATCGAGCGGCTCGGCCACTTCGAGGTACCGCCGGCCGTGCTGCACCACCCGGTGCTGCGCCAGTTGCGCCAGCTCGCCGCCGACATCCCCTCGCTCACCAACGACGTGCGCTCGTTCCCGCTGGAGGCGCCGCGCGGCGACGTCAACAACCTGGTGATGATCGTGCGCCGGGAGCGGGACTGCTCGGCCGAGGAGGCCTGCGCCGTGGTGATGGCCGAGGCGCAGCTGATGGTGGAGCGCTGCCAGGAGCTCTACGACGGGCTGCCCGACGTGTACCGGGAGCTCGGCCTGGCCAGGGTCGAGCGGATCGTCGCCCAGCGCTACGCCGACGGCCTGCTCACCTGGCTGGCCGGCTACCTGAGCTGGGAGCGCCGCACCGGCCGCTACCAGGCGGCCTGAGGGGGCCGGACAGTCGCGGTGCACCACCCTGCGTCGACCGGGTCCGCACGGACCGTAGCCGAATCGGGCGTCCGCCGGTTAGGGTGCTGACCGGCGGACGCCCCCGGTTCGGGGGGCGCCCGACCCGCGCGTGTGTCCGTACCCTCCGCCGGGCCGCCCTCCGCGCGGCCCGGCGCCCCGCTGCGGCCCGCGCGCCGCGGCGGCGCCCCGACCGCACGAGGAGGCACCAGAGCATGCCGGTCTACCAGCCCCCCGGACAGCCCGGATCCATCGTCGCCTACCGCCCCCGCTACGAGCACTGGATCGGCGGCCGGTGGACGCCGCCGGTCCTCGGCCGGTACTTCGAGAACCCCAGCCCGGTCACCGGCGAGGTCTTCACCGAGGTCGCCCGCGGCACCGCGGAGGACATCGAGGCCGCGCTGGACGCCGCCCACGCCGCCGCCCCGGCCTGGGGCCGCACCCCGCCCGCCGAGCGCGCCCAGGTGCTGCTGCGGCTCGCCGACCGGATCGAGCAGAACCTGGAGAAGCTCGCCGTCGCCGAGAGCTGGGAGAACGGCAAGCCGGTCCGCGAGACGCTGGGCGCCGACCTGCCGCTGGCGGTCGACCAGTTGCGCTACTTCGCCGGCGCGCTGCGCGCCCAGGAGGGCGGTGTCTCGCAGCTGGACGAGGACACCGTGGCCTACCACTTCCACGAGCCGCTGGGCGTGGTCGGCCAGATCATCCCGTGGAACTTCCCGATCCTGATGGCCGTCTGGAAGATCGCCCCGGCGCTGGCCGCGGGCAACACGGTCGTGCTGAAGCCGGCCGAGCAGACCCCGGCCTCCGTGCTGCTGCTGGTCGAGCTGACCGCCGATCTGCTGCCGCCGGGCGTGCTCAACGTGGTCAACGGCTTCGGCCTGGAGGCCGGACGCCCGCTCGCCTCCAGCGACCGGATCCGGAAGGTCGCCTTCACCGGCGAGACCACCACCGGCCGGCTGATCTCGCAGTACGCGAGCGGCAACCTCATCCCGGTCTCGCTGGAGCTCGGCGGCAAGAGCCCCAACCTGTTCTTCGCCGACGTCGCCGCCGAGCAGGACGCCTTCTACGACAAGGCCCTCGAGGGCTTCGCGATGTTCGCCCTCAACCAGGGCGAGGTCTGCACCTGCCCCAGCCGGGCGCTGATCGAGTCCGCCGTCTACGACCGGCTGCTCGCCGACGGCCTGGAGCGGGTGCGCGCGCTGCGCCAGGGCAACCCGCTGGACACCGGGACCCAGGTCGGCGCGCAGGCCAGCGACGAGCAGCTGCGCAAGGTCCTCTCCTACGTCGAGATCGGCCAGGCCGAGGGCGCCAAGCTGCTCGCCGGCGGCGAGCGGGCCGACCTCGGCGGCTCGCTGGCCGGCGGCTACTACGTCACGCCGACGGTCTTCGAGGGCGTCAACGGGATGCGGATCTTCCAGGAGGAGATCTTCGGCCCGGTCGTCGCGGTGACCCGCTTCGAGGACTTCGACGACGCGATCGCGCTCGCCAACGACACCCTGTACGGGCTCGGCGCCGGCGTCTGGACCCGCAACGGCACCACCGCCTACCGGGCGGGCCGCGCCATCCAGGCCGGCCGGGTCTGGACCAACTGCTTCCACGCCTACCCGGCGCACGCCGCGTTCGGCGGCTACAAGAACTCCGGCATCGGCCGGGAGGGCCACAAGGCCGTCCTGGAGCACTACCAGCAGACCAAGAACCTGCTGGTCAGCTACTCCCCGCAGGCCACGGGCCTGTTCTAGGGCGGGTCACCCCGGCGCAACCGCGGAGTGGGAAGCCGGACCCGCCGGCTTCCCACTCCGTACGCCACTCCCCGTGGCCCGCCCGGGGACCCCTGTGAGCAAATCACCCGTATCGGGATCCAAGCACATGAACACCGGTAAATCCCCGACGCGCCGCCGACATGCGCGGCGCGTCGCGGCCGAGGTCCTAAACAGGAGTCCCGACCCGCTTCGACTCCTGGGAGACCGGATGACCATCGCCCC
Source organism: Kitasatospora sp. NPDC004723 (assembly GCF_040609255.1). Taxonomy (NCBI): domain Bacteria; kingdom Bacillati; phylum Actinomycetota; class Actinomycetes; order Kitasatosporales; family Streptomycetaceae; genus Kitasatospora; species Kitasatospora sp. NPDC004723. Next base: position 27,591 of record NZ_JBEXJT010000058.1, on the reverse strand, counting down.
CGCCAGACTCTCCGACCCGACCGTGCGCGCCGCCGTCACCGCGATCAACGCCGGCGACCGGCAGGCCTTCGTCGACCTGCTCGCCCCGGACGCCACCATGGCCGACGACGGCTCCGCACGCGACCTCCAGGACTGGATCGACCGGGAGATCTTCACCGTCCGCGGCCACATGGAGGTCCGCTCCGAGTCCGACGGCGGCCGGGCCCTGGTCGCCGACTACCGCAACGAGACCTGGGGCGAGATGCGCACCGCCTGGCGCTTCACCGTCGAGGACGGCCGGATCCGCCACTTCGAGACCGGCCAGGCCTGACTCCGGCCCCCTCCGGCCTCCCCTCCGGTCTCCCGTCAGGCTGCGCCGAGGCACTCCCGCACCGCCCGGATCAGCGTGCGCGAGCGGATGTCCCCGGTGACGCCGGGCTGCATGCCGTTGGTGATGTAGCCGAACCCGATCCCGAGCTCGGGATCGGCGAAGCCCAGCGAGCCGCCCCGGCCCGGATGGCCGAAGCTGGCCGGCGAGGCCATCGGCGAGGTCGGGCCGTGCCGGAAGAAACCCAGCCCGAAGGTCGAGTTGACGATCAGCACCCGGTCCGGGCCGCTGACCACCGGCCCGACCGCGCGGGCCAGCACCTCGGGCCCGAGCAGCGGCGGCAGCGTCCCGCCGCCGCTGCCGTGCCGGTCGGCCGCGCCGATCAGCGCCGCGTAGAACCGGGCCACCGAGCGCGCGGTACCGATCCCGCCCGCGCCGGGGATCTCGGCGGCCTGCACCGCCGGGTCGTTCAGGTCCACCCCGGGCCGCACCGAGGCGAACGCCCGGGCGGTCAGCGACTCCGGGTTCCGGTAGGCGTCGCGCACCGACTGCTTGGCGCGCAGCCGCAGCCCGCTCGGGCCGGTCCGGGCGGCCTGCGGAGCGGGCAGGTCGACCAGCCGGCCGACCCGGGGCTCCGCGCCGGCCGGCAGCCCGATCCACAGGTCGAGGCCGAGCGGCCGGGCGATCTCCTCCGCGAAGTACCGGCCCACCGAGCGCCCGCTCACCCGCCGCACCACCTCGCCGACCAGCCAGCCGAAGGTGTACGGGTGGTAGCCGTGCGCCGTGCCGGGCTCCCAGGCGGGCGCCTGGGCGGCCACCGCGGCCGCCGCCCGCTCCCAGGTGAGCACGTCCTCCAGCCGCAGCGGCTCGTCCAGGGCCGGCACCCCGGCCTGGTGCGACAGCAGCCAGCGCACCGGCACCCCGCCCTTGCCGGCGGCCCCGAACTCCGGCCAGTGGGCGACGACCGGGGCGTCCAGGTCGAGCTGCCCGCGCTCGGCGAGCAGCAGCGCGGTGGCCGCGGTCAGGCCCTTGGTGACCGAGCGCAGCACCTGCGCGGTGTCCGCCGTCCACGGCACCGCCGGCGCGGGCCGCGCACCGACCTCGGGCCGGGCGTCGCCGCCCCACAGGTCGACCACCTTGCGGCCGTCGGCGTACAGCGCGAACGCCGCGCCGAGCTCCCCGTACTCGCGGAAGTTGCGGGCGAAGGCCTCCCGCACCGGTTCGAAGCCCCCGGCCGTCTCGCCCCAGATCTCGACCACCGCGCGCCGTCCTCGTCGTTCGTACGTCCATCGATCGCCCGGAAACCCTAACCTGTCGGTCATGACCGAAACCCCGCAGACCGATCCCGCCGACGAGCTGCTGGACGTCGTCGACGAGCACGACCGGGTGACCGGGACCGCACCGCGCGGGGAGGTGTACCGGCGCGGGCTGATCCACCGGTGCGTCTTCGTCCTGGTGCGCGACCCGGCCGGGCGGATCTTCGTGCACCGGCGCACCGACACCAAGCTGTTCGCGCCCGGGGCGCACGACATGTTCGTCGGCGGCGTGGTGGGCGCCGGCGAGAGCTACGAGCAGGCCGCCGTCCGGGAGGCCGAGGAGGAGCTGGGCGTCACCGGGATCGCCCCGCGCCCGCTGTTCCGCTTCCTGTTCCGCGGCGACGGCCTGGCCTGGTGGTCCGACGTGCACGAGGCCGAGTGGGACGGCCCGGTGGCCCCGCAGGAGTCCGAGGTGGCCTGGCACGCCTGGCTCACCCCGGCCGAGCTGGCCGAACGACTGGAGCGCGACGAATTCGTCCCCGACGGCCGGGAGGCCTACCGCCGCTACCTGGAGCACCACCCGGCCTGACCGGGCGGATAGGGTGGCGCGCATGGCATCCCGCACGCCGTCGGCCCCCTCCCCCGCGTCCGCGCCCGCGCGCGGCGACCGTCCGGAGCCCGCCGTGCGACCGCGCCGGCGGCTCAGCGTGGACGAGCGGCGCGAGCAGCTGATCGCCGTGGCGCTGGAGCTGTTCAGCCACCGCCCGCCCGAGGAGGTGTCGATCGACGACATCGCCGCCGCCGCGGGCGCCTCCCGGCCGCTGGTCTACCACTACTTCCCGGGCAAGCAGGCGATCTACGAGGAGTCGCTGCGCCGGGCCGGCCGGGAGCTGTCGGCCCGGTTCGAGGAGCCGGCCGAGGGCCCGCTCTCCGAGCGCCTGTACCGGGTGATGGGCCGCTACCTGGACTTCGTGCAGAGCCACGGGCCCGGCTTCGCGGCGCTGCTGCGCGGCGGTTCGGTGACGGCCAGCACCAACACCTCGGCGGTGATCGACGAGGTCCGCAAGGCCGCCCACGACCAGATCCTCGGCCACCTGGCGCTGCCCTCGCCCAGCCCGGGGCTGCGGCTCACCGTCCGGGCCTGGATCGCCAACGCCGAGATCACCTCGCTGGAATGGCTGGCCGACCGCTCGGTGCCGCTGGAGGAGCTGCAGCTGCACCTGGTGCAGGAGTTCGTGGCGGCACTCACCCTGACCGCCGCCCGGGAGCCCGCGCTGGCCGCCGAGCTGGCCGGCTTCTTCGCCGACGAGCGCCCGGACGGCCCGACCGGGCGGCTGGTCCGCGACCTCGCCGGCCTGCTGGCCGTACCGAGCCTGGCCGACGCCCTCACCGGACTGGCCGCCGAGCCCGGTCCAGGTCCAGGTCCAGGTCCAGGTCCCGCTGACGACACCGGCTCCGAGGCCGGCTGAGGCCGGGCGGCCGGTTCTGCCCCGTCGGCGGCCTCTGATAGGAATGTGCACGGATCTGACGGCCCGCCGGTCACCCCCGGGCCGGGGTCCACGGACCACGGACGCACAGCGAGCAGAGCGGGGGGCTCAACAGTTGACCCAGGACGGCCAGTTCAGTGCGGAGGCCAACCCCTTCGCAGCCGCGGAGCGGGTCTCCGCGACGCTCGGCAGCCTCACCGACGCCCTCTTCGGCGCCCGCACCTCGCGCCACCCCGCGGCCGTGCTGACCGCCCTGCGGACCGTCGCGCACCCGGCCGCCGACACCCTGTTCCACCTGCCGCTGGCGCCCAACGGCCCGGTGCACACCGCCGTCGACCGGCTCGGCACCGTGGTCACCGCCGGCACCGCCCGCCCGGGCACCGGGGCCGCGCTCGCCCCGCTGGCGACCGGCGCGCTGCTGGCCCGCTACGGCACCGCCGGCCCGGTCCGCGGCGCGACGGGCGGCTCCACCGGGGCGCCCACCGCCGAGCACTTCGGGCTGCCGGTGACCGGTGAGCCCGCCGACCCCAAGCTCCGCCCGGCGTTCGCCGCTCCACTGGCCGCGCTGGCGGCCGGTCGGCAGACCCGGCAGCCGGTCGAACTGCCCACCGGCGCGGGCGCCGAGGTCCGGCTGGTCGTCCCGCCGGGCTTCCACGCGCTCACCGCACCCGACGGCCCGCCCGGGGTCTCCGCCCGCACGGTGCCCACCGGCCCGGTGGACGGCATCCCGGCCGGCAGCGGGATCGCCCCGGCCACCGGCGCGGCCGCCGCCGGGCTGAGCGCGCACCTGGCCGAGACCGCCGAGGAGCTGTTCAGCGGTGCCGGCCCGGCCGAGCGCCGCGACTTCGCGCTGATCGCCGCCGCCCTGGCGGACACCGTCACCGCCTCCGGCGCCGTCTACGCGGGCGTCGGCGCCTTCCGCCTGGACGACCGGCCGACCGAGGCGACCCTGGTCGTCTCGCTGGCCCGCCACCCGCTGCCGATCACCGGACTCGCCACCGAACTGGCCACCCTGCGCCGGCACGCCGAGGTCTGGACGGTGCTGCTGCCCGCCGGACCGGCCGCCGTCCTGGTCGAGGCCCGCAGCGTCCCGGTGCCGGGCCCGCTGGCCGCCGACGGGGCGCGCCGTTGGGCGGTCACCTCGGTGGTGGAGGCGTTCGTGCCGCTGCCGGACGGCGTCTCGGTGCTCTGCGTGCAGCTGACCACCGCCCAGCCGCAGGACTGGGAGCTGTACACGGACGTCTTCGCCGAGCTGCTGACGAGCGTGCAGTTCGGCTGGGACGGCGTGCCCGCCACCCCGGTCGCCCCGGCGCCCGCGCCCGTTCCGGCACCCGTGCCCGCCGCCGAGCTGCCCGCCCAGGCCGCACCCCCGGCGCCCCCGGCACCCGTAGCGCCCCCGGCGCCGCCAGCGCCCGCGGACGACGCCACGCCGGTCCGCATCCCGCCGGCCGACTTCAACCCCTTCGCCCCGGTCGCCGACCCGACCCCGGCCCAGCCGATCCTGGTTCCGGCGGACGCCGCGGAGCCGGCCGCCCCGCCCAAGGGCACCCCGGTGATGGTCCCGCCGCCGGACTTCGACCCCTTCGGCATCCTCGGCACCCCGGCCGCCGAACCGGCCGCCCCGGAGGAGCCCGAGGCCCCGGAGCCGCTGAAGGGGACGCCCGTGATGGTGCCCCCACCGGACTTCGACCCCTTCGGCATCCTGGGCACCCCGGTCGCCGAACCGCTGCCGGCCGCCGCCCCGCAGCCCTCGGCCGCCCCGGCCGCCCCGGCCGCCGACCCGTTCGGCACGGTGACCGCCGCGGAGCAGGCCGCCGACCCGTTCGGCACCACCATCCCGGCACCCCGGCCCCCGGCCGCCGTCCCCCCGCCGCCCAGCGGCCCGCCGGCCGTCCCCGCCACCGCCACCGACCCGGGCTCCGGCCCCGCGGCCGGCCCCGCCAAGGGCACCCCGGTGATGGTCCCGCCGCCGGACTTCGACCCCTTCGCCCCGCAGCCCGACACCGCCTCGGCCCCGCCACAGCCCACCGCGGCCCCGGAGCACGACCCCTTCGGCTGAGCACCGGACATGCCTCACCCCGGCCGCCCGACGCACCGACCGCCGGGCGGCCCGTCCGTCCCCCTCCGCCCTCCGCCCGCCGACTCCCGATCCGCGCGCCGGCCACCGGGAAGCGCCCGCCGCCCGCGGACCGCCGCCCGCCGCCCGCGGACCGTGACGAAGGCGCAGGTCCGCCGGGTCCCACCGGCCGCGTCCGCCATGTCCACGATCGATAACTGGTACAGACCTATTGCCAGTTCACCCGTCCGCTCCCTACCCTCGGCACAGGATCCTCCGTGGCACCCCGACGGCCCGAGGACCGGTTCCGCGCCGCCCCCATGGCCCGGAGCACGCTGCTCCACGCACCTGACACCTCCCCACGGGTAACGGGGCGTCCGGGCCTGCCCGGGCCCCCAGGACAGGAGCCACATCCATGCGCAGACGTCGGATCAGCCTGCCGCTGCTCGCGGCCGGAACCCTGCTCGTCCCCCTGCTCGGCGCAGCCCTCCCCGCCACCCTGGCCCACGCCGCCGCGGACGCCGCCGCCGACGCGGCCGCGCAGGCCACCGCCGGCTCGGTGACCGCGACCCTGACCAAGGGCAGTGACTGGGGCAGCGGCTACGAGGGCAGCTACACCATCAGCAACGGCTCCAGCGCCGCGGTCAACGGCTGGACACTGGAGTTCGACCTGCCCACCGGCAACACCGTCGCCGGCCTGTGGAACGCCTCGTACACCACCTCCGCCTCCCACGTCACGGTGAAGAACCCGGGCTGGGCCGCCACCCTGCCGGTCGGCGGCACCTACAACGTCGGCTTCAACATCGCCTACTCCGGCGGCTACCAGCCGCTGGCGAACTGCAAGCTGAACGGCAAGCCGTGCGACGGCAGCGGCGACGACCTGACCCCGCCGACCGTGCCGGGCGCCCTGACGGCCGGCACCGTCACCCAGACCACGGCGGCGCTCTCCTGGACGGCGAGCACCGACAACGTCGGTGTCACCGGGTACGACGTGTTCAAGGACGGCACCAAGGTGGCCACCACCGACGGCGCCACCACGGCCGTCACCGTGCAGGGCCTGACCGGCGGCACCACCTATCAGTTCACCGTCCAGGCCTTCGACGCGGCGGGCAACCGCTCGGCGGCGGCCGGCCCGGTGAGCGTCACCACCCCGCCGCCGATCGAGGACAAGGAGGCGCCGACCACCCCGGGCACCCCGGTCGTCACCGGCTCGGACTCCAGCTCGGTCTCGCTGAGCTGGACGCCCAGCACCGACAACGTCGGCGTCACCGCTTACGACATCGCCGCGAGCAACGGTGTGGTCACCACGGTCACCAGCCCCTCCGGCACCGTCGGCGGCCTGGCCCCGGACACCGACTACACCTTCACGGTCAAGGCCCGCGACGCGGCCGGCAACGTCTCCCCGGCCTCCGGCTCGGTGACCGCCCGCACCAAGAAGGGCGGCACCGGCGGCGCGCTGAAGATCGGCTACTTCACCCAGTGGAGCATCTACGCCCGCGGCTACAGCGTGAAGCAGCTCGACACCTCCGGCTCGGCCGGCCGGCTCTCGGTGGTCAACTACGCCTTCGCCAACATCCACCCGAGCACCAAGCAGTGCTTCATCACCAACAAGGCGGCCGGGCCGGAGAACGACCCGAACGCGGGCGACGGCGCCGGTGACGCCTGGGCCGACTTCGGCAAGGGCTGGGACGCCGGCAACTCGGTGGCCGGCACCACCGACACCTGGGACCAGAAGCTGGCCGGCAACTTCAACCAGCTGAAGCAGCTCAAGGCCAAGTACCCCAACCTCAAGATCCAGATCTCGCTGGGCGGTTGGTCCTACAGCAAGTACTTCTCCGACGCGGCGGCCACCGACGCCTCCCGCAAGGCGCTGGTCAGCTCCTGCATCGACATGTACATCAAGGGCAACCTGCCGGTGATCGACGGCCGCGGCGGCGCGGGCAGCGCGGCGGGCATCTTCGAGGGTATCGACCTCGACTGGGAGTGGCCGAACTCCGACGGACACGCCGGCAACATCTTCCGGCCCGCCGACAAGGCCAACTACGTCCTGCTGGCCCAGGAGTTCCGCCGCCAGCTGGACGCCCTCGGCGCCACCACCGGCAAGCACTACACGTTGAGCGCCTTCCTCCCGGCCGACCCCGGCAAGATCGCCGCGGGCATCGACGTCCCCGGCCTGTTCGGCGCCTTCGACTTCGCCACCATCCAGGGCTACGACTACCACGGCGGCTGGGAGATGGTCACCAACCAGCAGTCCGGCATCAAGGTCGCCGCCGGCGACCCGAACCCGCCGGCCCGGCAGTTCAGCTCCGAGGTCGCGATCGGCGCCTACGTGGCCGGCGGCGCCCCGAAGAGCAAGCTCACCCTGGGCATCCCGTTCTACGGACGCGGCTGGACGGGCGTGCCGCGCGGCACGACCAACGGACTCTTCCAGACCGCGACGGGCCCCGGCCCGGGCACCTACGAGGCGGGCTTCGAGGACTACAAGAAGCTCAAGGACATGGCGACCAGCGGTGGTTACACCATCTACCGCGACCCGGTGGCCGGCCACGCCTACATCTACAACGGGAACGTCTTCTACACCTACGACGACCCGACCGAGATCGCCCGCAAGACCGCCTGGATCAAGTCCCAGGGACTGGCCGGCGCGATGGTCTGGGCCTTCGACGGTGACACGCCGAACGGCGAGCTGATGGCCGCGGTGGACAACGGTCTGAAGTAGCCCCGGAGCGGCCCGGCCCCTCTGCCGCCTGGCCCGTCACGCGCTCACCGCGCGCGGCGGGCCAGGTGCACGACGTCCGGTACGCCCCGGGCCACCGCGACCTCGTGGGTCACCACGTCCGTGAAGCCGGCCGCCCGCAGCGCCTGTTCGAAGGCCGCCGACGGCCGGGCGCTCCAGACCGCCAGCACCCCGCCCGGCTCCAGCCGCCGCATCAGCACCGCCAGCCCGTCCGGCCCGTACAGCCCGGCGTTGGCGTCGGTGACCGTCCAGTCCGGGCCGTTGTCGATGTCCAGGCAGAGCGCGTGGTAGCGGGCGCCGTCGGCGCCGGCCAGGTGCTCCAGCAGGTCGGTGTGCAGCACCTCGACCCGGGGATCGTCCAGCGCGCCGGCCGAGAAGGCGGCCAGCGGGCCGGCGCGGTGCCAGTCGATGACGGCGCTCTCACGCTCCACCACGGCGATCCGCCCCCAGCGCGGCTCGGCCGCCGCGTGGGCCAGCGAGAAGCCGACGCCGAGGCCCCCGATCAGCACGGCGGGCCGCGCCACCGGTCCGTCCCGGTCCAGTTCGTCCAGCGCGGCCCGGACCAGCAGCCGCTCGGAGCGTCCGTCGGCGGTGTCCATCAGGAAGCAGCCGTTGGCGATGATCTCGTAGTCCCCGCCGCGCCGCCGCAGCACCACCTCCCCGAACGGACCCTCGCGCCGGTCGAGCGTCACGACGGCGGCGGAACCGTCCCGTTCGGGCAGTGCGCTGGACATACGGGGGGTTCCTCCGCGGTGCTCGGGGACACGGACGCGCGGGCCGGCCGGCCGCCGGGGCCCCGGGGCCGCACGGCCTGGGGACCACCGGGCCGACGCATCGGACCACCCGGCCGACGATAGCCCCAACCGGCGCCGGCCGCCCCGGGTTTTCACGTCGTGGCCAGCACCCCGACATAGGAGACCCCCGCGACCATCACCCAGGAGCCGAGCCCGAGCAGCGCGATCCGGCCGCCGGTGCGCACCATGGTCGGCAGGTGGACGGCGCTGCCCAGCCCGAACAGCGCGGCCGCGAGCAGCAGTTCCTGGGCGTCCCCGGCGAGGGTCAGGGCCCGCTCGGGCAGCACCCCCGTGGTGCGCAGCGCGATCATGGCCAGGAAGCCCGCGACGAACAGCGGCACCAGCGGAGGCCGCTTCCCGGCCGCCGGCGCGGTGCCGGCGCGCCGGTGCGAGCGCCGGACGGCCACCGCGACCCCGGCGACCAGCGGCGCGAGCAGGACCACCCGCATCAGCTTGACGAGCACCGCCTCGCGCAGCGCGCCCGCCCCGCCGCTCTGCGCGGTGGCGACCACCTGCCCGACGTCGTGCACGCTGGCGCCGACCCAGCGGCCGAAGCCGTCCGGGTCCAGGCCGAGCGGGTGCTGCAGCAGCGGCAGGACGGCGATGGCCAGGGTGCCGCAGAGGGTGACCAGGGCGACGGAGGCGGCGATGTCCTCCTCCTCGCTGCCGGCGGCCTGGCTGACCGCGCCGATCGCCGAGGCGCCGCAGATCGAGTAGCCGGTGGCGACCAGCAGCGGCTGGTCGCCGGGCAGGCCGAGCCGGCGCCCGAGCCAGAGGGTGCCGGCGAAGGTCGCGGCGACCACCGCGAGCACCATGGCGACGGTGGCCCAGCCGAGGCCGAGCACGTCGTCCAGGCTCAGCTTGAGGCCGAGCAGCACGATGCCCAGGCGCATCAGCCGCTTGCCGGCGGTGGACAGCCCGGGCCGGGCGATGCCGCGCACCACCGGGCGCAGACCGGGCAGGTGGGCGGCGGCGACGCCGAGCAGCACGGCGGCGGTGAGCTTGGGCACGGCGGGCACGGCCTGGTGGACGGCGATCGCGGCGGTGACGCCGAGCGCGGCGAGCAGCAGGCCGGGGGCGTTCCCGCCGAGCGGGGGCAGGGCGCGGGTGCGGGTCGGGCGGACCGCGCGGTCCCGGAGGGTCAGGGCCATCCGGGGCTCACCGCCGCTCGTCGGCGGGCAGCCGGTAGACGCGCCGGATGCTGGTGCCGAGCCGGGAGACGTCGGCGCCGTACACGTGGATGGAGATGGCGGTGGCGCCGCAGGTGTTGCGCACCAGGTGGATGTCGCCGGGCGGGGCGAAGGCGGCGACGGTACCGGCCGGGCCGACCACGTGCTCGGTCTCGACGAGGTGGGCGGCGCGCCCGTCGGAGATCAGCCGGTAGCGGGTCTCGCTCTCCTGGCCCTGGTGGACGCCGGCCACGCACCAGGAGACGTGGTCGTGGATCGGGGTGCGCTGGCCGGGCAGCCAGACCAGGGCGACGACGGAGAAGGAGCCGTCGTCCTCGGCGTGCAGGACGTGCTGGCGGTAGCGCTCGGGGTCGCCCTCGCGCTGGTCCGCGGTGAGCAGTTCGCCGTCGCCCAGGTGCGGGGCGAGCCGTTCACCGACCAGGTAGGCGGTGAGCTCGGGGGGCAGGCCGCGGTCCACGACCGCGCGGATCTCGCCGACGAGCGCGGTCATGCGCTCGGTGAGCCGGCCGCCGCCGACCGTGGCTGACGTTGTCATGCCAGCAGCGTCGCCGCCGCCGACCCATCACGTCCAAGGAGGGTTCTTTCGCTCTCCCCCCATCACCGCTTATCGATTCCGGGGTGGCCGACGCGGGTCGCGGCGGGGGTTCGGCCGGAGGTCCGGCGGGGGTTCAGCACCCCACCCGGGCCGCGGCGGCCTGCCGCAGGTGGTCCAGGACGAGCGCGGTCGCCGGGATCCGCCGGTGCTCGCGGAGCACGTACGCGCTGACCTGGCGCCGCAGGTGCGGCTCGACGGCGCGGCCGGTGACCTTGCGGTGGCACATGAAGGAGAGCACCAGCGCGGGCATCAGCGCGATCCCGACCCCGGCCGCGACCAGGCTCTGCACGGCGAGGTTGTCGTCCGTGGAGAACACGATGTCCGGGGCGAAGCCCTGTTCGGCGCAGACCTGCAGCAGGTTGGCCCGGCAGCGCGGGCAGCCGGCGATCCAGCGCTCGCCGTCGAGGTCGGCCAGCCGGACGGCGTGCCGGCGCCCGAGCGGGTGGCCGACCGGCAGCAGCACGGTCAGCAGGTCCTCCATCAGCGGGATCTCGTCCAGCCCGGCGGGGACCTCGGCGGGCGCGCCGGGATAGCGGAAGGCCAGCGCGATGTCGCACTCCCCGCGCAGCAGCCGCTGCACCGAGTCCGGCGGTTCGGCCTCCAGGAGTTCGACCCGCACGCCGGGGTGCTCGGCGAGCAGCCGGGCCATCGCCTCCGGTATCAGGGTGGCGTTGGCGCTGGGGAAGGCGCAGACCCGCACGCGCCCGGCGCGCAGCCGGCCGAGTGCGGCCAGCTGCTGCTGGGCGGCGGAGAGGCTGCCGAGGATCTGTTCGGCGTGCCGGGCGAGCGCCTCGCCGGCCTCGGTGAGCCGCAGCCCGCGCCCGGCGCGGGTGAACAGCGGCAGGCCGACGGTGCGTTCCAGGGCCTTCATCTGCTGGGTGATGGCGGGCTGGGTGTAGCCGAGTTCACGGGCGGCCGCCGAGTAGGAGCCCGCGCGGACGACCTCGTGGAAGGTCCTGATGTGCCGTGAGTCGAACACCGGCTCCACTGTCCCTCCGCCCGGCCGTCGTGTCGTGTCGCTGTCCGGCAATCATAAGCAGAGTTTGGAGGTACCGATCCAGACCTCGGCCGCACCTATGGTTTACCCGCGAACCGCCCACCTCCGGACGCATCCGGATCACAACCGGTCGCGATCGTTCGCCACCGGTCGCCGTCGGTCGCCGTCGGTCGCCCGTCATCGCTCACGGCCGGACCGTCGGCGGCATCCCCATCGACACCTCGGCCGACGCCACCGGAGCCCCGCCGCGCGCGCTCGGACTGCGCCGGCTGCGCCGCTCGACCCAGTGGGCGAACCAGGAGAGCAGCAGGCACATGCCGATGTAGATCGGCGCGATCACCATCACCACCGGGATGAACGGCAGGTCGTAGTCCAGGTTGGTGGCGATCAGCTTGCCGGCGTGCAGGAACTCCTCATAGGTGATCAGGAAGCCCAGCGAGGTGTCCTTGAGCGCCACCACCAGCTGGCTGATGATCGCCGGCAGCATCGCCCGCGCCGCCTGCGGCACCAGGACGTACGCCATCACCTGGGACTTGCGCATACCCAGCGCGAAGGCCGCCTCCCGCTGGCCCCTGGGCACCGCGACCACCCCGGCCCGGAACACCTCGGCGAGCACCGAGCCGTTGTAGAGCACCAGCCCGGCCACCAGCGCCCAGAGCGGGGCCACCTTGAGGGCCACGAAGATGAAGAAGATCATCACCAGCAGCGGCATCGCCCGGAAGAACTCCACCACCAGGGTGGAGAGCAGGCGCACCACCCGGTGGTCGGAGAGCCGCCCGACCGCGAACAGCGCGCCGAACGGCAGGGCGAACAGCACCGTCCAGCCGAAGGCCTTGAGGGTGTTGGCGAGCCCGCGCAGCAGCAGGTCCTGGACGCCCTCGTACTGGAAGGGCGTCCACTTGGCCGCCGTGAACTGGTGGGTGTGGAAGAGCATGTAGACGATCCAGCCGATCAGCGCCGCGATCGCCAGCAGCGCGATCCCGCCGTACAGCCGGTGCCGGGCGAGTGCCTTCGGGCCGGGGACGTCGTAGAGCGCCGAGGATTCCGCCGTCATCGCGACACCGCCACTCGTCGTTCCAGGAGGTTGAACACGGCGCTGATGGCCAGGGTGATGATCAGGTAGCCGACGGCGATCCAGACGAAGGTCCAGACGATGCTGTAGCCGAGTTCGTTGATGGTCCGGTAGGTGCCGAGCAGTTCGGTGACGCTGAACGAGCCGGCGATCGCGGTGTTCTTCGCCAGCGCGATCATCACACTGCCGATCGGCGCCACCACCGAGCGGTAGGCCTGCGGCAGCACCACCAGCCCCATCGTCTGGCCGAAGGTCATGCCCAGGCTGCGCGCCGCCTCGCCCTGACCGACCGGCACGGTGTTCACGCCCGCGCGCATCGCCTCGCAGACGAAGGCGGAGGTGTAGCAGCCGAGCGCGAGCACCGCGAAGGTGAAGAACGGCAGGGTGATGTCGAACCGCGGCAGGCCCAGCACCACGATGAAGAACAGCAGGGTCAGCGGGGTGTTGCGCAGCAGGGTCACCCAGGTGGTGCCGAACACCCGCAGCGGCCGCACCGGCGAGACCCGGAAGCTCGCCATCAGCACCCCGAGCACCAGCGCGAGCACGGCGCTCACCGCGAACAGCTCCAGGGTGCCGAGGAAACCGTCCCGGTAGGTCGACCAGTTGTCGGTCAGCGTCTTCACAGCCCGGCCCTTCCCTCAGTACCGGTCGATCGGTGGCGGGGCCGGCGCGGGCACCCCGGACAGGCCCAGGGTCGCGTCGTAGGCCTTCTTCCAGTCGCCGTTCTCCTCGTGGTGCGCCAGCGCGTCGTCGAGCGCGCCGCGCAGCACGGTGTCGTCCTTCGGCGTGCCGATCCCGTACGGCTCCTGGGAGAACAGCGGCCCGACCACCTTGAGCTCGTCCGGCACCTTGGCCGCGTAGCCGAGCAGGATGGTGTTGTCCGTGGTGACCGCGTCCGCCTGGGAGGTGATCAGGTTGTCGACGCAGGCCGAGTAGGTGTCGTAGCCGATCAGCTTCGCCTTCGGGTACTGCTTCTGGATCCGCTGGTACGGGGTGGAGCCGGCCGCCGAGCAGACCGTCCTGCCGTCCAGGTCCTGCGGGCCGTTGATGTCCTTGTTGTTCCTGCGCACCAGCAGCGACTGCCCGGCCATGAAGTACGGACCGGCGAAGCCGACCAGCTTCTTGCGGTTGTCGTTGATGGTGTAGGTGCCGACGTAGTAGTCGACCTGGCCGTTCTGCAGCGCGGTCTCGCGGTTGGCGGAGGCGATGGTGCGGAACTCGATCCGGTCCGGGCCGAACCCGAGGTCGGCGGCGACCATCTTGGCGATCTCGATGTCGAAGCCGGAGTACTCGCCGGTGGCCGGGTTCTTCTCGCCCAGATAGGGCTGGTCCTCCTTGGCGCCGACCACCAGGTGGCCGCGGGCGCGGGCCGCCGCCAGGGTCGGCGAACCGCTCGCCGGGGTCCCGGTCGCCACCTGGTAGCTGGGCAGGGCGCTGGGCTGCGGCCCCTTGGGCGGCGGGGTGCCGGCCTTGCCGCAGCCGGACAGCAGCAGAGCGGGCAGCAGGACCGGCAGCAGGACCGTGGCCGCGAGGGTGGTGGGCTTCTGCACGGGGCCGGCCTCAGTGCTTCAGGATCTTGGAGAGGAAGTCCCGGGCGCGCTCGCTGCGCGGGGCGCTGAAGAACTCCTCCGGGGCCCGGTCCTCGACGATCCGTCCGTCCGCCATGAAGACCACCCGGTTGGCGGACGCGCGGGCGAAGCCCATCTCGTGGGTCACCACGATCATCGTCATGCCCTCGTGCGCCAGCTGACGCATCACGTCCAGCACCTCGGTGATCATCTCGGGGTCGAGCGCCGAGGTCGGCTCGTCGAACAGCAGGGCCTTGGGCTCCATCGCCAGCGCCCGGGCGATCGCCACCCGCTGCTGCTGGCCGCCGGACAGCTGGGCCGGGTACTTGTCGGCGTGCGCGGCCAGCCCGACCCGGTCCAGCAGCGCCCGTGACCTGTCGTCGGCCTGCGACCTGCTCCGCCCGCGCACCTTCACCTGCGCCAGTGAGACGTTCTGCAGCACGGTCCGGTGCGCGAACAGGTTGAAGGACTGGAACACCATTCCGACCTCGGCACGCAGCCGGGCCAGCCCCTTGCCCTCCTCGGGCAGGGGCCGGCCGTCGATCAGGATGGTGCCGGACTCGACCGGCTCCAGCCGGTTGATGGCCCGGCAGAGCGTGGACTTGCCGGAGCCGGAGGGGCCGATCACGACCACCACCTCGCCCCGGCCGACGGTCAGCTCGACGTCCTGCAGGACGTGCAGCGAACCGAAGTGCTTGTTGACGCCGCGCAGCTCGATCAGCGGGGCGACGCCGCCCGGCCCGGACGCCGAGAGCGGCCCGGCGTCGGCGCTCACTTCCCGCGCCGCCCCTTCAGCAGCCAGCCGAGCGCCACACCGGCGAGCAGGGTGGCCAGCAGGGCGATCCAGAGTGGGGCGGTCACGGTGAACACCCAGAACTGGATCTTCACCTTGTCGAGGTTGGCGAACAGGAACCAGGCGGCGAGGACGACGATGACGCCGATCCCGATGTAGCGGGTGGGGATGCCGCCGATCTCGCCGCGTTTGGTACCAGAGGAGTCCGAAATCTTAGTCACCCGAGCATTCTGCGGGTACTTGGGCGCATTTGCCCGTATACGCGGCCGGAAGCGGCCCGCACCGGACGGTCTTGTCCTGTGCGGGCCACCACCCGTCACCCTCCGTCAGTGTTCATCGGCGTTCGCCGGTGTTCGCCGGTGTTCGTCAGTGTTCGTCGCGCCAGGAGCGCCAGAGCGCCGCGTACGGACCGCCGGCCGCCACCAGCTCGGGGTGGCTGCCGTACTCGCTGATCCGCCCGTCCTCCACCACCGCGATCACGTCGGCGTCGTGGGCGGTGTGCAGCCGGTGGGCGATCGCGATCACCGTCCGGCCCTCCAGCACCCGGGAGAGCGAGCGCTCCAGGTGCCGGGCGGCCCGCGGGTCCAGCAGCGAGGTGGCCTCGTCCAGCACCAGGGTGTGCGGATCGGCCAGCACCAGCCGGGCCAGCGCCAGCTGCTGGGCCTGCGGCGGCGTCAGCGCGGCGCCGCCGGAGCCGACCTCGGTGTCCAGCCCGGCCTCCAGCGCGTCCACCCACGCCCCGGCGTCCACCGCGTCCAGCGCCCGGCGCAGCTCGGCGTCGTCGGCGTCCGGCGCGGCCAGCCGCAGGTTGTCGCGCAGCGTCCCGACGAAGACGTGGTGCTCCTGGTTGACCAGCGCCACCTCGGCGCGCACCCGCTCGGCCGGCATCCGCGACAGCGCCGCCCCGCCGAGGGTCACGCTGCCCCGGCCGGGGGCGTAGATCCCGGCCAGCAGCCGGCCCAGGGTGGACTTGCCCGCCCCGGACGGGCCGACCAGCGCCACCCGGCTGCCCGGGGCGACGTCCAGGCTGATGCCGTGCAGCACGTCGGCGCCCTCCCGGTAGCCGAAGCGCACGTCCCGCGCCTCGACCTGCCGCCCGCTCGGCCGGACCTCGTGGTCGCCCACGGCCCGCGGCACCTCCTGGACGCCGACCAGCCGGGCCAGCGAGGCCTGGCCGATCTGCAGCTCGTCGTACCAGCGCAGGAGCAGATCGGCCGGCGCCGCCAGGGCCTGGGCGTACAGCACCCCGGTGGTCAGCTGGCCCACGGTGATCCAGCCCCGCAGCGCGAACAGCCCGCCCAGGACCAGCGGACCGAGCACGGCCAGCGTGTACGTCGCGTCGATGGTCGGGAACCAGGCCGAGCGCAGCCAGAGGGTGTACCGCTCCCAGGCGATCCACTCCGTCAGCTTGCGGTCGGTCAGCCGGACCCGCTGCTCGCCGAGCCGCAGCGCCTCGACCGTGCGCCCGGCGTCGACCGTCTCGGCCAGGACGGAGTTCACCGCCGCGTACCCCGCCGACTCGCTGCGGTAGGACTGCGGGGCCCGCCGGAAGTACCAGCGGGAGGAGACCAGCAGCACCGGCACGCCGATCAGCGAGGAGAGCGCCAGCAGCGGCGAGGTCACCACCAGGGCCCCGAGCACCAGCAGCAGCGAGACGACCGCCACGGCCAGCTCCGGCACCGCCTGGCGCACCGACTTGTCCAGCCGGTCGATGTCGGTCGTGCCCCGGGAGACCAGGTCCCCCGTACCGGCCCGCTCCAGGACACCGGTGGGCAGCGCCACCGAACGGACCAGGAAGTCCTCCCGCAGGTCGGCCAGCACCCGCTCGCCGAGCACCGCGCCGCGCAGCCGCGACCACCAGGTGAACGCGGACTGCGCCGCCAGCGCGAGCAGGTACCAGGCCACGGCGACGGTGAGGGTGGACCCGGCGGTGCCGGCGGCCAGTGACTCGACGAGCGTGCCGAGCACCCAGGGGCCGACCAGCCCGGCCACGGTGGCCACCGCGTGCAGCCCGACCACGGCCGAGAAGGCTCCCCGGTGACGCCGGGCCAGCAGTCGCACGTACGCGCGCACGGCGGTGGGCGAGCCGACCGGCAGGGTGGTGGCCGGCCGCTGCTCCTGGTGGGCGGGGGGCTTCATGCGTCACTCCTCGACTCGCTGCGGTGCGCGCCCCTCCGGGCGGCGGTGGTCCTCATGACGGCTCCCCCGCCGGTGCCGGCTCCTCGGCGCGGGTGACCACCGCCCGGTAGGCCGGCTCCGTCTGCATCAGCTCGCGGTGGACGCCGCTCGCCGCGACCCGGCCGCCGCGCACCAGCACCACCCGGTCCGCCTGGTCGAGCAGCAGCGGACTGGTGGCGAAGACCACCGTGGTGCGCCCCTCACGGTTCTTCCGCAGCCCGGCGGCGATCCGGGACTCGGTGTGCGCGTCGACCGCGCTGGTCGGCTCGTCCAGCACCAGCACCGGCGGGTCGGCCAGCAGCGACCGGGCCAGCGCCAGCCGCTGCCGCTGCCCACCGGACAGTGAGCGCCCCCGTTCGGTGATCTCCGCCGCCATCACGTCCTCCCCTCCCGCCGCGTCCGAGGGGGCCCGGGCGCCGTCCGCCAACGCGTCCAGCACGTCCTGCGCGCGGGCCGCGGCGAGCGCCTCCCACGGATCGACCCGGCCGGAGGCCGGAACGTCGAACAGCGCCGCCAGGGTGCCGGAGAGCAGCACCGGTTCCTTGTCGTGCACCAGGACCGCGGCCCGTGCTTCGGCCAGCGGGACGGCGTCCAGCTCGGTGCCGCCGAGGCGGACGGAGGGCTGCGGCCGCCCCTCGTCGCCCAGCGGGACGTGCCCGCCGAGCCGTTCGGCGAGCGCGCCGGCGAAGTCCGGGTCGCCGCAGACCACGGCGGTCAGCTCGCCGGCCCGGGCGGTCAGCCCGGTGAGCGGGTCGAACAGGTCGGAGCGGGCCGGGTCGGCGAGCCGGGCGTCCGCACCGCCCTCGGTGCGGGCCAGCGAGAGCACCCGCACGGCGCGCCCGGCGGAGACCTTGGCCACGCTCCAGGCGTGCGCCGCCTCGCCGAGGATCCGCAGCGGCGCGGCCAGGAACGCGGTGGCGCCGTAGACCGCGACCAGGGTGCCCACCGAGATCCGCCCGTCGGCCGCCAGCCGGACGCCGTACCAGGTGACGCCGACCACGAAGAGGCCGGGCAGCAGCACCTGCTGGGCCTGCATCAGGGACCGGATCCGGGCCGAGCGGACGGCCGCGGCGCGGACCTTCTGGGAGGCGGCCCGGTAGCGGTCGAGGAAGAGCTCCTCACCACCGATGCCGCGCAGCACCCGGAGCCCGGCCACCGTGTCGGCGGCCAGCTCGGTGGCCTTGCCGCCGAGGGCGCGCTGCTCGCCGTAGCGGCGCTCCAGCGGCGCGAGCAGCGGCCAGACCGAGGCGGCGAGCACCGGCACCCCGAGCAGGACGGCCAGACCGAGCGTCGGCTGGACGACGAGCACCGCGGTGCCGGTGGCCAGCCAGACGGCGACCGCGCCGCGCAGCCGGGCGAGGAGTTCGACGTACCAGCCGATCTTCTCGACGTCCCCGCTGCCGACCGCGACGATCTCGCCGGTGGCGATCCGCCGGGACAGCCCGGAGCCGAGGTGGGAGGCCTGACGGGACACCAGCTGACGGACCTGGGTGACGGCGTGGATCCAGTTCCAGACCGACTGGCGGTGCAGCAGCACGGTACCGACCGCGGACACCGCGGCCAGGGCCAGGGCGAGCGCGCCGGCCCGCCACAGGGCGCCGGAGTCCCCGTCGACGACGGCCTGCACACCGAGGCCGACCGGCACCGGAAGGGCGGCCTGACAGCCCATCTCCAGCAGCGCCCAGCAGGTGGCGAGCACCTGGCCGCGCCGCTGGTCGCGCCGGAGCCGGCGCAGGAAGGCGGAGGGGGAGGACAGTTCGGGCCGACCGGGATCGGCCAGGGGGAGGGTTTTGAGCAGCATGACGATCCGTTGCGGGGCGGTGCGGGCGGAGGGTGCGGAGGACGGCCGGTAGGGTCACGGCCGTGGGTTCGTCAAGAGGTCATGGCAGTGAGCCTGCCAACCCGGATGTGATCTGCGCAACAGGTTTTCCAGGCACCCGGCCGACGCCGTAGTGTTGTGCACGCGCCGGTAGCACGCGTCGGAAAATTTCCCCCCGCCGGGAACATTCCCGACCAGCGCCCCGGTTGCCCCATCAGGACCACAGAACCACATGGACGACCAGGAGAGGGCACTCCTTCCGTGAGCAACATTCCCAGCATCACGCTCAACGACGGCACCCGGATCCCCCAGCTCGGCTTCGGGGTCTGGCAGGTGCCGGACGCGGAGGCCACCGCCGCCGTCCGCACCGCGATCGAGGCCGGCTACCGCTCGATCGACACCGCCGCGATCTACGAGAACGAGGCCGGCACCGGCAAGGCGATCGCCGAGGCCCTGGCCGGCGGCGCCGTCGCCCGCGAGGACCTGTACATCACCACCAAGCTGTGGAACTCCGGCACCCGCGACTGGTCCGGCGAGCAGGGCCGCGACGCGGTGCTGCGCGAGTTCGACGCCTCGCTGGACCGGCTCGGCCTGGACTACCTCGACCTCTACCTCATCCACTGGCCGCGTCCGATGCACGGCAGCTACCTCAACGTCTGGAAGGCGCTGGAGCAGCTGAAGGCCGACGGCCGGGTCCGCTCGGTCGGCGTCTCCAACTTCGGCACCGAGCAGCTGACCCGGATCGTCGAGGAGTCCTCGCTCCTGCCGGCGCTGAACCAGGTCGAGCTGCACCCGTACTTCCCGCAGGAGGAGCTGCGCGCCTTCCACGCCCGGCACGGCATCGCCACCGAGGCGTGGAGCCCGCTCGGCCAGGGCAAGGAGCTGCTGTCCGAGCCGGCGCTGGCCCGGATCGCCGACAAGCACGGCCGCACCGTCGCCCAGGTGGTGCTCCGCTGGCACCTGCAGAGCGGTGTCATCGCGATCCCGAAGTCGGTCACCCCGTCGCGGATCAAGGAGAACCTGGACGTCGCCGGCTTCGAGCTGGACGCCGAGGACCTCGCCGCGGTCGCCGGCATCGCCACCGGCACCCGGATCGGCCCGGACCCGCAGGAGTTCGACTGGAGCTGACCCGCCCGGCGGCCCCGGCCGCCCGAGGACCGGTCACCCCGCGCCCGACGCGAAGGCCGCCCTCCCCCGTTCGGGGAGGGCGGCCTTCACCGCGTTGACGGGCGGAGCCCGTCGACGGCCCGGGACCGGCGGGCCCTGATCGGCCGGCGGACGACTGGCGACCGACCGGCGGCCGACTGATGAATCGTTTTGGCTGACAGTCGCGACGTTCCGGCTACAGCCGGGCCGCCTTGGCGATCAGCGCGAGCGCGGCCTCGTGCTCGTCCTCCTCCAGCGGCGCCAGCAGCAGCAGCTGGACCTGGGCGACGCCCGCGGCCGAACGGTGCAGCAGGTCCTGTCCCGCGGGTGAGAGCGAGAGCAGGTTGCGCCGTCCGTCCGAGGGGTCGCGGCGACGCTGGACCAGGCCGCGCCGGACCAGCCGGCTGACCATCTCGGCCATCGTGGCCTTGTCCAGCGACGCCAGCTCGCCCACCGTGCGCTGGTCGGCGCCCGGCTCCAGTTCGAGCGCGTCGAGCACCGCGTACTGCGGCGCCGTCAGCTCCGAACCGACGTGCTCCGACCAGAGCTTGGTGTGCACCTGCTGGCTCACCCGGATCAGGTAGCCGATCGCCCGCTGGGCGTCCAGCATCGGTCGCGCGTCCGTCAGGACGGCGACCTGGGCCGGCTCCAGTCTGGCTATCTTGGCCATCACACGGACGATCTCCAGCTGCTCCTCCGGAGTGAGCGGCTCGAAGAGCGTGCGCTGCACGCGGACCACTCCGCCGGTGGCCTCACGGACAGCCTGGGCCCCGCTCTGCGAGAGAGCGAGCAACTTGCGCCGGCCGTCGGCCGGGTCTCGGCGCCGCAGCACCAGGCCGCGCCGGACCAGCCGGGCGACCATCTCGGCCATCGTGGCCTTGTCGAGCGAGGCACGCTCTCCCACCGTGCGCTGGTCGGCGCCCGGTTCGAGGGCGAGGACCAGCAGGACCGCGAACTGCGGAGCCGTGAGATCGGCTCCGACGTGTTCGGACCACAGACGGGTGTGGACCTGCTGTGCAACGCGGATGAGGTGTCCGGGCGACTGCTGCAGTCGCGCGGACACGCGGGTCGTCGGGATCTCCCCCAGCACCATGTATCCGTCCCGATGTCACACCCGGTGTGTGTGGGACACCCGGGTGGGGCAGTAACGGCGAGTGGGCGTCCCGCTGTTCGGGAGGGCGCTCCAGCCGTGCAGCCGGTGGCTGCTGGCGGACACTATACAAACGGCGGGCCCTCGCTGGCAGGCAGGGGCGGATAGTAGACGCAGGTTCGGCAACATTGGCATATTTACTCGCCGCGCCGACCCGCCGGTAACCCGTTCGCAGGAGAAAGCCGACCGGTCGGTCCTTACCCACGGTCACCTGCGCCTTCACCCTGGCCGAGCCCCCTACCCGCCGGTAGGGTGTGGCCACCGGGGCGGATCGGGCCTGCGGGGCGGCCCGGTGGAACCCGGATGCTCCCGAGCGGTTCCTGGGAGTTTCCTGGGTTCCCGGGCCCGCACCCGGCCGTCCGGCGGGCCGACTCCGGAGCGCGACCGGCGCCGACCGGGTGGGCTGCGAACCCTGGCCACCTGCAACTGACCTGCAACAACGCCCGATTACTCCGAGAGAGACGAGACCGAGCATGACCGAGCAGACCACCACCCCCCGGGTCGCCGTCGTCACCGGCGCCGCGCGCGGACTGGGTGCCGCCACCGCCGAGCGACTGGCCGCCGACGGCTACGCGGTGGCCGTCCTCGACCTGGAGGAGTCGGCCGGCCGGGAGACCGTCGAGCGCATCACCGCCGCCGGCGGCCGCGCCCTCGCCGTCGGCGCCGACGTCTCGGACGCCGGCCAGGTCCAGGCCGCCGTCGAGCGGATCGCCGCCGAACTCGGCGCGCCGGTCGTGCTCGTCAACAACGCGGGCGTGCTGCGCGACAACCTGATCTTCAAGATGACCGAGTCGGACTGGGACACGGTCATGAACGTGCACCTGCGCGGCGCGTTCCTGATGACCCGGGCGGTCCAGAAGTACATGGTGGACGCCGGTTTCGGACGGATCGTCAACCTGTCGTCGTCCTCCGCCCAGGGCAACCGCGGCCAGGCCAACTACTCGGCCGCCAAGGCCGGTCTGCAGGGCTTCACCAAGACCCTGGCCATCGAGCTCGGCAAGTTCGGCATCACCGCCAACGCGGTCGCGCCCGGCTTCATCGCCACCGACATGACCGCCGCCACGGCCGCCCGGGTCGGCATGGACTTCGAGGACTTCAAGGCCGCCGCCGCCACCCAGATCCCGGTCCAGCGGGTCGGCGTGCCGCAGGACGTGGCCAACGCCATCGCGTTCTTCGCCTCGGAGGGCGCCGGCTTCGTCTCCGGACAGGTCCTCTACGTGGCCGGCGGCCCCCTCGACTGAGCCACCGGACCTACACAGGGTTACCACGGGGTGGGAACCGGGGCGTCCGGTCTCCCGCCCCGTTCTTTTTGCCCGAACTTGGGGAAAAGCACACGAACCCCTTACGGGCATTCGATCCGAAAACGCCGTTGGATCGTCCTGAAACAGACCTTGGCCGATCGGAGAACGGCTTTGCCGGGGAATTCCGAATGGAACAGGGAATCACGCTGCGTCGCTGGGTAGGTTCACCGCCGTGCAAGCGCCGCGTGAACAGCCTGGCCGCCCCGAGCCCCTGACCACCCGCCCCGAGCACCCGACCGTCCGCCGCGAGCGCCCGCGCGCCACCCGCCCCGAGCACCCGCGCGCCCCCCGCCGAGGGTCCGCCCGCCCGCCCCTCGGCCGCCGGCAGACCGCCCTGCTGGGCCTCGCCGCGCTCGGCTACCTGCTGGTCGCCGTCGCCGTCCTGCTGGACACCTCGCTGGTCGACCTCGACTGGAAGATACGCCTGTACCGGCCCGAGGAGCACTGGCCCGGCCTGCAGCCGCTGCTCGACACCTGGGTGGTGGCCGGCCAGCGCGGCCCCTCCGCCCTCGCCGCCTTCGCCTGGCTCGGCTGGCGCGCCCGCCGGCTGGGCCGGATCCGGCCGCTGCTGGTGATGGGCGCCGCCCTGCTGCTGCTGAACCTCACGGTCGGCGGAGTCAAGATCGTCACCGGCCGGCTCGGCCCCCACTACGCCCGGTACGTCGGCTCCCCCGAGCTCTTCTCCGGCGGCACCATCTTCCCCTCCGGCCACACCGCGAACGCCGTGGTCACCTGGGGCGTGCTCGCCTACCTGGCGGTCCGCTGGCGGCGCCTCGGCGCGCTGCTGGCGGGCGCCACCGCCTGGTCGGTCGGCCTCACCACCGTCTACCTGGGCACCCACTGGGTCACCGACGTGCTGGCCGGCTGGGCCGCCGGGCTGCTCGTCCTGCTCTCGCTCCCGCTGCTGGAACCGCTGGTGCTGGCCGCCGAACGCCGGCTCACCCGGCGCCGGCGGGCGGCCGGGACCGGGCTCACCCCTCCCAGCTGCGTACCACCAGCCCGTCGCGCACCGCGAGGTTGAGCCGCCCCTCCCGGTAGTCCATGGTCATCGCCGCCCCCTGCGGCAGCACTCGCACCGAGGCCCAGCCGTGCCGGCGGGCCAGCTCCTCGGCCCGCTCGACCCGCAGCCCCGCGTAACCCTCCGCGTCCGTGTCCGTCATCGCCCCTCCCCGGCTCGCCCAGCGGACGTACGCTGGAATCGTAGACCGTCCGTACGGAACCGGCCGCACGGACCGGGGGGACCGGCAGCACCGGGAGGTGACCGCGGATGCCCGCCACCACCCCGCGACGATGGCGCAGCGGCACCGAGCCCGCCACCGCCCGCAGCGACCTCAAGCTGCGCTACCTGCTCTCGCTGACCTTCACCCCGCTGTTCGCGCTGGCCACCGGGGCCTTCGCGTTCTGGGCCGCGAACGCCCCCGCGTTCGGGGCGCCGAGCCGGGGCACCCTCACCGGCTTCGCCGTGGCCTGCGGAATCCTCACCCTGTTCGCCGTCGTCGATCTCGTCGTCGTCATCCGGCGCCGCCGGACCGAGCTCTGACGCGGTGTCTCCCGCGGGGCGGGAAGCCGGTCCCGGCCTCCCACCCCCCGAACGGATCCCCCCCCCCGCACGGACTCAGCGGTTGCTGACCGCCTGCTTGACCAGCGTCCGGCCGAAGTCCCACATCAGGCCGCTCCCCCGGTGCGCGTCCTCCATCACCTCGGTGAAGGCCGCCATGAACCGGTCCACGTCCCGCTCGGTGATGATCAGCGGCGGGATCAGCTTGATCACCTCCAGGTGGTCCCCGGACACCTGGGTGAGGATCCGGTGCCGCTGCAGCAGCGGGACGACCACCATCTGGGCGAACAGGCCCTTGCGGGCCGCCTGCAGCGCCGTCCATCCGGTCCGCAGCTTCAGCGACTTCGGCCGGCCGAACTCGATGCCGATCATCAGCCCGCGCCCGCGCACCTCGGCGAGCAGCTCGTAGCGGTCGACCAGTTCGGTGAGCCGCTCCCGGAAGTGGTCGCCCACCTTGCGGGCGTTCTCCACCACCCGCTCGTCCCGGAGGACCTCCAGGGTCGCCAGGCCGGCCGCCATCGCCTGGGCGTTGGAGCCGAAGCTGGCGGAGTGCACCAGCACCCGGTCCATCGAGGAGTACACCTTCTCGAAGATCCAGCCCTTGCCGAGGGTCGCCCCGACCGGCACGTAGCCGCCGGAGAGCGCCTTGGCCGCGCAGACCAGGTCCGGCAGCACGCCGTCCTCGTGCTGGTAGGCGAAGAAGTCGCCGGTGCGCCCGATGCCGGTCTGCACCTCGTCGCAGATCAGCAGGGCCTTGTGCTCGTGCAGCAGCTCCTGCGCGGCCCGCAGCCAGCCGGGCGGGGCCGCCTGCACGCCCTTGCCCTGGATCGGCTCGACGATCAGCGCCGCGACGTCGCCGCGCTTCAGCTCCTTGGCCAGGGCCGCCAGGTCGCCGAGCGGGATCGCGGTGTCCGGCAGCAGCGGGTCGAAGCCCTTGCGGAACCCGCTCTCGCCGTTCACCGAGAGCGATCCGGTGGTCAGCCCGTGGAAGGCGTGGTCGGCGTAGAGGATCCGCTTGCGGCCGGTGGCGTACCGGGCGAACTTGAGTGCGGTCTCCACCGCCTCGGTGCCGCTGTTGCCGAAGAACACCCGGTCCAGTCCGGGCGCGTACGACAGCAGGCGTTCGGCGAGCAGGCCGGGCAGCGGCGAGCAGTCGAAGCGCACCAGGTCCGGCAGGTCGAGGTCCATCACCTGCTGGACGGCCGAGCGGACCACGGGGTGGTGGCGGCCCAGCGCGAAGATGCCGAAGCCGGCCAGCATGTCGAGGTACTCGTTGCCCTCGGCGTCGTAGAAGTACTGCCCGCGGGCCCGTTCGTAGTACTTGTCAAAGCCGATGGTGTGCAGCATCCGGGTCAGCTGCGGGTTCAGGTAGCGGCTCTGCAGCTCGTACCGCTCGCCGCCGCGTTCGGCGAGCAGGGCGGCCAGGTCGAAGCCGCCCGGACGGTCGAGGCGGTCGGTGCTGTCGGGGTCAGCCGGCATGGTGCTGGTTCGCTCCTCGGTTCGGAAGTCCCCGGTCCGGTAGTCCTCGGGCCGGTAGCAGGTGCTTGGCGAAGGCGGCGGTCTGGGCGGCGACCCCGGTGCCGGTCAGCCCGGCCTCCTCCAGGATCTCGCCGCGCGCGGCGTGCCCGAGGAACTCCTGCGGCAGACCCAGCACCCGCACCGGGACGTCCACGTCCGCGTCGCGCAGCGCCAGCGCGATCGCCGCGCCGACGCCACCGACCCGGCCGTTGTCCTCCACGGTGACCACCAGCCGGTGCCCGGCGGCGAGCGCGGGCAGCGCCGGATCGACCGGCTTGACCCAGCGAGGGTCGACCACGGTCGCGGTGAAGCCCTCGGCGAGCAGCAGCCGGGCCGCGTCCAGCGCGGCGCCGGCCATGGTGCCGACGGCGATCAGCAGGATCTCCGGCAGCTCCCCGGTGCGCAGCAGGACGTCCACGCCGCCGGTCCGCTCGACGGCGGGCACGGCCGGGCCGACGGTGCCCTTGGGGAAGCGGAGCACGGTCGGGGCGTCGTCGACCTCGACGGCCTCGCGCAGCTGGGCGCGCAGCTGGTCGGCGTCGCGCGGGGCGGCGAGCCGCAGGCCGGGGACGACCTGCAGGATCGACAGGTCCCACATGCCGTTGTGCGAGGCGCCGTCGTTGCCGGTGACGCCGGAGCGGTCCAGCACGAAGGTGACGCCCAGCCCGTGCAGGGCGACGTCCATCAGCACCTGGTCGAAGGCCCGGTTGAGGAAGGTCGCGTAGACCGCCACCACCGGGTGCAGCCCGCCGGTGGCCAGGCCCGCCGCGCTGGTGACGGCGTGCTGCTCGGCGATGCCGACGTCGAAGGTCCGCTCCGGGAAGGCCTTGGCGAACGGGGCCAGGCCGACCGGCTGGAGCATCGCCGCGGTGATCGCCACCAGGTCCGGCCGCTCGGCGCCGAGGGCCAGCAGCTCGTCGCCGAACACCGAGGTCCAGGAGACGCCGCCGCTGGGCGAGATCGGCAGGCAGGTGTACGGGTCGATCGGGTTGACGGCGTGGAAGCGGTCGGCCTCGTCCTGCTCGGCGGGCCGGTAGCCGCGGCCCTTGACGGTGAGGCAGTGCACGATGACCGGGCCGCCGAAGCCGCGGGCCTTGGTGAGCGCGGACTCCAGGGCGGTGAGGTCGTGGCCGTCGATCGGGCCGAGGTACTTGAGACCGAGGTCCTCGAACATGCCCTGCGGGGCGAAGGCGTCCTTGAAGCCCTTCTTGGCGCCGTGCAGCGCGTCGAAGATCGGCTGGCCGACCACGGGGGTGCGCTGCAGCGCGTCCTTGCCCCAGGAGAGGAAGCGCTCGTAGCCCTGGGTGGTGCGCAGCGCGGCGAGGTGGTTGGCGAGTCCGCCGATGGTGCGGGCGTAGGAGCGCTCGTTGTCGTTGACGACGATGACGAGCGGGCGGTCCTTGGCGGCGGCGATGTTGTTGAGCGCCTCCCAGGCGAGGCCCCCGGTGAGCGCGCCGTCGCCGATGACGGCCACCACCGGGTCGTCGCGGCCGAGCAGCTGGTTGGCCTTGGCCAGGCCGTCGGCGTAGGAGAGCGCGGTGGAGGCGTGCGAGTTCTCGACGAGGTCGTGCTCGGACTCGGCGCGCGAGGGGTAGCCGGACAGGCCGCCCCTGGCACGCAGCCGGGAGAAGTCCTGGCGGCCGGTGAGCAGTTTGTGGACGTAGCTCTGGTGGCCGGTGTCCCAGACGATCCGGTCGCGCGGGGAGTCGAAGACCCGGTGCAGGGCGATGGTCAGTTCGACGACGCCGAGGTTGGGGCCGAGGTGGCCGCCGGTGCGGGTGACGGCGTCGATCAGGAAGTCGCGGATCTCGTCGGCGAGCCGGGGCAGCTCGGCGGCCGGGAGGGTTCGCAGGTCCGCCGGGGATGTGACGCCGGAGAGCAGTGACATGGCTTTCACCTCACGACTCGAGAGCGGTGCGCTGGTGCCCCGCCGTGGCCGTGCCGCGCGGGGTGGCCCGGCCCGGGTCGGCGGGCCGGGCCGGCGGGGGGGGCCGGCGGGGGGGCCAAACCGCGTGTTAACGCCCAAATGGGTTGCCGGTGGGGGGGGGGCCCAAGTTAGTTTCCCGGTT
>NZ_JBEXJT010000057.1:0-46579 GCF_040609255.1 Kitasatospora sp. NPDC004723 | reverse complement strand
GCCCGGTTACATTCCGAACCCGGAAGCTAAGCCTCACAGCGCCGATGGTACTGCAGGGGGGACCCTGTGGGAGAGTAGGACGCCGCCGAACAATTATTCAAAGCCGCGGCCCCCAGCGATTCGCTGGGGGCCGCGGCTTTTTTGCGTATGTGCGCAGGTGTGCACGACCGGTAGAACGGGACTTCCGCCCAGACGCGGGGGGTCTCCGGATGCCGGACAATGGAGATGGTGCACGGCCAGAAGGCCGGCGCCGAACCGCGTGAGGGCAGTGGTGTTGCCCGGTCCGCGGCGGAGATGAAGCAGCAGAAGGAGTTACCACGATGGCGAACCAGCCTCAGGACCGTCCCGAGCGTCGATCGGACGACGGCCGCGGGTACGAGCCCCGGTCTCGCGGGGGCTGGTCGAACGACCGCGGTCCGCGCCGAGACGACCGGCGTGATGACCGCCGTGACGACCGTGGCGGCGACCGCGGTGGTTTCCGCCGCGATGACCGCCCCTCCGGTGGTTACGGCCGTGACCGTGACGACCGTGGTGGCGACCGTGGTGGTTTCCGCCGTGACGACCGCCCGGGTGGTTACCAGGGCGGCGGCGACCGTGGCGGTTTCCGTCGCGACGACCGCCCCTCGGGCGGCTTCGACCGTGGTGGCCGTGACGACCGTGGCGGCGACCGCGGTGGCTTCCGCCGTGACGACCGCCCCTCCGGTGGCGGTTTCCGCCGTGACGACCGCCCGTCGGGTGGCGACCGCGGCGGCCGTGACGACCGCGGCGGTTTCCGTCGTGACGACCGTCCGGCCGGTGGCGGTTTCCGTCGCGATGACCGTCCGGGTGGGTTCCGTCGGGACGACCGTGACGACCGTCCGCGTCGTGACGACCGCCCGTTCCGCGACCGTGACGACCGTGGTGGCGACCGCGGCGGTTTCCGCCGTGACGACCGCCCGGGTGGTTACCAGGGCGGCGGCGACCGCGGTGGGTTCCGTCGCGACGACCGCCCCTCGGGCGGCTTCGACCGTGGTGGCCGTGACGACCGTGGCGGCGACCGCGGTGGTTTCCGCCGTGACGACCGCCCCTCCGGTGGCGGTTTCCGCCGTGACGACCGCCCGGCCGGCGGTGGCTTCCGCCGTGACGACCGCCCCTCCGGTGGCGGTTTCCGTCGGGATGACCGTCCGGCCGGCGGTGGCTTCCGTCGGGATGACCGTCCGGCCGGCGGTGGCTTCCGTCGGGATGACCGTCCGGCCGGCGGTGGCTTCCGTCGCGATGACCGTCCGGGTGGGTTCCGTCGGGACGACCGTGACGACCGTCCGCGTCGTGACGACCGCCCGTCGGGTGGCTTCGACCGTGGTGGCCGTGACGACCGCGGCGGTTTCCGTCGGGATGACCGTCCGGCCGGCGGTGGCTTCCGCCGTGACGACCGTCCGGGTGGGTTCCGTCGCGATGACCGTGACGACCGTCCGCGTCGTGACGACCGCCCGTTCCGTGACCGTGACGACCGTGGTGGCGACCGTGGTGGTTTCCGCCGTGACGACCGCCCGGGTGGTTACCAGGGCGGCGGCGACCGCGGTGGGTTCCGTCGCGACGACCGGGGTGACCGCGGCGGCGACCGCGGTGGCTTCCGTGGTGGCCGTGACGACCGTGGTGGGGACCGTGGCGGCTTCCGCCGTGACGACCGCGGCGGGCGTGACGACCGGGGTGGCTACCGCGGTGGCCGTGACGAGCGTGGCGGCCGGGACCAGGACGACCGCCGGGGCAACTACGAGCCGGTCAAGCGCCTGCCGATCCCGGAGGACGTCACCGGTTTCGAGATCGACGCGGACGTGCGTCAGGAGCTCAAGAGCCTGCCCAAGACGCTCGCCGACGACGTCGCCCGCAACCTGGTGATGGTCGCCCGCCTGCTCGACAGCGAGCCGGAGGAGGCCTACCAGTACTCGCGCGTCGCGCTGCGGCTCGCCTCCCGCGTCGCCGCCGTCCGTGAGGCGGCCGGCTTCGCCTCGTACATGACCCAGCGCTACTCCGAGGCACTGACCGAGTTCCGCGCCGCCCGCCGGATGACTGGCCGGGTGGACCTGTGGCCGGTGATGGCCGACTGCGAGCGCGGCCTGGGCCGCCCGGAGCGGGCGCTGGCGATGGCCGGCGAGCCCGAGGTCAAGCAGCTGGACAAGGCCGGCCAGGTCGAGATGCGCCTGGTCGCGGCCGGTGCGCGCAGCGACATGGAGCAGTTCGACGCCGCCGTCGTGACCCTGCAGAGCCCCGAGCTGGCCTCGCCCGCCGTGCACCCGTGGACCGCGCGGCTGCGTTACGCCTACGCCGAGGCGCTGATCGCGGCCGGCCGCGGCGAGGAGGCCCGCGACTGGTTCGCCAAGGCCGTGGAGGCGGACACCGACGGCACGACCAACGCCGCCGAGCGTCTCGCCGAGATCGACGGTGTGGAGTTCGTGGACGCCCTCGACCCGGAGTTCGCCGAGGAGGAGGCCGAGCAGGCCGCCGAGCCGGCCAAGCGCAAGGGCGGCGAGGCCTCGGACGAGCAGGTCATCTTCGAGGACGACGAGGACGTCGAGGAGTACTACGACGAGGACGACCTCGAGATCGACGAGGACTTCGACGGCGTGGTCCCCGAGCGGGCCACCGAGGCCGAGAAGGCCGAGCAGGCGGACAAGGCCGACGAGGCCGGTGAGTCCGGCAAGTAAGCGCCGGACCTGAGCACGAGTGAGGCCCTGCCGCGCCCCGGGAGATCCCGGAGTGCGGCAGGGCCTCACTGCGTTCCGGCCGGTCCGTGGCGGCGCCGGTCGGGCGGTGCGTCAGCCGAGTTCGAGGTTGCGCAGCACCAGTCCGGTGGCCGGCTTCGGCCCGAAGGAGGTGGACTTGCGCGGCATGGTGACGCCCTGTTCGGCGAGCCGGCGCACCACGCTCTCCCGCACCGGGTGCAGCAGGACGGCCGTCCCGCCGGTGCGGGCGGCCTCGCGTTCGGCGGCGTCCGCGGTGTGCAGGTAGCCGATGTCCTCGGGGCCGTCGGGGATCCGCCAGGTGTGGTCGAGCAGGGTGGCGTGCAGCACGGTGGCGTCCAGGTGGCGCCACTCCTCGGGCTTGTCGTGCGGCACGGTGGCGTCGAGCAGGGTCTCGTCGGGGTCGCCGACGAGCCGGTAGACGCCGTCCCCGCCGGTCAGCAGGAAGCCGCTGCCGCCGTGCCGCTTCTGCTCGGCGAGGGCCTGCAGCGCGGTCTCCAGCGGGCCGGGGACCTCCTTGACCCGCCACTGGTCGCCGAGCCGCTGCAGGGCCTCGGAGACCGGCAGCCGGTACAGCACCCGGTGGATGGCCCGCACCCGCAGCGGGTAGCGGGCGGTGTCGACCAGCAGCACCAGGCCGCGGTCCCAGGGACTGCGCGGCAGGTGCCGGTGCTCGCGCTGGAGCCGCAGGTACATCTCCCAGCGGTGGTGGCCGTCGGCGATCAGCGCCCGGCAGGTGGCCAGGTCACTGCCGACCTCGGCGATCTCGGCGTGGTCGGTGACCGCCCACAGCCGGTGGTGAGTGCCGTCGGAGGTGGTCGTGGTGAGCAGCGGTTCGTCGCGTACGGCGCGTTCGACGACGTCGGACGCCCCGCCGCCGCCGCGGTAGGTGAGCAGCAGTGGTTCGAGGTTGGCCCGGGTGGTGCGCATCAGGCCGACCCGGTCGGCGACCGGCCGGGGCATCACGTCCTCGTGGGGGAGGACGACGCCGGCCTCGCTGCCGCTGACCGCCAGGGCGCCGATGAGTCCGCGCTGCAGCAGCTCGGGGGTGTCGCCGGCGGCGGGCACGCGCTGCTCGTAGACGTAGAGGGCCGGCACCGGGTCGGCGGCCAGGACGCCCTCGCGCTGCCACTCGTGCAGCAGCCGGGCGGCGTGCCGGTAGCGGGTGTCGCGGTCGGGGCGGTCGCCGGTGTCCTCGGGTTCGGGGCGCGGCAGGATCAGCCGGACGACGTTGTGCGGGTCGGCGGTCTCCAGGTCGAGCCTGCGGCCGGGGTCGACGACGTCGTAGGGCGGTGAGGTGACGGCGGCCAGGGCACCGACCCGGTCGGGGACGTAGCGCAGGCCGCGGAAGGGGGACAGGGACAGACCTGCGGTGGCGACGCGCCCGGGATCGCCGGGGCCGCCGTGCGGAGACTCCACTCCGCTTTCTGCACTGGGTGTGCTCATTCTGGGCATCGTAATCGGGTACGCGTTGTTCAGAGATCGGAACACCCGGGCCGGTCCGGTGGGCGGGTGTCGTGACCGAGGGCGAGGTGGCGCGTGGACGAGCGCGACGAGCGGGTGGACGACGGTGCCGGTGGCGGCGCTGGTGGGGCCGTCGGCGGGGCTGCCGGTGAGGACGGCGGCGTGCCGGAGCAGCGGCGGTCCGGGGAGCCGGTGGGCGACGTCTACGAGTGGTTCCGCCGGGGCGTGAAGCTGCTCGCCCAGGGCAACCCGGCGGCGGCCGAGCAGCTGCTGGCCCGGGCGGCGGCGGAGGAGCCGGCCTCGCGCAGCATCCGGGAGGCGCTCGCCCGGGCGCAGTTCGACGCGGGCTCGTACGCGGCGGCGCTGGAGAACTTCCGGGCGGTGGCCCTGGCGGATCCGTCGGACGACTACGCTCAGTTCGGGTGGGGTGTGGCGGCGGCCCGGCTGGGTGACTTCGAGACCTCCGCCGAGCACCTGGCGCTGGCCGTGGCGATGCGGCCGGAGACCGACCACTACCGGGCCGCGCTGCGGCAGACCCGGGCGACGCTGGCGGCCCGGGCGGGGGCGTTCGGCCCGCTGCTGCCGGGGGCTCCGGGGTACCTGGAGCCGCCGGCCGGGGAGCGGCCGCCGCCGCTGGGCCCGGCTGCCGGGCCGGAGCCGGGAACCACGGCGGGTCCGGAGCCGACGGGTGAGCGGGACCGGCAGGACGGCTGAGCCCGGACGGCACCGGCGGGACCGGCGGCGCCGACAGCACCGACGAGCAGGACTGACGCGATGAGTGAGGTAGAGCAGGCATGACCGAGACGGCCACCACCGTGCGACGGACCGCCCCGGGCGGCAGCGAGCTGCCGCTGACCGAGGCGTACGACACGGCGCTGCTGGACCTCGACGGCGTGGTGTACGCCGGACCGAACGCCATCGACCACGCCGTGGACTCGCTGGCGGCGGCCCGCGCGGCCGGGATGCGGCTGGCGTACGTGACCAACAACGCCTCCCGCCCGCCCCGGGTGGTGGCCGCGCACCTGACCGAGCTGGGCGTGCCGGCCGAGCCGGCGGATGTGATCAACTCCGCGCAGGCGGCGGCCCGGGTGCTCGCCGAGAAGCTGCCGGCCGGGGCGAAGGTGCTGGTGGTGGGCGGCCTGGGGCTGGAGGAGGCGCTGGCCGAGCGCGGCCTGGTCACCGTCCGGACGCTGGCCGAGGAGCCGCTGGCGGTGGTCCAGGGCTTCGACGCCTCGGTGGGCTGGGCGCAGCTGGCGGAGGCCTCCTACGCGGTGCAGTCGGGGCTGCCGTGGGTGGCGTCCAACACCGATGTGACGGTGCCGACCGCGCGCGGCATAGCGCCGGGCAACGGGATGCTGGTGGCGGCCGTCCGGGCGGCGACCGGGGTGGAGCCGGAGGTGGCGGGCAAGCCGCTGCCGCCGATGCACCGGGAGACGGTGCTGCGGACGGGCGCGAAGCGGCCGCTGGTGGTCGGCGACCGGCTGGACACCGACATCGAGGGCGCGTTCAACGGCGGGGTGGACAGCCTGCTGGTCTTCACCGGGGTGACGACGGCGGCGCAGCTGCTGGCGGCCCCGGCCGAGCACCGGCCGACCTATCTGGCGGAGGACCTGCGGGGGTTGCTGACCGGGCACGCGCCGGTCACGGCGCGGCCGGACGGCGGGTTCGCCTGCGGCGGGTTCGTCGCGGCGGCGCAGGACGGCGTGCTGCGGCTGGAGGGTGTCGGGGCGGACCGCTGGGACGGGCTGCGGGCGCTGTGCGCGGCGGCGTGGACGGCGCTGGACGCGAACGGCGAGCCGGTGGACGGCCGGAAGGCGCTGGCCGAGCTGGGGTTCTAGAACCCGGGAGAACCGGGGAGAACCGGGGAGAACCGGGGACCGGTCGGGTCAGAGCAGGGTGCGCAGCCGCAGCAGGTCGCGGAAGCCGGCCTCCAGCCTGACCCGTCCGGTCGCCCAGGCGGACGCGAAGTTGAGCCGGCCGCCGACCAGGGCGAGCAGGTCGTCGCTGCTCATGGTGAGCCGGATGTCGGCCTTTCCGGCGGGGCTGCCGGGGGCCTCCTCGAGGTCCTGGATGCTGCCCTCGCGCAGCCGCCCGGTGAAGGTGAGGTCGAGGTCGGTGATCCGGCAGCTGAGCGAGCGGTCCAGCTCGGCGGCCTTGCGGACGTCACCGGTGGCCTTGGCGAGGTTGCGGCTGAGCTGCTCCAGCGCCTCGCGGCACTCCTCGGCGTCGGCCATGGCGGTGGATCCCCTCCTTCGACGGGCCGCGGCGTTCCGGCCGGACGGCCGGGCCCGGCGGCCGTGACTGCCGGGCCACGGTACCGCAGGACGTGTTTGGCGGTAGCGTCGTCCGTGGGATGCCCGGATCCGTCCGGGCGTCGAGGTGACGGAACGATGTGCGCAGGCGAATGGGAGGCACCCGGATGCTGCCGAGGACGGTGCGAGGAGCGGTGGCGGCCGCGGCCGTGCTGGTGGAGGAGGTCGGCAAGCGGGTCGTCGGGACGGCGGCCGGTCTGCTGGAGAAGGGCGGGATCGACGTCGCCGAGGTGGAGCGCCGGCTGGGCGGGCAGTTCCCGCCGTCGGCGCGGTCGCTCCAGACGCTGGCCGAGGAGGCGGTGACCGCCGGGCGGGCCGGGGTGGACCTCGCGGTGGGGGTGGCGCGCGGTGAGGTCGAGAAGGCCTTCGAGCGGGTCGGCGACCAGGTGACCAAGGTGGGCGTGGTGCTGGCCTACCTGGAGAACAAGCTGCGCGAGGTCGAGGAGGACGACGCGGCGGGCCGGGAGGGGGCCGCGCCGGCCGCGCCCGCGCCCCGGGCCGGCGGGCTGTTCGAGGACGGCTGGGAGCGGGAGACGGCGGGCTCGGCGGAAGCGGAGCGGATAGCGGTGGACGAGCCGGTGGAGGTCGACCCGCCGGTGCCGCCGGCCGGGAGGGGTGCGGCTCCGGCTGCCCCGGTGGTGCCCGCGGCTGCGGAAGCCCCGACCCCGGAAGCCCCGGCTCCGGCTCCCACGAAGAAGGCCGCGGCCAAGAAGCCGGCCGCCGCGAAGCGGACGGCCGCGCAGGAGCAGCCCGCGAAGAAGGCGGCCGTGAAGAAGACGGCCGTCAAGAAGACCGCGACCGCCAAGCGGACCACCGCCGCGAAGAAGACCGCCGAGGCCGCCGGTCAGGACCAGCCGCCCGCCAAGCGGACCGCGACCAGGAAGACCACCGTCCGCCGGACCACCACGAAGAAGCCCGATGCCTGATCCCGAGAACCCGGCCGGGCCCGCCCGGGACCCAGCCCCGGACCCCGTCCCCCTGCCCGTTCCCGGCACCGGTGAGCCGCTGCCGCTGGGCGTCGACCTGAGCCCGACCGGCCACCCCGAGGTGGACGCCGGCCTGGCCCGGCTGGAGGCGCTGGACGGGGTGCCCACCGACGCGCACGTCGCCGTGTACGAAGATGTCCATCAGCGGCTGGCCGACACGCTGGCCGCCCTCGACCGGGACTGACCGGGCGAAGCGCAACCATCCGTAGGAGCTGAAACACCAGTGGCAGTGGCACGACGCCGACTCGACGCGGAACTGGTCCGCCGCAAGCTGGCCCGGTCGCGGGAGCACGCTTCCGAGCTGATCGCGGCCGGCCGGGTGACCGTCGGCGGGACCACCGCGACCAAGCCGGCCACTCAGGTGGAGACCTCGGCGGCGGTCGTGGTGGCCAAGGACGAGAACGACCCCGACTACGTCTCGCGCGGCGGCCACAAGCTCGCCGGGGCGTTCGCGGCGTTCGTCCCGCAGGGCCTGGTCGTCGAGGGCCGCCGGGCGCTGGACGCGGGCGCGTCCACCGGCGGGTTCACCGATGTGCTGCTGCGCTCCGGGGCCGCGCACGTGCTGGCGGTGGACGTCGGCTACGGGCAGCTGGCCTGGTCGCTGCAGAGCGACGAGCGGGTCACCGTGATGGACCGCACCAACGTCCGCGAGCTGACCCTGGACATGATCGGCGGCACCCCGGTCGACCTGGTGGTCGGCGACCTGTCGTTCATCTCGCTGGGCCTGGTGCTGCCCGCGCTGGCCGGCTGCGCCGCCGAGGACGCGGACCTGGTGCTGATGGTCAAGCCGCAGTTCGAGATCGGCAAGGAGCGGCTGGGCAGCGGCGGGGTGGTGCGCAGCCCGCAGCTGCGCGCCGAGATGGTGCGCCAGGTGGCGGGGCAGGCGTGGGAGCTCGGACTGGGCGTGCGGGCGGTCACCGCGAGCCCCCTGCCCGGGCCGTCCGGAAATGTCGAGTACTTCCTGTGGATGCGCCGGGACGCGCCGCCGCTGGACCTGGCGGATGTGGACCGGGCTGTTGCCGAAGGCCCCCGATAGGGTGCTCTGCGGACGTCCGGTCCGTCATGCTGGGTGGCGCGGCCGTACCGGGCCGACGGGGACCCGGACGGCGTAGGGAGAGGGCAGCGGGCATGAGTGATGAACGTACGGTCTTCCTGATCGCTCACACGGGCCGTGAGGCGGCCCTGCGCAGCGTCGAAGGACTGGTGCACGGTCTGCTCAAGGCGGGGATCCGGATCAGACTGCTGGCCGCCGAGGCGGTCGACCTGGACCTGCCGGACGGGGTGGAGACGGTTGCCGGGGGTCCGGGGGCGGCGGACGGCTGTGAGCTGATCCTGGTCGCGGGCGGGGACGGGACGCTGCTGCGCGGGGCCGAGCTGGCGCGTGAGCACGGCCTGCCGATGCTCGGCATCAACCTGGGCCGGGTCGGGTTCCTGGCCGAGGCCGAGCGGGACGACCTGGCGGTGGTGGTCGAGCGGGTCGTCGACGCCGACTACGAGGTCGAGGAGCGGATGACCCTCGATGTGATCGTCCGCACCAACGGTGACGTGGTGCACCACGACTGGGCGCTCAACGAGGCCTCGATAGAGAAGGCTTCCCGGGAGCGGATGCTGGAGGTGGTGACCGAGGTGGACGGCCGTCCGGTCTCCAACTTCGGCTGCGACGGGGTGGTGTGCGCGACGCCGACCGGGTCGACCGCGTACGCGTTCTCCGGCGGCGGGCCGGTGGTCTGGCCGGAGGTGGAGGCGCTGCTGATGGTGCCGATCAGCGCGCACGCGCTGTTCGCCCGGCCGCTGGTGACCTCGCCGGACTCGGTGCTGGCGGTGGAGGTGCAGCCGAAGACCCCGCACGGGGTGCTCTGGTGCGACGGCCGGCGTTCGGTGGAACTGCCCGCCGGGGCACGGGTGGAGGTGCGCCGGGGACAGACGCCGGTGCGGCTGGCCCGGCTGCACCGGGCGCCGTTCACCGACCGGCTGGTGGCGAAGTTCGCGCTCCCGGTGACCGGGTGGCGCGGCCGCACGGACAGCCACTGACCGACCCGGTCCGACAGCCTGACGGGTCCGGCAGCCCGACGTCCGCCGGACCCGTCAGACCGCCAGGGGCTGGGTGTCGTCGGCGCCCTGCCAGCGGCCCTCCTGCTCGGCCCGGGCGGCGACCTCGGCCAGCCGGCGGACGGCGTCCGGCACGGCCGGGGCGGCCACCGTGAACGGGATCCGGATGTGGTGCTCGAACGCGCCGTCGGAGCCGAACCGGTTCCCGGCGGCGATCCGGACCCCGGTGCGTTCGCCGGCCCGGGCCAGGGCCGCCCCGGACACCCCGCCGGTGCCGACCCAGAGCGACAGCCCGCCCGGCGGCACGGTGAACCGCCAGTGCGGCAGCCGTTCCCGCAGGGCGGTGTCCAGCGCCTCGGCGGTGTCCCGCAGCCGGGTCAGCTGGTGGGCGCGGACCGCCGGGAGGTGCGTGGTCAGCAGCTCGGCGGCGATCAGCTGGTCCAGCACGGGCGCGCCGACGTCGCTGTAGACCCGGGCGGTGGCCAGCCGGCGGACCAGGGCCGGCGCGGCGCGCACCCAGCCGATCCGCAGGCCGCCCCAGAGCAGCTTGCCGGCCGAGCCGACCGTGACCACCTGGGCGGCGCGGTCCAGGGCGGCCGTGGGGCGGGGCGGGGTGACGCCCTCGGGCAGGCCCCAGCCGAGCTCGGCGGTGGTCTCGTCGGCCAGGACGACGGTGCCGGCGGAGCGGGCGGCGGCGAGCAGCTCGCGCCGCTGCTCCTCGTCGATCAGCGCGCCGGTCGGATTGTGGAAGTCGGGGATCACATAGGCGGCCTTCGGCGCGGCCCCGCTCAGCACCCGCCGCCACTCGGCGAGGTCCCAGTGGAAGCCGCGGGTGAGCGGGACGGGGACCAGCCGGGCCTCGGCGAGCCGCAGGGCCTGCAGGGTGTGCGCGTAGCTGGGCGCCTCGACGGCGACCCGGTCGCCGCGGCCGAGCAGGACCTGGCGCACCAGGTGCAGGGCGCCCATCGCGCCGATGGTGATCAGGATCTGGTCGGGGGTGGTCGGCAGTCCGCGCTCGGTGAAGCGGCGGGCCACCGCCTCGCGCAGCACCGGGACGCCGGTGGGGTAGTGGCCGTGTCCGGCGGCGTACGCGGGCAGCTGCTCGACGGCGCGGGCGGCGGCGGTGGACAGGAAGGGCTGCGGTGCGGGCAGCGCGGCGACGCCGAGGTCCAGGATGCGGCCCTGCTCGTCCGGCGGCACCGGGTGCAGGGCGTCGCTGGGCGGGGCCGAGCCCTCGGGCAGCGCGGTCCAGCTGCCGGAGCCGCGCCGGCTGCGCAGGTACCCGTCCGCGCGCAGGGCCTCGTACGCGGTGGCCACGGTGGTGCGGCTGAGCCGCAGGGCGAGGGCCAGTTCGCGTTCGGCGGGCAGCCGGGCACCGACCGGCAGCCGGCCCTCGGAGACCAGCAGCCGGACCTGGGCGGCCAGCGTGCGGTAGGCGGGGCGGCGGGCGGCACCGGGCGGTTCGGGCAGCCGCGCAGTGGCGAGCAGCCGGGCGAGCGCCGGGGACGTCACGGTGGTCTGCCAGTCGGCCAAGGCTCATCAGTCCACTTGCTGGGGATTGGCCCTGTCGTGGGCCGTATTGGCCTGGCCATCATGGCAGGGCGGCCATCGAGTCCGCCACCATCGGGGCCGTGTGTCGCGGTGGTGCAGCACCACCCGCCGGAGATTCCATGGCCACCCCCGCGAGCACCCGCCCGTCCCCGACCTCCTCCCCGTCCACCGCCGCTCCCCGGCGGCCGGGTCTCGCCGTCCGCGTGCTGGGCGACACCCACGCGCTGGGCCGCCGGGTGCCGCAGCTGTTCGTCGGCCTCGCCCTCTACGGCGCCAGCATGGGCCTGATGCTCCGCTCCGGGCTCGGGCTGGACCCCTGGGACGTCTTCCACCAGGGCCTGCAGGGCACCGTCGGGCTCTCGGTGGGCGCCTGGGTGACCATCTGCGGCGCACTGGTGCTGCTGCTGTGGATACCGCTGCGCCAGCGGCCGGGCCTCGGCACGGTCGCCAACGTGCTGGTGATCGGCGCCGCGATGGACGCCACCGTGCGCGTCGTCGAGGCCCCCGGGGCGCTGCCGGCGCGGATCGCCCTGATGGTCGGCGCGATCGTGCTCAACGGCCTGGCCACCGGCCTCTACATCGGCGCCCGGCTCGGCCCGGGACCGCGCGACGGCCTGATGACCGGCCTGCACCGGCGCACCGGCCGCTCGCTGCGGCTGATCCGCACCGGCATCGAGCTGACCGTGCTGGCCGCGGGCGTCCTGCTCGGCGGCACGGTCGGGGTGGGCACCGTCGCCTACGCGCTGGCCATCGGCCCGCTCGCGCAGTTCTTCCTGCCCTGGTGCACGGTCCCCGCCGCGGGCCCTGTCGCAGCCCCCGTCGCGGGCCGGGAAAGCACGGCCGCGGACTCCCGGAACGGATGAACTTCGCGGCACGGAGTTGCCGCGCGCCGTTGTCGCTCGTCGCGCGGCGGGGGCGGAACCTCGTAAGGTCGTCTCCGTGTTGGACGAGATGCGGATACGGGATCTTGGGGTCATCGACGACGCGGTCGTCGAGCTGGCCCCCGGCTTCACCGCCGTGACCGGCGAGACCGGCGCCGGCAAGACCATGGTGGTGACCAGCCTCGGCCTGCTGCTCGGCGGGCGCGCCGACCCGGGCCTGGTGCGCAACGGCAGCGCCCGCGCGGTCGTCGAGGGCCGCCTCGAACTGCCCGCCGGCTCGCCGGTGGCCGTCCGGGCCGTGGAGGCCGGCGCGGAACTGGACGACGGCGCGCTGCTGATCAGCCGGACCGTCTCCGCCGAAGGGCGCTCGCGCGCCCACGTCGGCGGCCGGTCCGTTCCGGTCGGCCTGCTCGCCGAACTCGGTGAGGACCTCATCGCCGTGCACGGCCAGACCGACCAGCAGCGGCTGCTGCGCCCGGCCCGCCAGCGCGGCGCCCTGGACCGGTACGCGGGCGAGTCCGTCGCCGAGCCGCTGGCCCGCTACCGCGAGGTCTACCGGCGGCTGCGCGAGGTCTCCGCCACCCTGGAGGAGCTGACCACCCGGGCCCGGGAGCGCGCCCAGGAGGCCGACCTGCTGCGCTTCGGCCTCGACGAGGTCGCCGCCGCCGAGCCGGTGGCCGGCGAGGACGAGGAGCTGTCCGCCGAGGCCGAACGGCTCGGCCACGCCGACGCGCTCTCCTCCGCCGCCACCCTGGCGCACGCCGCGCTGGCCGGCGACCCGGCCGACCCGGAGGCGCTGGACGCGGGCACCCTGCTCGGCCAGGCCCGCCGCGCCCTGGACGCCGTCCGCCACCACGACGAGCGGCTCGCCGCCCTCGCCGAGCGGCTGAACGAGGTGGGCTACCTGCTCGCCGACGTCGCCGGCGACCTGGCCGGCTACGCCGACGACCTGGACGCCGACCCGGTGCGCCTGGCCGCCGTCGAGGACCGCCGGGCCGTCCTGGCCCAGCTGCTGCGCAAGTACGGCGGCCCGGAGAACACCCTCGCCGAGGTGATCGCCTGGGCCGAGAGCGGCGCCGCGCGGCTCGCCGAACTGGACGGGGACGACGACCGGATCGACGAGCTCGGCGCCCAGGAGACCCTGCTGCGCGCAGAGTTGGCCGACCTCGCGGCCGAGGTGTCGGCGGCCCGGCAGGGCGCCGCCGGACGCTTCGCGCAGGCCGTCTCCGCGGAGCTCGCCGAGCTGGCCATGCCGCACGCCCGGGTCACCTTCGCGATCAGCCAGGTCGACGACCTGTCCGGGATCGAGATCGAGGGCCGCACCGTCGCCTACGGCCCGCACGGCGTGGACGAGGTCGAGGTGCTGCTGGCCCCGCACCCGGGAGCCCAGCCCCGGCCGATCGCCAAGGGCGCCTCGGGCGGCGAGCTGTCCCGGGTGATGCTCGCCGTCGAGGTGGTCTTCGCCGGCGCGGACCCCGTCCCCACCTACCTCTTCGACGAGGTGGACGCGGGCGTCGGCGGCAAGGCCGCGGTCGAGATCGGCCGCCGGCTCGCCAAGCTGGCCGAGAGCGCCCAGGTCGTCGTGGTCACCCACCTGCCGCAGGTGGCGGCCTTCGCCGACCGCCACCTGGTGGTCGAGAAGACCAACGACGGCACCGTGACCCGCAGTGGTGTCAAGGTGCTGAACGACGAGGAGCGGGTGCGCGAGCTCTCCCGGATGCTGGCCGGCCTGGAGGACTCCGAGCTCGGCCGGGCGCACGCCGAGGAACTGCTCGCCGCGGCCCGCGCCCCCCGCCGGCACTAGCCCGGAGCCGGTCCGCGCGGGCGGCCCTCGCGGACCGGCCACGACGCGCCCCACCGGGGGCGCCGACTGTCCAAGAGGGCCGCCGACCTGGCATGGTGGCCGCTGGACACTGGCCTACCTGTCCCGAGCGCCGCCGGCGGGAAACCCCCGTCCGGGGCGCGCGTAGCTGATCGAATCGGATGCGAGACGACGTGGACCATTCCGCCGCCCGGGCCGCCGCGGCCACCCCCGAACCGGGGCAGCTGCACGTGGTGCTCGTCCTGGCCGCCAGCACCGGCGGCATCGGTGCGCATGTGCGCTCGCTGGCACAGGGCCTGGTCGCGCACGGAGTGACCGTCACGGTCTGCGCCCCCGCCGACGCGGACGCGCTGTTCGGCTTCTCCCGCACCGGCGCCCGGTTCCACCTCGTCGACATCACCCCGACCGCGGGCGCCCGCAGCGACGCCACCGCCATCGGCGAACTGCGCCGCGCCTTCACCGGCGCCGACGTGGTGCACGCCCACGGCCTGCGCGCCGCGCTGCTGTCCGACCTCGCGCTGCGCACCGCCGGCCGCTTCCCGGGCCTTCGCCCGGAGACGCCGCTGGTGGTCACCGCGCACCACGCGCTGCTCGCCACCGGCATGGAGCGCCGGCTCCAGCGGCTGATGGAGCGCCGGGTGGCGCGCGCCGCCGACCTCGTGCTCGGCGCCTCCTCGGACCTGGTGGCCCGGGCGCGCGAGCTCGGCGCCACGGACGCCCGGCTCGGCCCGGTGGCCGCCCCGCCGATGCCCGAGGGCCGGCTGGAGCGGGGCCGGGCCCGGGCCGCGCTGCTCGGCGCGGGGCCGGACCGCCCGGTGGTCCTGGCGGCCGGCCGGCTCGTCCCGCAGAAGGCGTTCGGGGTGCTGCTGGACGCGACCCGGGAGCTGTCCACGCTGTCCCCGCAGCCGCTGCTGGTGGTCGCCGGCGACGGCCCGGAGGCCGCCGGGCTGCGTGAGCGGGTGGCCGCCGAGAAGCTGCCGGTGCGGCTGCTCGGCTACCGCACCGACGTGCCCGACCTGCTGGCCGCCGCCGACGTGCTGGTGGTCTCCAGCCGCTGGGAGGCCCGTTCACTGGTGGTCCAGGAGGCGATGCGGGCGGGCGTGCCGGTGGTCGCCACGGCCGTCGGCGGCATCCCCGAACTGGTCGGTGACGCCGCCGTGCTGGTCCCGTCCGGGGACCCGGCCGCGCTCGGCCGGGCGGTGCGCGAGCTGCTGGCCGACCCGGCGCGCCGCGAGCGCCTGGTGGCGGCCGGCCGGCAGCAGGCGCAGACCTGGCCGGACGAGGCCGCCACCGTCGCCCAGGTGCTCAGCACCTACGACGAACTGGTGCAGCGCAACCGGTAGGCCCGGCGGCTGACTCCTGGGCAAGGTCTGGAACTGACCCGTCACGCCACGGGCCCGTGCGATGAGCTGATCCGGGTCCACCGGGAGCGCGTACGAGGGCGAGGGCCCGCACCGGCCGGTGCGGGCCCTCGCCCTTCTGCCGTCCTGGCGCCGTCCGCCGCCGGTCAGACGGTGGCCTGCTCGCCGGCCCGGTCGGAGGCCGAGCCGTCCGGCTGGGCGGAGAGGTAGGCGCCGCCGCAGGCGGTCAGCCGCAGCGCGGTGTCGATCAGCGGCACGTGGCTGAACGCCTGCGGGAAGTTGCCGACCTGCCGCTTGAGCCGCGGGTCCCACTCCTCGGCGAGCAGCCCGAGGTCGTTGCGCAGCGCCAGCAGCCGGTCGAACAGCTCGCGGGCCTCCTGCACCCGGCCGATCATCGCGAGGTCGTCGGCGAGCCAGAACGAGCAGGCCAGGAAGGCGCCCTCGTGGCCGGAGAGGCCGTCGACGTTGTTCCCGGTCTCGTCGTGGGTCGGGTAGCGCATCACGAAGCCGTCCTCGGTGGACAGCTCGCGCTGGATCGCCTCGATGGTGCCGATCACGCGCTTGTCGTCCGGCGGCAGGAAGCCGACCTGGGGGATCAGCAGCAGCGAGGCGTCCAGCTCCTTGCCGCCGTAGTACTGGGTGAAGGTGTTGCGCTCCGGGTCGTAGCCCTTGTCGCAGACGTCCCGGTGGATGGTCTCGCGCAGGTCGCGCCAGCGCTCCAGGTGGCCGCCGTCCGGGGCGTCCTCGGGGGTCTGCTCCAGCAGCTTGATGGTGCGGTCGACGGCCACCCAGGCCATCACCTTGGAGTGCACGAAGTGCCGGCGCGGGCCGCGCACCTCCCAGATGCCCTCGTCCGGCTCCTGCCAGTGCTCCTCCAGGTACTCGATGAGCCGCAGCTGGAGGTGGTGGGCGTGGTCGTTGCGGACCAGGCCGGTCATGTGGGCCAGGTGCAGCGCCTCGACGACCTCGCCGTAGACGTCCAGCTGGAGCTGGCCGGCCGCGCCGTTGCCGATCCGCACCGGCTGGGAGCCCTCGTAGCCGGGCAGCCAGTCCAGCGCGGACTCGGTGAGCTCGCGCTCGCCGGCGATGCCGTACATGATCTGCAGGTTCTCCGGGTCGCCGGCCACCGCGCGCAGCAGCCACTCGCGCCAGGCCCGGGCCTCCTCGCGGTAGCCGGTGCGCAGCAGCGAGGAGAGGGTGATCGCGG
This sequence comes from Kitasatospora sp. NPDC004723, assembly GCF_040609255.1. Classification (NCBI taxonomy): domain Bacteria; kingdom Bacillati; phylum Actinomycetota; class Actinomycetes; order Kitasatosporales; family Streptomycetaceae; genus Kitasatospora; species Kitasatospora sp. NPDC004723. The sequence goes on along the minus strand of NZ_JBEXJT010000057.1, from coordinate 30,229 downwards.
CGTCGCGCAGCCAGGTGTAGCGGTAGTCCCAGTTGCGCTCGCCGCCGATGTCCTCCGGGAGGGAGGTGGTCGGGGCGGCGACGATGCCGCCGGTGGGGGCGTAGGTGAGGCCCTTGAGGGTGATCAGGGAGCGGACCACGGCTTCCCGGTAGGGGCCCTGGTAGGTGCACTGGCCGACCCACTCGTGCCAGAAGTCGGCGGTGGCGTCGAGCACTTCCTCGGCGTCCGGGGCCTTGGGCGGCTCCAGGTGGGAGGCCTGCCAGGTGAGCGCGAAGGCGATCCGCTCGCCGGCCGAGACGGTGAAGTCGGCGTAGGTGGTGAGGTTGCGGCCGTAGGTGTCGGCCTGGCCGTCCAGCCAGACCGAGTCGGGGCCGGCCACGGCGGCGGTGCGGTGGCCGCCGTCGGGCTGCTCGACCCGGTGCACCCAGGGCACGACCCGGCCGTAGCTGAACCGCATCCGCAGCGCGGAGCGCATCCGGACGGTGCCGGCCACGCCCTCGACGATCCGGATCACCTGCGGGACGGCGTCCTTGCCGGCGAGCGGGCGGGGCGGCATGAAGTCGATCACCCGGACGGTGCCGCCCTGGGTGTCCCACTCCTGCTCCAGGATCAGCGAGTCGCCCCGGTAGCGGCGGCGGTCGGCCGGCAGGGCGGGGGCGGCGGCGGTCGGCGGGATCCGCAGGTCGCCGGTGTCGGTGAGCCCGGCCCGTCCGGTGGCGGGGTCGTCGGTGGTCGGGTCGGCGGGGACCGGTTCGGTGGCGGGGGAGGGCAGTTCGGTGGCCACCGCCTCGGCGGGGCCGATTCGCCAGAAGCCGTGTTCGTCGGTGCCGAGCAGTCCGGCGAAGACCGCCGGCGAGTCGAATCGGGGCAGGCAGAGCCAGTCCACCGCTCCGTCCCTGCTGACGAGGGCGGCGGTCTGCATGTCCCCGATGAGTGCGTAGTCCTCGATACGGCCGGCCACGTGATCTCCAGTTCGCAATGTGGTCACGACGCATCGGCGATCCGAGGGGGAGCCTGCGGGTACGGCGAGACCGGTGCCACCCCGGGACGTCCGGCCCTCCGTCGGGTGGTGGCGGGCCTTGCTGGAGTGTCCGCGAGGGCTCGATCGAGCCTCTGGGTGGGTGGGGAGAGCGGGAAATAACGGGGAGGTCCGGTCGCGCATCGGGGACCGAGAGGTTCCTGACCCTCCCACGCCCTCCGCGGCTCATGTTGTCGGCGATGCGTCCGAGCAGCTTACGACGGACGAAAGGGGCGAAGCACGCGGGCGCAGCGCGGTGTGGCGCCGCATTTCGGCGGAAATACCGCGCATCGCGGGGGAGGCCGCCAGGATGGCTCGGAAGGATCAGCTCCGGATGGCACGAAGTGGGGATCCGGCGATGGCCCGCCCGAGCCGATCCGGGCCATCGGGAGTGGCCCGCTCGGGCCGGTGGTGCGACGCGTGTGGCGTCTGCGCCGGGTGGTGCGCCGGTGGCGCGCCCGGCGTACGCCCCGGGAGCGTCCCGGCGGATCCGGACCGGGAAACCGGGCGCCCGCCGCCGCACGGGGGCGGCCCGGAACGCGTTCGGGCCGGGTCACTGTTACCCTGGTATCCCGTGGACCGGTGGGATCAAACGCCCCGGACCGGCCGAACCGACGACCTCCGGGCGCCGTGCCCCCGCACCGCCTCCCTCGTCGGGACGGCGAGCCGCGAGCCTCCCACCACGTCACCTTCGACTCGCGACCCACGGGAGCCCCCTCTTGGCACAGCCCCATTCCGGCAAGGCATCGAACGGCCGCGCCGTGACGACCAAGCACCTCTTCGTCACCGGGGGTGTCGCCTCGTCGCTCGGCAAGGGCCTCACCGCCTCCAGCCTCGGTGCCCTGCTCAAGGCCCGCGGCCTGCGCGTCACGATGCAGAAGCTCGACCCGTACCTCAACGTGGACCCGGGCACCATGAACCCGTTCCAGCACGGTGAGGTCTTCGTCACCGACGACGGCGCCGAGACCGACCTCGACATCGGTCACTACGAGCGGTTCCTGGACACCAACCTGCACGGCTCGGCCAACGTCACCACCGGCCAGGTGTACTCGACCGTCATCGCCAAGGAGCGCCGCGGCGAGTACCTGGGCGACACCGTCCAGGTCATCCCGCACATCACCAACGAGATCAAGTCCCGGATCCGCCGGATGGCGACCGAGGACGTCGACGTGGTGATCACCGAGGTCGGCGGCACCGTCGGCGACATCGAGTCGCTGCCGTTCCTGGAGGCCGTCCGCCAGGTCCGCCACGAGGTCGGCCGGGACAACGTCTTCTTCGTGCACGTCTCCCTGCTCCCCTACATCGGCCCCTCGGGCGAGCTGAAGACCAAGCCGACCCAGCACTCCGTCGCCGCGCTGCGCAACATCGGCATCCAGCCCGACGCCGTCGTGCTGCGCGCCGACCGCGAGGTCCCGCAGGCCATCAAGCGCAAGATCTCGCTGATGTGCGACGTCGACGAGGAGGCCGTGGTCGCCGCGATCGACGCCAAGTCGATCTACGACATCCCCAAGGTGCTGCACGGCGAGGGCCTGGACGCCTACGTCGTCCGCCGCCTGGACCTGCCGTTCCGCGACGTGGACTGGACCACCTGGGACGACCTGCTGCGCCGCGTCCACGAGCCGCAGCACATCGTCAAGGTCGCGCTGGTCGGCAAGTACATCGACCTGCCGGACGCCTACCTGTCGGTGACCGAGGCGCTGCGCGCCGGCGGCTTCGCCAACAACGCCCGGGTCGAGATCAAGTGGGTCACCTCCGACGACTGCGAGACCCCCGAGGGTGCGCGGGAGCAGCTCGGTGACGTCGACGCGATCTGCATCCCCGGCGGCTTCGGCGACCGCGGCGTCAACGGCAAGGTCGGCGCGATCACCTACGCCCGCGAGAACCGCGTCCCGCTGCTGGGCCTGTGCCTGGGCCTGCAGTGCGTGGTCATCGAGGCGGCCCGCAACCTGGCCGGCCTGCCCGAGGCCAACTCCACCGAGTTCGACGCCGCCGCCAAGCACCCGGTGATCTCCACCATGGCCGAGCAGCTGGCCATCGTCGACGGCAAGGGCGACCTGGGCGGCACCATGCGCCTGGGCCTGTACCCGGCCAAGCTCGCCGAGGGCTCGATCGTCCGCGAGGTCTACAACGGCGAGCAGTACGTCGAGGAGCGCCACCGCCACCGCTACGAGGTCAACAACGCCTACCGGGCCGACCTGGAGAAGACCGGCCTGGTCTTCTCGGGCCTCTCCCCGAAGGGCGACCTGGTCGAGTACGTCGAGTACCCGCGCGAGGTGCACCCCTACCTGGTGGCCACCCAGGCCCACCCGGAGCTGAAGTCCCGGCCGACCCGCCCGCACCCGCTGTTCGCGGGCCTGGTGAAGGCCGCGATCGAGATCAAGACGGCCCCGGCCGACGCCGAGTAGGCCACCCGCGTTCCCTCGGACGGCGGCCCCGCGATTCCTGCGGGGCCGCCGTTCGGCGTTAGATTGTGTCGTACTGACGAAAAGGGGAGACGTGATGGACGAGCGCAGCACCGCCGAGGTCGCCGACCGGGCCGAGGAGTGGGAGATCCGGGGGAGCACCACACCGTTCCAGGGCCGGGTCACCGGCGTGCGCAGCGAGGAGGTCCGGATGCCCGACGGCAGCTGGGCCCGCCGCGACTACCAGACCCACCCCGGCTCGGTCTCCGTCCTCGCCCTGGACGACCGGCAGCGGGTGCTGATCCTGCGCCAGTACCGCCACCCGGTGCGCCAGCGCCTCTGGGAGCTGCCGGCCGGCCTGCTCGACGTCCCCGGCGAGAACCCGCTGCACGCCGCCCAGCGCGAGCTGTACGAGGAGGCGCACTGCAAGGCGGGCAGCTGGCGGGTGCTGGTCGACTTCTACACCTCGCCCGGCGGGACGGACGAGGCACTGCGGCTCTTCCTGGCCACCGACCTCGCCGAGGCGGAGGGGCAGCGGTACGAGGCGCACGGGGAGGAGCTGGAGCTGGAGTCGGCGCGGGTGCCGGTGGAGGAGCTGGTCCGGCTGATCCACGCCGGGCAGCTGCACAACCCCACCCTGATCACCGGCACGCTGGCGCTCTACGCGGCCCTGCACGGCCCGGGCGGCCTGGAGGCCCTGCGCCCGGCGGACTCGCCCTGGCCCGCCCGGCCCTTCGCGTAGGCCCCCGGCGCCCTGGGCCCCGGCGCCCTGGGCCCCGGCGCCCTGGGTCCCGGCGCCCTGGGTCCCGGCGCCCTGGGCCCCGGGCTTCTGAGGGCCCAGGCTCGGCCGGCGGGGTGATTCGCCGGTTCGTACGACCGGATGTCACCTCGGCCGGAGCGGACGGTCGAACTACGCTTCGCAGACGGGGCGTCCGCTGCGGGGCGCCTTCGGTGAGCGCTGGCGACGTCGGGAGTGGCACGGGTGGCGAGGAAGACGGTGACGATGGAGGCCGGGGCCGGCGCGCCCGCCGAGCGCGTTCCCGGGCTGGACCGGCTGCCCGTCGGCCCCGCCCTGTTCGTCGGCCGGCGCACCGAGCTGGCCGCCCTGCGGGCCGCCGCCGCGCGCCCGACGGAGGGCCGCAGCCCGGTCCTGGTGCTGGCCGGCCGGCCCGGGTCGGGCCGTACCGCGCTGGCCGTGCGGTTCGCCGTCACCGCCGCCGCCCAGTACCCCGACGGCGTGCTCTTCGCCCGGCTGTCCGCGTCCGACGGCGGCCGGGTGCCGCCCGCCCGGGTCGCCCGCAGGCTGCTGGAGCAGCTCGGCGCGGACACCGCGGGCGTCCCGCTGCCCGGCGCCGTCGAGGACGGCCGGGACGACCCGGCCTGCGTCGCGCTGCGCGGGGCGCTGGCCGGGCGGCGGGTCCTGCTGCTGCTGGACGACGTCCGGGACGCCGGGCAGCTGTGGCCGCTGCTCACGGACGAGCCGGGCTGCCTGGTGCTCGCCACCACGGCCGGGCCGCTCACCGGGATCGAGGACATCGACCCGGTCATCCTCGGCGGACTGGACCGCCCGGCGGCCGCCGAACTGCTCGGGGACCTCGTCGGCGGGACGCGGATCGGCTGCGACCCGGTCGGCGGGGCCGACCTGGCGGAGGCCTGCGGGTCCCAGCCGGCGGCGCTGCGGCTGATGGCGGGGCGGCTGCGCGGCAATCCGAAGCTGGCGGTCACCGAGGCGGCGAAGGAACTGGTGCGGGCCGTCGCCGAGGCGTCCTCGTCGGCGGCCCGGGGCGCGGGGCGGCCCGGCGCGGAGCCGAAGCCCGAGAAGGCCGAGAGGGCCGAGAGGGCCGAGGAGCCCGCGAAGCCCGCGAGGGCGGAGAAGTCCGCGAAGAACGCGCCGGGCAGGCGGCGGAAGGGGGCCGCGCAGGAGCCGAGTACCGCCGCACCCGCTCCGGTCGTGGCGCCCCCGGCCGAGCCGGCCCGCGACCCGGCCGCCTGGGTGCGGCCCGGACCGGAGCCCGCCGAGCCCGTCCCGGTGCCCGACAACGACCCCTTGATCGGCGCGTTCACCCTCGCCTACACGGGCCTGCCCGCCACCCAGGCCCGGATGCTGCGCGCGCTCACCCTGGCCCCCGGCCAGTGCGCGGACCTGCGCACTGCCTCCGCGCTGGTCGGCTGCCCGGCCCCGGAGGCCGCCGGGACGCTGGCGGCGCTCGCCGAGCGGGAACTGCTCACCGTGGAGCCGCCGGCCGCCGACGGCACCGCCCGCTACCGGGTGCCGGGCCGGCTGCACCCCCGGCTGGTCCGGCTGCGCGCGCGGGAGGACCGGCCCGCCGAGATCGAGCTGGCCCGGGCCCGGCTGCTGGAGCGGCTGGTCCGGCTCACCGAGTCCGCCCGGGCGCTGCTGGACCCCTCCGGCGGGCCGGGCCCCGATCCGCTGCCCGGTCCGCTGCGGCTGACGTCCGCCGCGCACGCCCGGCAGTGGCTGCTCGGCGAGCGTGACGTACTTCTCGGCGCGGTCGCCGACGCGATCGGCCAGGGCGACCTCGACGGCTCGGCCGGCCGGCTGGTCACCGCCCTGCTCCGGTCGCTGCCGCTGACCGGCGCCGCCGCCCCGGCCGACCTCTACCAGCTGCACGAGCTGGTGCTGACGGTGGCCGAGCGGCACGGCCGTCCGCGCCGGGCCTCCGCCGCCCTGCTCAACCTGGGCGACCTGCAGGCGGTGGCCGGCCGCTGGGAGCAGGCCTGCGGCCACTACCGGGCCGCCCTGGAGCACGCCCGGGCCGCCGACGACGAGGCGCTCTGTGCCCGTGCGCTGGAGGGCGCGGCGGGCTGCCACCGGGCGCTCGGCGACGCGGTGCGCGCCGCCGACTGGTACGGCCGGGCGCTGGGCCTGCGGCAGTCGATGGGCGACCAGGCCGCCGAGGCGCGGCTGCTGGCCAGGGTGGCCGAGGCGCACAGCGCCCAGCGCCGCTTCGAGGAGGCCGAGCGGGAGTACCGGGCGTCCCTCGCGGTGCTGCGCAGGCTCGGCGACGAGCACGGCCGGGAGGCGGTCGCCACCGCCCTCGCGGAGCTGCGGGAACGCGTCTCGGCCGGGTGGTAGCGGGCCTTTTCGGGAGTATTGTCGAAGATGCCCGGTCGGTGCGACTTTGGTAGGAAGATCGCGAGGGAAGCCTACGAACCTGCCAATGCGTCCGGCAGATTTATTCACATTGGAAGGCTGACAGGCCGCCTGGGCTTCATTACACTCGACTCAGCGCGCAGCAATCCGTGCCCCGGTGTCTTCCGGAGGCTTCCCCCGTGCGCGCGGCCCGCCGGTCTTCTCCGGTAGGGACCCCCATGGCAAGAGGACGTGTTTAGCCGTGAAGGTCGGCATCCCCCGCGAGGTCAAGAACCACGAGTACCGCGTGGCCATCACGCCTGCCGGTGTGCATGAGCTGGTCCGCAACGGACACGAGGTCTACATCGAGGACAACGCCGGCGTCGGCTCCTCGATCCCGAACGAGGAGTACGTGGCCGCCGGCGCCACCATCCTCCCCACCGCCGACGAGGTGTGGGCCACCACCGACCTGGTGCTGAAGGTCAAGGAGCCCATCGCGGAGGAGTACCACCGCCTGCGCAAGGGCCAGACGCTCTTCACCTACCTCCACCTGGCGGCCGACCGGGCCGGCACCGACGCGCTGGTCGCCTCCGGCACCACCGCCATCGCGTACGAGACCGTGCAGCTCGCCAACGGCGCCCTGCCGCTGCTCGCCCCGATGTCCGAGGTCGCGGGCCGCCTGGCCCCGCAGGTCGGCTCGTACCACCTGATGCGTCCGGCCGGCGGCCGCGGCACCCTGCCCGGCGGCGTGCCCGGCACCCACCCGGCCAAGGCCGTCGTCATCGGTGGCGGCGTCTCCGGCTGGCACGCGGCCACCATCGCCATCGGCATGGGCTACGACGTGACCCTGCTGGACCGCGACATCAACAAGCTGCGCGAGGCCGACAAGATCTTCGGCACGAAGATCAAGGCCATCATGTCCAACGCCTTCGAGCTGGAGAAGGCCGTCGTCGAGGCCGACCTGGTCATCGGCGCCGTGCTGATCCCGGGCGCCAAGGCCCCGAAGCTCGTCACCAACGAGCTGGTCTCCCGCATGAAGCCGGGCTCCGTGCTCGTCGACATCGCCATCGACCAGGGCGGCTGCTTCGAGGACTCGCACCCCACCACGCACGCCGAGCCGACCTTCCAGGTCCACAACTCGGTCTTCTACTGCGTGGCCAACATGCCGGGCGCCGTCCCCAACACCTCCACCTACGCGCTGACCAACGCGACGCTGCCGTACGTCGTCGAGCTGGCCAACCGCGGTTGGAAGGAGGCGCTGCGCCGCGACGCCGCGCTGGCCAAGGGTCTGAACGTCCACGAGGGCCAGATCACCTTCGCCGCCGTCGCCGAGGCCTTCGGCCTGGAGTCGGTCTCCCTGGAGTCCGTGCTCGCCTGAGCGTGACGCGTGTCGCCCCCGGCCCGGTGCACTCCGGGCCGGGGGCTTCGCCGTGCCCGTGCACAGGGGGTCACCGAGGCCTCCCGGTCCCCGCGTGAACGAGGGGTGAATCCGGTGGTGACGTCCGGGGCGCGGGGTGAGGGTCGCTCTGTCGTCAATCTCCGTCGGTCGTGTCACCCGACCCCGGAAACCTTGGAGTCAGAGGCCTTCGCATCCCTTGACAGAGGGTTGCCTGATAGTCGACACATCCTGCCCACTACCGTGGATTGTGTTGCTGCGAACGCCTTGAACGGCCTAGAGTCGCAAACCGTCGGCATGCTGCCACGCTGACGAATCGACATAGAGTCCTGGATGCCCAAGGAGGTAAGACGACTTGTGAATGAGTCGACATTTGCTCCCGGGGGTGGTCAGCCAGGACTGGCGGCGCACACCGCCGGCCAGCCGACTGAGGAGCCCGGGGCCAGGCAGCCCTCCGTGGGCTCGGCCGAGGTCGGCTCGGTCGCTCTCCGTACTTTCGAAGCACGCCAGAACACAGCACAGGTGACCACGGTGACCGACTACGACGCCGAACTGCCGGCCCACGGCCTGGCCTACGGCGAGTTCGCCTACGGCGCCTACGACGACCCCGACGCCGAGTACGAGCCGGACCCCGAGTACGCGGCCACGCTCGCCCCCGACGCCGCCCGCCAGCGTCGCGAGCGGATCGGACCGACCGGGCGCCCCCAGCCCTACTTCCCGATCCCCGCGCCGGTGGCCGAGCACGGCCCCGCGCAGATCATCGCGATGTGCAACCAGAAGGGCGGCGTCGGCAAGACCACGTCGACCATCAACCTGGGCGCGGCGCTGGCCGAGTACGGCCGCCGCGTGCTGCTCGTCGACTTCGACCCCCAGGGCGCCCTCTCTGTCGGCCTCGGCGTCAACCCGATGGAACTCGACGTCACGGTCTACAACCTGCTGATGGAGCGCGGGCTGACGGCCGACGAGGTGCTGCTGAAGACGGCCGTGCCGGGCATGGACCTGCTGCCGTCCAACATCGACCTCTCCGCCGCCGAGGTGCAACTGGTCAGCGAGGTGGCCCGGGAGTCCGCGCTGGCGCGCGCCCTGAAGCCGCTGCTGCCCGACTACGACTACGTCATCATCGACTGCCAGCCCTCGCTGGGTCTGCTGACGGTCAATGCGCTGACGGCCGCTCACAGCGTCATCGTGCCGCTGGAGTGCGAGTTCTTCGCGCTGCGCGGCGTCGCGCTGCTCACCGAGACCATCGAGAAGGTCTGCGAGCGGCTCAACCCCGAGCTGCGGCTGGACGGCATCCTCGCCACCATGTACGACTCGCGCACCGTGCACAGCCGTGAGGTGCTGGCGCGCGTCGTCGAGGCGTTCGGCGACCACGTCTTCCACACCGTCATCGGGCGGACCGTGCGCTTCCCGGAGACCACCGTCGCCGGCGAACCGATCACGACGTACGCGACCAATTCGGTCGGTGCCGCCGCCTACCGCCAGCTCGCCAGGGAGGTGCTCGACCGGTGCCGCCCCGCCGAGTGAGTCTCCCGGGTGCCGACGAGCTGTTCCGAACCACCGGCGGGATGGCGCTGTCGCCGTCCCTCGCGTCGCGTTCGGCCGCCGAGGCGCCCAGACCGGAGACCGCGCGGGCGGTCAACGGCGTCGGTGACGCGGACGACGCCGAGGGCGTCGACGGCGCCGGCGCCACCGGCGGCGAGGGCCCCGAGCACGCCGAGGGCGGCGACGGGGCGGCCGGGGACCAGGCAGTGGCGAGGCGCGCGCCGCGCCGCGCGATCGGCGGACCGGGCGCGGCCGGCGTACCCGCGCCCGCGCAGCCGGGCGGCCAGGGCGGCACCGGGCCGGGAGGCCGCGCGGCGGCCCCTGCGCCGCGCCAGCACGCGGGTGCCGCCGAGGAGCGGCCGAGGCCGCGGGGCCGTGCCCCGCGCCGCCCGAGCGGGCGCGAGCGGCACGACGAGAAGATCACCGTGTACGTGTCCGCCGAGGAACTGATGGACCTCGAACACGCGCGGCTGGTGCTCCGCGGTGAGCACGGTCTGGCGGTGGACCGCGGCCGGATCGTCCGGGAGGCCATCGCGGTGGTGCTGGCGGACCTGGAGCAGCGCGGTGAGGCCAGCATCCTGGTACGGCGGCTGCGCGGGCGCTGAGCCCGCTCCCGGGGCCGCGGGGGTCCGGGACAGTCCGGTGCGGCGTGTCGGCGGGCCCCGGTGCGGGGCGGGCGGCGCGGGCGGGCGAAGATGGACCGTCATGCCGAGTACGCCCGAGATCCCCGTCGTCGACCGGACCGCCGTTGGAGCGGCCGGGCCGGGTGCGCCGGAGGGCGGCGGGCCGCAGGGCGGCTTCAGGGTCCGGCTGGACAACTTCGAGGGCCCGTTCGACCTGCTGCTGAGCCTGATCGCCAAGCACCGGATGGACGTCACCGAGATCGCGCTGGCGACGGTCACCGACGAGTTCATGGCCCACATCCGCGCCATGGGACCGGACTGGGACCTCGACGCGGCGACCGAGTTCCTGGTCGTCGCCGCCACCCTGCTCGACCTCAAGGCGGCCCGGCTGCTGCCCGCCGCCGAGGTCGAGGACGACGAGGACCTCGCCCTGCTGGAGGCGCGCGACCTGCTCTTCGCCCGGCTGCTCCAGTACCGGGCCTACAAGCGGGCGGCGGCGCTGTTCGGCGAGCGCTGGGCCGGCGAGCTGCTGCGGCGGCCCCGGACCGTCGGCCTGGAGCCGCGGCACGCGGAACTGCTGCCCGAGGTCGTGATCGGCATCGGCACCGAGCGCCTCGCCCGGCTCGCCGCCCGGGCGATGGCGCCGAAGCCGAAGCCGGTCGTCTACGTCGACCACATCCACGCCCCGCCGGTGAGCGTGCGCGAGCAGGCGGGCCTGGTGGCCGGGCTGCTGACCGAGCTGGGCGAGGCCACCTTCCAGCGGCTCGTCGCCGACGCCCCGGACACCATGGTCGTGGTCGCCCGCTTCCTGGCACTGCTGGAGCTGTACCGCGAGCGGGTGCTCGCCTTCGAGCAGCCGGACGCGCTCGGCGAACTGCTGGTGCGGTGGGTGGCCGAGGCGGACCGGGGCGCGGTCGACGTGACGGACGAGTTCGACCGGCCGGCGGGCGAGGCCGCGGCGCGGGCGGCGAAGGGCGAGGAGGACGGGCGATGACGGCCGGGAACGGCGGCGCGGGCGGCGGACGGCCGGCCCGGCGGGTGCTGGGTGTGCCGGGGCGGGCACGCGCCGAGGAGTGGCTGGAGCCGGCACCGACGGTGCCGGAGGCGCCGGAGCCGGTGGTGCCGGTGGTGCCCGACGTGGCGGAGCCGGTGGTGTCCGAGGCGCCGCTGGCGGACGCGACCGAGGTGCCGGTGACGGCGGCGGTGGCGGACGGCGGCCCCGGGCTGCGGGCCGAGCTGGAGGCGATCCTGATGGTCGTCGACGAGCCGGCCACCGAGGCCCACCTGGCGTCGGTGCTGGACCGGCCGTGCACGCAGGTGGCGGCGGCGCTGCGCGAGCTGTCCGCCGAGTACACCGCCCAGGGACGGGGATTCGACCTGCGGCTGGTGGCCGGCGGCTGGCGTTTCTACAGCCGCGAAGCCTGCGCTCCGGCCGTCGACCGCTTCCTCCTGGACGGCCAGCAGGCCCGGCTGACCCAGGCGGCACTGGAGACCCTGGCGGTGGTCGCCTACCGGCAACCGGTGTCCAGATCGCGGGTCTCGGCCGTCCGCGGTGTGAACTGTGACGGCGTGATGCGTACCCTGGTACAGCGAGGACTGGTGGAAGAGGCCGGATCCGAGCCCGAAACAGGTGCGATCCTGTATCGGACGACGAACTACTTCCTGGAACGGATGGGGCTCCGCGGCCTGGACGAGCTGCCGGAGCTCGCTCCCTTCCTGCCCGAGGTCGACGACGTGGAAGCGGAGTCCCTGGAGGGCACGATGATCGCGGAGGCGGTCGCCGCCGCGGCCGCGCAGGCCGCGGACGGCAGTGGCGAGGCCGGTCGGGCTGCGCCTGATCGGTAGGGGGCGGTGAGGTCGGCCGAAACGACCGCACAGCCCAGACGGTAACGACGTACGGACACTTTGATGCGTAGCAGTGGCAACGGCAGGAACAGCAGCGGCGGCGGCAGCGGTCGCGGCGGACAGGGCGGGGGCGGCCGGGGCGGCTCCTACGGGGGCGGCTCGGGCCGCGGCGGCTCCGGCGCGCGCGGGGGTTCGTACGGCGGCGGCTCCGGCGGCGGCCGGGGCGGCTCGGCCCCGCGCGGCGGCTCGGGCTCGTACGGCCGGGACGACCGGCGCGACAGCCGCCGCGACGACCGGCGGGACGACCGGCGGGACGACCGGCGCGACGACCGCCGCTACCCGGACCGCCCGCTGCGGCCCGAGGAGCGCAAGTACGACCGCCCCGAGTACGGCGGCGGCCCCAACGCCACCCCGGCCCGCGGCGGCTTCGCCGGGCGCCGGCCCGGCCCGGCCCCGCGCCCGCGCCGGGAGGGCCAGGGCGCCCCGGGCGACCCGCGCCGTCAGCCGCAGCGCTCGCGCGAGCTGCAGGCCCGGATCGAGGACGCGGTGCTGGCCCGGCACGACAAGCCGGCCGTCAAGCTGCCGAAGACCTTCGGCGAGCCCGAGGGCGAGCGCCTGCAGAAGGTGCTGGCCCGGGCCGGCATCGGCAGCCGGCGCGCCTGCGAGGAGCTGATCGAGCAGGGCCGGGTCGAGGTCAACGGCAAGCGGGTCACCGAGCAGGGCAAGCGGGTCGACCCGCAGAAGGACGAGATCAAGGTCGACGGCCTGACCGTCGCCACCCAGTCCTACCTGTTCTTCGCGCTGAACAAGCCGGCCGGCGTGGTCTCCACCATGGAGGACCCGGACGGCCGCCAGTGCCTCGGCGACTACGTGACCAACCGGGAGACCCGGCTGTTCCACGTCGGCCGCCTGGACACCGAGACCGAGGGCATCATCCTGCTCACCAACCACGGCGAGCTGGCCCACCGCCTCACCCACCCCCGGTACGGCGTGACCAAGACCTACCTGGCCGCCATCCAGGGGCCGATCCCGCGCGACCTGGGCAAGCAGCTGGCCAAGGGCATCGAGCTCGAGGACGGCTACGCCCGCGCCGACAGCTTCAAGGTCATCTCGAACGTCGGCAAGAACTACCTGGTCGAGGTGACCCTGCACGAGGGCCGCAAGCACATCGTCCGCCGGATGCTGGCGGAGGTGGGCTTCCCGGTCGAGAAGCTGGTGCGCACCCACTTCGGGCCGATCGCGCTCGGCGACCAGAAGTCCGGCTGGCTGCGCCGGCTGACCAACCCCGAGGTCGGCCAGCTGATGCGCGAGGTCGGGCTGTAACGGCTGCCGCGACGGTCCCCGGAGGGCCTCCCCGCCACTCGGCGGGGAGGCCCTCCGTCGTCCGGCGGATCCTGCTGTGAAGCGGGCCGCATCGGCCGTGATCGCCTTGTCAGCCCCAGGACCCGTGGCCGAGTATGGCCACCTGACCACGACCCGCCGGGTGGCGGGACTGCGCCACCCGGCGCGGGGCGAGAGTCGAACGGGGAGCGACGCCGTGTCCGATGCACCACTCAGCGCTCTGGGACTGGCCGGACCGGACGGGCGGGTCTACGCGGCGCTGGTGGCCAACCCGCAGTCCACGGCCGAGGACCTCGCCGGGCTCTGCGGCCTGACCCTCCAGCAGAGCCTGCGGGCCCTGGACCGGCTCGCCCAGCAAGGCATGGCCACCCGGGCCCCGGTGGACCGCCAGCGCTTCCTGCCGGTCGCCCCGGACGTCGCCATCGGCACGCTGATCGGCCACCGGGAGTCCGAACTGCGGCACGCCCGGGCCGAGATGCACCGGCTGATGGACGCCTTCCGGGAGGCCTCGCGCTACACCGACCCGGCGCACTCGGTCGAGGTGCTGACCGGCGGCGAGGCCATCGCCCAGCGGCTGGAACACATCACCGAGACCAGCCAGTACCAGATCCGCGGCTTCGACTGCCCGCCCTACATCCAGGACCCGGTCGCCAACATCCCGCTGCAGCGCCAGCGACTGAAGGAGGGCGTGCGGTTCCGGACCGTCTACGACCGGGAGGCGGTGGCCTGGCCGGGCCGGCTGGAGAAGAACATCCTGGTCGGGGTCGCCGACGGCGAGGAGGCCCGGGTCCGGCCGGTGCTCCCGATGAAGATGGTCATGTCGGACGACCGGATGGCGATCATCCCGATCAGCGTCGGCGACAGCGTCCTCGACGCCGCCTACGTCATCCACCCCTCGGCGCTGCTCCAGGCACTGGACACGCTGTTCGAGGCGGAGTGGGAGCGCGCCGTCCAGCTGCAGGCCGCGATCGGCACCGGCGACGGGACGCTGGAGCCGGAGGCCGACCACCGCAAGCTGCTGGGGCTGCTGGCGGCCGGCCTCACCGACGAGTCGATCGCCCGCTCGCTGGGCTGGAGCGCCCGGACCACCCAGCGCCGGCTCCAGTCGCTGATGCGCGAGCTGGGCGCCACCACCCGCTTCCAGGCCGGCATGGCGGCCCGGGAACGGGGCTGGCTGTAGGACCTGTCTCCTGGATCCTTGCCGGGGCCGCCGAAGTCCAGGAGACAGACCCTGGCCGCCGACCGGTGCGCGGGCGTCAGCTCCAGGGGGAGAGCGAGGCCCAGCGGCCGTCCGGGCCGCGCTCGACCTTCTCCAGGCCGACCACCGCCGTACGGTTCAGCCGCCCGTAGATGTGCGGGTACAGCACCCCGGGGGTGGCCCCGGGCGGCGGTCCGCCGTGCGCGGCCTCCCACTTGACCATCGGTTCCACCAGCGACTCCTCGATCAGCAGCACCATCAGCGGTTCGCGGGCGTCGGCGAAGAAGGCGTTGGCCACGGCGAGCGCGGTCTGCTCGTCCGCCGCGCAGTGGATGAACCCGTCGGTGAGCAGCGAGGCGGTCGCGTACGGCCGGCCCGGATCGGCCAGCCAGTCGTCCAAGGGGGCGAGGTGCAGGATCATGCTCCTGTTGTACCCGCTCCGGCCGGGCCCGGGCGCTCGCCCGGGCGGCGGTTCGCACGCCCGGGCCCGGCCCGCCCTCAGAGACCGGCCACCTTCCCGGAGGCGGAGACCTCGTACACCAGGGTGAGCGAGCGGCGGGCGCCCGGGCCCAGCGGGACGTCCCAGCGCACGACGCCCTCGGCGTCGAAGGCGTCCGGCGCGGGCGAGCACTCCTCCTTGCGCAGCCGCACCTCCACCGCCGCCACCTCGGAGACCGGCACCCGCTCACGCACCGCGACCAGCTGCTCGTCGTGCTCCTCCGGCCCGGAGAACCGCGACAGGTGCAGCCGCACCGTGCGGGTGGTCACCGAACGCTGGCTCAGGCCGGCCGTGGAGCGGCGCTCGTCGGTCTCGCGCACCACCCGGTAGCCGTCCGAGCTGCCGAAGGACAGCTCGGCGTCCGCGCCCGGCGCGGTGAACGGCAGCCGGCCGCGCCCGGTGAAGCCGCTGCCGCGGACCAGCTCGACCGGTCCGGCGAGCAGCGGGTGCCCGGCCGTGTTGCGGAACCGGACCACCTGGGTGACCAGCGGGGACAGCTCCGGCGCGCAGGCGTACTCGCTGTGCGCGGCCCCGGTGAAGGAACTCAGCGGGACCCGGTGCGCCCGGCCGTCGGAGGGCACCGTGGCCGGCGCCGGGGCGGTCAGCACCCGCACCTCGCCGCCGTCGTCCACGCCCGGCAGCGCGCCGTCCGGGCGCAGCTCGGAGATCGTCTCCTCGCGCAGCTCCACCTCCACGGTGCGCCGCTCCTCGGCGGTGCGCTCGCGCAGCGTCAGCACGTCCTCGGCGAGCGCGGGCGGCTCGGTGGCGAGGGCGGAGCGGGCGGTGGAGAAGGTGAGCCGGGCGCCGGTCCACGCCTCGCCGGTGCGCTGCCAGACCACCGCCTCGGAGTCCAGCCGCAGCACGCCCTCGGCCAGGGTGGCCCGGTAGGACGGCCGCCAGAGCGCGCAGGGCACCAGATGGCCCACCGTCAGCCGGGCGGGCCCGGCCTCCCGGGCCTCGACGGTGAGCTCCAGATGGGCGACCAGTTCGGTGGGCTCCTCCTCGGCCTCCGCGACGGCGGTGCGTGCCGCGGCCTGTTCCAGCGCCAGCTTGCGCAGCCGGGCCCGGGTGGCGCGCAGCTCCTCGCCGGAGCGCTCGCGCTCGGCGTCGACCCGGTTCAGCTCGCGGTGCCAGCGCACGCGTTCGACCTCGCCGACGCCGGCGCCCTCGCCGACCTCGCGCAGCAGGTCGGCGGAGAGCTGGGCGAGCAGCGCCAGCCGGGCCTCCAGGCGGTCGGCGAGCTGCTCCTCGGCGCGTTCGCGTTCCTCCAGGGCGTGCAGCCGGTGGCGCAGCGCGGAGTCCTCCGGGCCGGGCGGCAGCGGGGCGCGCGGCGTCCAGGCGCGGGTGATCCGGGCGTCCAGGACGCGGACGCCCGGAGTGGCGGACTCGGCGCGCAGGGTGCGGTCGACGGCGAGCGCGGTGAGCGGTCCCAGCCGCAGCCGCTGGACGCCGGCGGCCAGCTCCGCGGTGGCGGTGCGTTCGACCTGGGCGCGGTCCTCCAGACAGGTGACGGCGGTGACGGGCAGCGGCGTCGCGGGACGCGTGGTGCCGGGGAGGGGGGTGACGGTCACGTTCAGTTCCTCCGGTTTCCGCCGACGATGGCCTTTCCGGCCGGGATCCTGATCTGGTAGCCGGCGTCCAGTTCGGCCCGGCCGCCCGGTGGCAGCTCGACCCGTCGGAGCCGGGTGCTCGGCGGGCACTCGGTGGACGGTTCGTCCGGTGCGTGCCAGCCGGGGCGTTCCTCGATCCGGATGTCGGCGTCGGAGCTGACCGGCACCCGTTCGCGGACCTCGACGGTGACCGGGCGGCCGAGCCGGTTGGCCAGTTCGACGTGCACCCGGTGGTCGAGCACGGTGCTGCTGTTCAGCATGCCCGCGGTGGACTCGCGCAGCTCGGTACGGCGCGTCACCTCGACCGACTCGGCGACACCGATGCCCAGTCGGCGCACACCGCCGGGCGCGAGGGTGGGCAGGGCGGCGGTGAGCAGGAACTCGTCGTCGACGGTCACCTCGACCGGGCCGGCGAGCACGGCCTGCGCGGTGGCGTTGGCGATCACCAGGGTGGCGTAGACCCGCTCCTCGACGGCGGGCACGGTGACGTACTCGGGGCTCACGCTGACCGGGATCTCGCCGATCGTGACGGTGTGCCAGGTGGCGTCGGACGGGAGGTCGGCGGGCGCGGCGGCGTCGAAGCGGTGGTCGAAGGAGCCGGCCGAGACGCGCGGCGGCACGGCGTGGTGCGGCAGCGGGAGGCGCTCCAGCCCGGGGGTGGGGTGCTCGGGGGCGCTGCGGGGGCCGGTGGCGCGGGGGCTGGTGGCGCGGGGGCGGGGCGGGTGGTGCAGGGTGCCGCGCCGGTCGGCGGCGGTGTCCGGGCCGAAGAGCTCCAGCGCCGGGTAGTCGAGCAGCTGCTCGTCCGGGACGGGCGGGCCGGACGGGGGCGTGAGCGGGGCGTACGGGGCGGGGGCGCCGGACCCGGCGAAGGCCGCCGTGTCGTGGCCCGGGGCGCCGCCGGGGGCGGGCGGGGGCGCGCCGTAGCCGGCGTAGGCCACCTTTTCGGCCATCGGTCCGCCCGGCCCGCTCAGCTCGTCGGCGGCGCGCAGGCCGCCGGCACGGGAGCGGGAGCGGGCGGGACCGCCCGGGGGCTGCGGCGCCGGTGCGGCGGCGGGCGGCGGGGGCGGCGGTGCGGCGACGGTCGGGGCGACTGTGGCGGTGAGCCGGGGCTCGGCGGCGAACGCGCCGCCGGCGGCTCCGCCGGGCACCCGGAGGGGGTTGATCGGCGCCGGGCCGGCCGCGTCGTAGCCGGTGAACAGGTCGGCCAGACCGGCCGGAGGCTCGCGCCAGCCGGAGGACGGCGGGGGCGGCTGGCTGCGGCCGATCCGCAGCGAGCGCAGCCTGGGCAGCTCGGTGCGGCGGTCGAGGTCGGCGGTGGAGAGGGCGAGCCGGACGCCGGTCCAGTCCTCGCCGGTCTGCTGGGCGACCGAGGCGCGCAGCAGGAGTCGGCCGGTGTCGGCGCCCTGGCGGTAGGAGAGCCGGTAGGAGGGGACCCAGCGGGCGGCCCGGACGGTGTACTCCAGTTCGAGTTCCAGCTCGGCTGCCGGTTCGGCGGGGGTGCCGGTGGTGGTGGGGGCGGCGGGGGTGGTGAGGGTGAGCAGGGCCGTCGTCGTGGTCTCGACGGGCTCGTGCCACTCGTCGGGGGACAGCCGGACGACCTGCTCGTTGAGCACCGTGATCTCGTGGCCGGCGAGTTCGATCTCGCCGTCGAGGCGCCCGGCGCGCCCGTGCAACTCGGTGAGGCGCTCGTCGACGAACTCGGCCAGCTCCAGCCAGGCGTCGGCGGGCGTGCGGCGCAGCGGCTCGTCGCGGCGGCGGGGCGGCGGGACGGCGCGCAGCGCGGCGGTCTCGGCAATGGCGGCGAGGACCAGTCGGCGCTGCTCCCGCAGGGCGTCGCGGTGCTCCTCGGCAGCCTCCAACCGGTGGCGCAGCTCGGGCAGTTCGGCGGGTTCGCGGAGTGCGGCGACGGCTTCGAGACGGGCCTCGGTGACGGCGGTGCCGGCCGGGCCGGCGAGGACCCGGGCGCGCAGCGAGCGTTCGTCGAGCCCCTCGGGCAGGCCGGTCAGCCGGAGCCGTCCGTCCGCGGGCAGGGCCGCGCGGGCCCGGCGGCGGCAGACCGCGCCGACGGCGTGGACGACCACGGAGTCCAGCACGGAGGGCACGGCCGGGACGGCGGGGACCGCGGCGCCGTCGGTGGCCCGGCCGGTGCCGTCCTCGTGCGGTCGCTGCTGGTCGCTGCTGTGCTGGTTGTTGCTGTGCTGGTCGCTGCTGTGTTGATCGTTCACCCGGCCAACCCCTTCGTCGCGTACCGTCGGCGGCCCATCCTGCCGTGCGGCGGTGCCCGCGTCCCCGGATTTCGCGGTGCGCGGCGGGCGGGCGGCACGGCAGGCGCCGCGGTGGCGCGGGCCGCGTGAGGGGGGACGGCCGGGGGCGTTGGTGCGGTTGCGGCACGGGCGGTGGCGGTGATGGGGGAGGATGGGTGCCGACGCGTTCCACTTCCGCGCAGTTCCGTGAGGAGAGCCACCCCGCCATGCGCACAGCCGCCGTCGTCGGTACCGGACTCATCGGCACGTCCGCCGCGCTCGCCCTCACCGGACGGGGCCTGACCGTCCATCTGGAGGACGCCGACCCGGACGCCGCCCGCACCGCCGCCTCGCTGGGGGCCGGGATCACCGAACCCGCCGACGGGCCGGTGGACCTCGCGATCATCGCGGTCCCGCCCGCGCTGGTCGGCAAGGTGCTCGCCGACTGCCAGCGCCGCGGACTCGCGCGCTGCTACACCGACGTCGCCAGTGTCAAGGCCGGCCCGCGCGCCGAGGTCGCCGCGCTCGGCTGCGACACCGTCCACTACATCGGCAGCCACCCGATGGCCGGCCGGGAGCGGTCCGGGCCGCTGGCCGCCCGCGCGGACCTCTTCGAGGGCCGGCCGTGGGTGCTCACCCCCGGCGCCGACACCGACACCGAGACGCTGAACGCCGTCCTCGAACTGGTCGCGCTCTGCGGGGCCGTGCCGATCGTGATGGACGCCGCCGCGCACGACCGCGCGGTCGCGCTGGTCTCGCACGCCCCCCAGCTGCTCTCCTCGCTGGTCGCCGCCCGGCTGGAGAAGGCCGACGAGACCGCGATAAGGCTCTCCGGCCAGGGTGTGCGGGACGTGACCCGGATCGCCGCCTCCAACCCCGCGATGTGGGTGGACATCCTCTCCGCCAACGCCGGCGCGGTCGCCGACGTGCTGGAGGAGGTCGCCACCGACCTCGGCGCAACGGTCACCGCGCTGCGCGCCCTGCAGGCCGCCGAGGAGGCCGACCGGCGCGGCGGCGCGGCGGGCATCGAGGCGGTCATGCGGCGCGGCAACACCGGCCAGGCCCGGATCCCCGGCAAGCACGGCGCGCCGCCCACCCGGTACGAGACGGTCGCCGTTGTCCTCGGCGACCAGCCCGGTGAGCTGGGCCGGCTGTTCGGCGAGGTCGGCGCGGCGGGCGTGAACATCGAGGACGTCGACATCGAGCACTCCACCGGGCAGCAGGTGGGCTTCGTCCAGCTGTCGGTGGCGCCGACGGCGGTGCGGCCGCTGACGGCCGCGCTGCGGGCGAGCGGGTGGAGCGTCCGGGACTGACACCCGTCGGGTTGCGCGGTGCCCGCCGTCCTAGCGGCGCTACCCGTTCTGGCAACGTTCGCCGCCGCGGCGGTGCTCGCTCTTCTGGCGATGTCCGCACGGTGCCGGCACGGTGCTCGCTGTCCTAGCGGTGCTCGCGGTGCTCCACGGCGCTCCCAGTGCTCCGGGGTGCTCCCGGTGAGGGGCGGGGTGCGGGGAGAGCGGAGCGGGCCGGTCACCGGCGGGGCCGGGTCGTGCGGCGGTCCATTAACCTTGTAGAGACCATCCCCGGCATCCCCGCAGTTCGGGTTGCCATGCTCAGAGACTCAGAGAGAGGTTCGCGCCGTGGACACTGCCGACCGAGCGCACGCCCCGGTCGTCGTCGCCATCGACGGACCCTCCGGCTCCGGCAAGTCGACCGTCTCCCGGGCGGTCGCCGCCCGGCTGGGCCTGAGCTTCCTGGACACCGGTGCCATGTACCGGGCGATGACCTGGTGGATGCTGGCCAACGGGGTCGACGTGAACGACCCGGAGGCGGTGGCCCTCGCGTGCGGCAAGCCGGTGATCGTGTCCGGCACCGACGCGGACGGCCCGACCATCACCGTGGACGGCCGGGACGTCGCCGGCCCGATCCGCGGCCCCGAGGTGACCGCGCAGGTCAGCGCCGTCGCCGCGGTGCCGGCGGTGCGCGCGCGGCTGGTCGAGCTGCAGCGCGGCTGCGCCGGGGTCGCCGCGCGCGGCATTGTCGCCGAGGGCCGGGACATGGGCAGCGTGGTCTTCCCGGACGCCACCGTCAAGATCTTCCTGACCGCCTCCGAGACGGCCCGCGCCGAGCGCCGGGCCGCCGAGCTGCGGGCCAAGGGCATCGACGAGGCGACCATCACCGCGATGGCCGCCGACCTGGCGCGCCGGGACGCGGCGGACTCCTCGCGGGCGACCGCCCCGCTCACCCAGGCCGCGGACGCGGTCCTGGTGGACACCAGCGCGCTCACCCTGGAGCAGGTGATCGACCGGATCACCGCGCTGGTGGCGGAGCGGGCCGGGGCCGCGCTCTCGGCCGTCTGAGCACAGCCCGGACGGCCGGGGACCGCCCGGACGACCCGGGCGGCCCGGACGACCCGGGAACGGTCGACCGTCGTCGACCATCCGATGAACGGGGTGCCATGGTGGCACCCGGAACCATTCGCGCTGCCCCGGAGGGGCAGGTACGCACGGCACGTCCCTGGGAAGGGGCGGGCCGGGAAACGGACAGTACGAACATGACCGCAGAGCACTCCACCGCCGGCCACGGCGAGCTGGACGCCGCCGACTACGCCGAGTTCATGGCGCTCGCCGCCGAGGAGGGCTTCGACCTCGACGACGTCGACGGCCTCGGCGCTGGCAGCCACGCCCCGCTGCCGGTGCTGGCCGTCGTCGGCCGCCCGAACGTCGGCAAGTCGACCCTCGTCAACCGCATCATCGGCCGCCGCGAGGCCGTCGTCGAGGACAAGCCCGGTGTCACCCGCGACCGCGTCACCTACGAGGCCGCCTGGAACGGCCGCCGCTTCAAGGTCGTCGACACCGGCGGCTGGGAGATCGACGTCCTCGGCATCGACGCGATGGTCGCCGCCCAGGCCGAGCTCGGCATCGAGCAGGCCGACGCGGTGCTGTTCGTCGTCGACGCCACCGTCGGCGCCACCGACACCGACGAGGCCCTGATCAAGATCATCCGCCGGGCCGGCAAGCCGACCGTGCTCTGCGCCAACAAGGTCGACGGCCAGTCCACCGAGGCCGAGGCCGCCTACCTCTGGTCGCTCGGCCTGGGCGAGCCGTACCCCGTCTCCGCCCTGCACGGCCGCGGCTCCGGCGACCTGCTGGACGCCGTGATGGACGCGCTGCCCGAGGCCCCGCCGCAGACCTTCGGCGACGCCGCCCCCGGCGGCCCGCGCCGCATCGCGCTGATCGGCCGGCCGAACGTCGGCAAGTCCAGCCTGCTCAACAAGGTCGCCGGCGAGGAGCGGGTGGTCGTCAACGAGCTGGCCGGCACCACCCGCGACCCGGTCGACGAGATGATCGAGCTGGGCGGCAAGACCTGGAAGTTCGTCGACACGGCCGGCATCCGCCGCCGGGTCCACCTGACCGCCGGCGCCGACTTCTACGCCTCGCTGCGCACCGCCTCCGCGCTGGAGAAGGCCGAGGTCGCGGTCGTCCTCGTCGACGCCAGCGAGGCCCTCGCCGAGCAGGACACCCGGATCATCTCGATGGCCGTCGAGGCCGGGCGCGCCGTCGTCATCGCCTACAACAAGTGGGACCAGCTCGACGAGGAGCGCCGCTACTACCTGGAGCGCGAGATCGAGCGCGACCTCGTCCAGGTGCAGTGGGCCCCCCGGGTCAACGTCTCGGCGAAGACCGGCCGGCACATGGAGAAGCTCGTCCCGGCGATCGAGACCGCGCTGGAGGGCTGGGAGACCCGGATCACGACGGCCCGGCTGAACGCCTTCCTCGGCGAGCTGGTGGCCGCCCACCCGCACCCGATCCGGGGCGGCAAGCAGCCGCGCATCCTGTTCGGCACCCAGGCGGGCACCCGTCCGCCGCGCTTCGTGCTCTTCGCCTCCGGCTTCCTGGAGGCGGGCTACCGGCGGTTCGTCGAGCGCCGGCTGCGCGAGGAGTTCGGCTTCGTCGGCACGCCGATCTCGATCTCGGTGCGGGTGCGCGAGAAGCGCAAGAAGAAGTAGGACGCAGGAGTAGCAGCAGGCGGTGCGCGAGGGCCCCGTCGGCCGGTCCCATGACCGGCCGACGGGGCCCTCGTGTGTGAGGCCGTCGGGCGCGTGATGGCCACCTCGCGTACGGCGGCCCGGCCCTGGGGCCGGGCCGGGGCGCCTCGGGGGGTCAGTGCTGTTCGCCGTTGCGGCCCGGGGGGAGGGAGAGCAGGCTGCGGTGCCGGCCGCCACCGCCGGGCGGGCCCGGGTCGGCGTGGCCGAAGGCGGCGCCGACGGCCGGGGCGGGGGCCGGCACCGGAACCGTCACCGGCGGCGGTGCGGGGACGTGCGCGGCCACCGGCGGCGGGGCGGCGCCGAGGTAGCCGCTCGCGACCCAGCCCTGGCCGGTGCCCGCCTGGGCGCCGGCCGGCCGGCCGGGGGCGGGGTGGAAGCCGGTCGTGTACGGGCCCGCCGGCCGGCCGGCGCCGCCGCTCCGGCCGGCGTGGGGGGCGGGGCTGTGTTCCTGCGGGCCCGTCGGGTGGCCGGGGTGGCCGCCGCGGCTGTCGTGGTCGCTGTGGCCGGTATGGTCGCCGTGGCGGCCGTGGCCGGCACGGTCGAAGGCCGGCTGGTCGGGCTGAGCGCTGCCGTGGTCGGGTCCGCCCGGGCGGCCGGGCACGAACTGCGGGATGCCGATCGGCTGGCCCGCGTACGTCTGGAACGCCTGGTGCTGCGGCGGGTACGGGCGCGGCTCGGTGCGGGCCGGAGCGGTGTCGCGGACGGCGAAGCCGGTGAACGTCAGGTCCTCCTCGCCGGAGCGGTCGCCCGGCAGTGCGCGGAAGAGCCGGCGGTACTCGGAGTACAGCTCGTCGTAGATCGGTGTCGCCGAGTGCGGGTGCTCCGCGTCGTAGGACGGGCGCATGCCCGGGATAGCGCGGGAGGCGGTGGCGGGCCGCCGGGAGGAGGAGGGGACGTCATAGCTGTACACGCAGGGCCCAACGAGCGAGGGCGCCGGGGGATGCGGGCGCCGGGAGGGCCGGGAAGCGGCCCTCCCGGCCGTCCCGCCGCGGGCTCGTGCGCCCGCGGGACGGCTCACGTGCCGGCGAGCGGGAGGGAGGCGGCGACCACCTGGCCGAGCGCCACCGCCCGCTCCAGCGCCTGGCGCAGCAGGTCCTCGCGCGGCTGCCGGCCGACCGTCCCGGCCGGGACGGCGTACATGGTGACCTCGCCCAGCTGGTTGGCGGCGAACCGCCAGGCGTCGGTCACCTGCAGCGGCTGGTGGGCCTGCCACCATCCGGTGCTGCCCCCGGCCGCCGCGGGCTGGAGGACCGCGTGCAGCTTGCCCATCGCGACCAGGACCGACCAGCCGGGCAGCTGGTCCGGCGTCTTGTCGAGGTCGGTGACCGGCTGGAAGCCCGCGTCCTGGAGCAGGTCGAGGAACTCGTCCTCGCCGGTGGTGTTGCCCGGGCGGCCGACCGGTCCGGTCGGCTCGACGACCAGGGAGGCGTGGCCGGTGTCGCCGTGCAGCACCAGTCCGCAGGTGATGCCGAGGATCGCGGCCTGGCCGGGCGCGCCGGGCCGCCCGGCCGCCGGGTCGGCCGCCGGGGCGGGGAGCGGAGGCTGCGGGCGGGCCGTGCCGTCCGGTCCGGAGGCCGGGTCGCCCTGGGCCTGGCTGATGCTGCGGACGGCGCCGGCCAGCTGCTCCTCGGAGACCGGGACCACCTGGGAGGGGATGCAGCGGGCGTGCGCGAAGGCGAGCACCGCCGTCTCCTCACCGACGAACAGCACGGTGCTGGTGGGCTCCTGGAGCGCGTCCCCGGGGGTGCGGCAGGAGGTGCACTCGTAGCTGTCGGGCGCGTGGGCGCCGCCGAGCAGGCGGTCGGCCTCGTCGTCGCCGATCTCGGAACGGACCTCGTCGCTGACGTCGAGCATGCGCGGCACTGGGTTTCTCCTCGGTGCGGTGTCGGGGTCGAACGGGGTGGACGGGGGTGGCCGAGGCCCGGCTCTGTTCGAGCCGGCGGCGGGGACGGCCCGGCCGTCCTGCCCAACGGACCCTTGTGGCCGGGGTCACGGGTGGGGGGTCGGGGTGACGGGAATTGCCTCGGATTCGATCGCGGAGGGTGCTGGTGGCATCGCAATGTGTCGATGTCGTTGGCAGGAGTGCCGGAATCGAAGTGTGAGGTGAGCCACGGCCTGTGGAGGTTTGATCTAGGAAATGACGCCTAAATCGGACATTCAGGACACGAATGTCAGGCAGTTACCGGCGGTAATGCCCCGCTGAGCTGGGGAGACCCCAAATTGTTTGGATCCCCGGCGGCCGACTCGTAGCTTCTTTGGCGGTGCAACGAGCACCACCCGGGTTCACCCCCGACGCACAGCCCGCCGGTTCACCCGGCGCCGGCCGTGCCCGCCGATGCGACCGCTCGAACAGGTCGCCGGTGCGAGGCGGGTGGCCAGGGGCGGCGCGGGACGTCCGACACGTCTCCGGCCGCCCGACGGACGCGGCGAGCGATTCCAGTCCCCTTCCAGGGCTTGGTTCCGCATGCCCGCCCGGGGCTGTCGAGAGGAACCCCATGACCTTCCGTAACGAGTCCGCCGCTGCCACCACCACCGCCGCCACCAAGCGCAACCGCGTCCGGATGGCTGTCGTGGCGGGCGCCGCTGTCGCGGCCCTGCCGGTGGCCGGCCTCGTCACGGCCACCTCGGCCTCCGCCGCCTCCGTCTCCACCTGGGACGCCGTCGCCCAGTGCGAGAGCGGCGGCAACTGGGCCATCAACACCGGCAACGGTTTCTACGGCGGTCTGCAGTTCACCTCCAGCACCTGGGCCGCCTTCGGTGGCACCGCGTACGCCTCGCAGGCCAACCTGGCCACCAAGGCGCAGCAGATCGCCGTCGCCGAGAAGGTCCTCGCCTCGCAGGGCCCGGGCGCCTGGCCCGTCTGCTCCGTCAAGGCCGGCCTGACCAAGGGCGGCGCCCCGGCCGCGGTCGACACCGCCGCCCCCGTCGCGAAGCCGGCCGCCCCGGCCGCCACCGCGGCCCCGAAGCCGGCCGCGCCGAAGGCCGCGGAGGCCCCGAAGCCCGTCGCCGCCCCGAAGCCCGTCGCCGCCCCGAAGCCCGCCGAGGCTCCGAAGGCCGCCCCCAAGGCCGCCGAGGCCCCCAAGGCCGCCGCCGCGCCGAAGGCCGCCAAGAGCTGGACCGCGCAGGACGCCAAGCAGGCCAACGGCTCCTACACCGTCAAGGCCGGCGACACCCTGAGCACCATCGCCGCCGCCCAGGGCGTCGACTGGCACGACCTGTACGGCAAGAACGCCAAGGTCATCGGCGCCAACCCGAACCTGATCTTCCCGGGCCAGACCCTCACCGTCTGATCCGACCGGTTTCCCGGCCGCCCTCCCGCCGCAGCGCGGGGAGGCGGCCGTCGGCGTGCGAGTGCCGTTCCGGCGTCGCTCCGGCGTTGCTCCGGCGCTCCGGGCCCGTTGCCGACGGGGTGCGTTGCCGGAGGGGCCCGTTGTCGGAGGGGTGCGCGAGGATGGGGGAGTGACCCAGGGCGAGCTGTTCGGCGGCTCCTTCGACGCGACGACCGGCGGGCGCGGGCGGTCCGAGCCCGCACCGGGCGCCGTACTGCTCCCGGGTTGGCTGGACGCGGCGGCGCAGCTGCGGCTGGTCGCCGCCTGCCGCGAGTGGGCCCGTCCGCCCGCCGGGATGCACACGGTCCGGATGCCCACCGGCGGGCTGATGTCGGTGCGGATGGTCGGGCTGGGCCTGCACTGGTACCCGTACGGCTACTCCCGCACCGCCGAGGACGGCGCGCCGGTCAAGCCGTTCCCGCCCGCGCTCGGCAGGCTCGCCCGGCGGGCGGTGGCCGAGGCGTACGGCGCGGGCGTCGGCGAGGTCGCGGGCGCGGCCGGGTACGCGCCGGACATCGCGATCGTCAACCACTACCCGCACGGCGCGCGGATGGGCCTGCACCAGGACCGCGACGAGCGGGTGGACGCCCCGGTGGTCTCGCTCTCGCTCGGCGACTCGTGCGTCTTCCGGCTCGGCAACACCGAGACCAGGACCAGGCCGTGGACCGACCTGGAGCTGCGCAGCGGGGACCTGCTGGTGTTCGGCGGGTCGGCCCGGTTCGCGTACCACGGTGTGACGAAGACGCTGCCCGGCACGGCGGATCCGGCGTTGGGGCTGACCGGGCGGCTCAACATCACCGTGCGGCAGTCGGGGCTCTGAGCGCCGGCGGGCCGTGCGCTTCGGTCCGTTCGGGTCCGTTCGGGTCCGCTCAGGCGTGCTCAGCCACGCTCTGGTTCGCCCGGGCCCGCTCGGGTCCGTCATGTTCGACCTCGTTCGAGTGAATCGGCGTCCGTGGTCCCCGTGTGGGGAATGCCCCGGCTCGCTGAGGGATTCGATTGAGCTGGAGAATTCGAGAGAACGGGTTCGCGGCAGCCGGGCGGAAGACCTCCGGCCGGGCGGCGGCCCGGAGAGGACGTGTTCCATGGGTACCCCGGTCGACGATCTCGTCGCGCTGCTGGATCTCGAGCAGATCGAGCTGAACATCTTCCGCGGGCGCAGCCCCGAGGAGGCGCTCCAGCGCACGTTCGGCGGACAGGTCGCCGGGCAGGCGCTGGTCGCGGCGGGGCGCACCGTGGACGGCGACCGGCCGGTCCACTCGCTGCACGCCTACTTCCTGCGTCCCGGTGTGCCGGGCGTGCCGATCGTCTACCAGGTGGACCGTCTGCGGGACGGCCGCTCGTTCACCACCCGCCGGGTGCTGGCGATCCAGGGCGGGCGGTCGATCTTCGCGCTGACCGCCGACTTCCACGCCCCGGAGCCGGACAGCATCGAGCACCAGTTCCCGGTGCCCGAGGTCCCGGCCCCCGAGACGCTGCCCAGCGCGCTGGACGAGGTCGGGTCGCGGCTGGGTGAGCTGCCCCCGTTCATCAGCCGGCGCCAGCCGTTCGACATCCGCTACGTCGACCGGCTGCGCTGGAGCACCGAGGAGCTCGACGGCGTCGAGGCGCGCAGCGGCGTCTGGCTGCGGACCAACGGTGCGCTGCCCGACGATCCGCTGATCCACGTCTGCGCGCTCACCTACGCGAGCGACATGACCCTGCTGGACGCCGTCCGCGCCCCCGTCGAGCCGCTCTGGGGCACCCGCCACTTCGACATGGCCTCGCTCGACCACGCGATGTGGTTCCACCGGCCGTTCCGGGCCGACGACTGGCTGCTCTACCAGCAGGAGTCCCCGATATCCCACGGCGCCCGGGGCCTGGCGCGCGGGGAGATCTTCGACCGCAGCGGCCGGCTGGTGGTGTCGGTGGTGCAGGAGGGCCTGTTCCGCCGGATCAAGGACTGACCGGGAGGGTGTGTCCGCTGGGTTGACCGGTGTGACTGGTGTGTTGACCGGTGTGACGGTCGTACGACGGTCGTACGGCGGGATCCGGAGGCGGGAATGCCGGGCCCGGGTGTTCGGCGTTCGATGGGGTGACGGGGGAAAACGGACGGCCCGCCCGGCGGGCCCTGGACGACAGTGGGAGGGCGAGCCGATGACGGCGACGGCCGCGGAGGAATGGAAGCACTGGAGCGATCGGCGGGCGGCGACGGTCAGCACCCCGCACGGTCAGCTGGCGCTCACCGGTACGCACTGGCTGGAGCCCGAGCCCACGGAGATCCCCGGGCTGCCCGGGACCTGGTGGACCGACGCGGAGGGCATCCGGGTCCGGGCGACGGCCGCCGACGGCCTCATCGTCGCGGGCACGTCCGCTCCCGTGGACGGCGAGGTGCTGCTGCGGCCGGACACCGACCCGGCGGCGGACACCGCCACGTTGGGTGAGCTGCTGCTGGTGCCGATCGAGCGCGAGGGCGAGCTGGCGCTGCGGGTCTTCGACCCGGCGGCGCCCCGGCGGGCCTCGTTCGCCGGGATCTCCGCCTACCCCTACGCGCCGGAGTGGGCCGTCCCCGCGGTCTTCACCCCGTTCGAGGGCGAGCAGGCACAGACGGTGGTCGTCCCGAACGCCGACGGCAAGGAGCGCCCGCTGGCCGTCGCCGGGAAGATCGAGTTCACCGTCGCCGGTGAGCACCGCACCCTGACGGTCAGCGGCTCGGGCGGCAGCCTGAGCGGTGTCATCGCCGACGCCACCAGCGGCAAGGACACCTACCGGTTCCGCTTCATCACCCTGCCTGAGCCGGACGCGGACGGCCGCACGGTCCTGGACCTGAACCGCGCCTACCTGCCGCCGTGCGCCTTCGCGGACCACTTCATCTGCCCGTTCCCGCCGCCCGGCAACCGGCTGGACTTCGCGGTCGAGGCGGGCGAGAAGCAGGTCCTCACCCGGTAGTTCCACCGCTCGACCGCTCGACGGTTTCCTCCGCCGGTGCCCGGCGGAGGAAACCGAGGACGTCCCGGCCCGATCGGCCCGGGACGCCGCACCCGGCGCGTCCCGGACCCGCGCTCACGCCGCACGGCGGCTCACTCGCCCCTGCCCGTAGGCCTCGCACGGTGCACAGCCGCACGCACCATGTCGTCGGACAGCGCCCTGCTCCCGGGCTGCTCCGGATCGCGCGCAGCATTCCGCGCCGGCCGCAGCGCCGTGTTGCCCGTCTCGGCTCCCGCAGTTGCGCCCTCCGTGTCCCACCGGCCAGGTCCGGTAGGGGAGTTGCCCTCCCGTGTTCGCGTTGACAGCTCCGCAGCGGCCTGTCACGCTACTTAGGTAGCAAGCTATCTATTCCCTTCGAAAGGGAGGCGCGCGGTGGTGACGGCCTGCGGCTGACCGTCCGCGATGCCGGTGATCAGCGACTACCGGTCGGACGTCCCGCCCTGACCGAACCCTCCAGCAGAGGAGCGCACCGACGATGTCCACCGCCGCCCGCGTCCGGGTCACCGGGTTCCAGAAGCTCGGCAACAAGATGATGGAGGTCTTCCACGGGATCGGCCTGCCGGTCGGCCCGCTGCAGCTGTTGAAGGTGAAGGGCCGCAAGTCCGGCCGGGAGTACACCAATCCGGTCGCCCCGGTGAACGTTGGCGGTGCCGTCTACATCCTGCAGGCGTTCCCCGGGTCGGACTGGGTGAAGAACGTCCGGGCGGCCGGCGAGGGGGTGCTGGTCCGCGGGCGCAGGGCGCGGCGAGTGAAGCTGGTGGAGGTGCCGCCGAACGAGCGCGGGCCGATCGCCCGGCACTTCCCGGCCCAGGTCCCGATGGGCGCGAGCGTCTTCGTCAAGAACGGCGTGGTGCCGGACAAGAGCCCGGAGAGCTTCGAGCAGGCCGCGCGGGACATCCCGGTGTTCCGGGTCGTCCCGCTCTGAACGTCCGCTGCCGGCCGTAGCAGCGCGCGGGGGAGGGGCCCGCACCGTGCGACCACGGACGCTGTTGGTGAATTGTGATTGATCGCCTGCGGTGAGTGATGCCGGTCTCCGAGACTTGTCTCGGAGACCGGCGTTTCGTCGTTGTGGGGGTGTGT
>NZ_JBEXJT010000056.1:0-47241 GCF_040609255.1 Kitasatospora sp. NPDC004723 | reverse complement strand
CGAGCGGCATGATCCGCAGTGCGGGTGCCTCGACGACCTGGGCGCCGTACCGGGCGAGCAGAGCGGTCAGCTCGTCGCGGCGGCGGACGGCGGTCTCCCCGCGCGGCCGACGCCGACCCCCGCTGCTGCTCCTGCTGCCGGCCGCGGTCATCATGATCCCGCTGGTGGCCTACCCGATCTACCAGCTCGGCCTGCTGTCCGTGCTGGACTTCGGGCAGGCGCAGGCCTCCGGCGGCGTGCCGACCAGCTTCGTCGGCTTCGGTAACTACCAGAAGATCCTGAGCGACGGGCAGTTCTGGTCGGTGCTGACCCAGACGATCGGCTTCGCCGCGTTCTGCGTGGTCGCCACCCTGGCCGTCGGCGCCACCCTCGCGGTGCTGCTGACCAAGGTGGGCCGGGTGCCCCGGCTGGTGCTGACCACCGCCGCGATGGCGGCCTGGGCGGCGCCGGCGATGACCGGCTCGACGGTGTGGAGCTTCCTGTTCGACACCAACCTCGGCCTGGTCAACAAGACCCTGGTGAGCATCGGACTGAACGGCTTCCACGAGTACAACTGGTTCTACGACAAGTGGACGGCGTTCCTGATCGTCGGCGCCGTCGTCGTCTGGCACTCGTTCCCGTTCGTCATGGTGACGCTGTACGCGGGCATCAAGGCGATCCCGGCCGAGGTCCTGGAGGCGGCGGCGCTGGACGGCGCCGGCTCCTGGAGCACCTTCCGCCGGATCACCGCCCCGATGCTCCGGCCGATCCTGACCATCGTGGTGATCCAGTCGGTCATCTGGGACTTCAAGGTCTTCACCCAGATCTACGTGATGACCGAGGGCGGCGGCATCGCCGGCCAGAACCTGGTGCTCAACGTCTACGCCTACCAGAAGGCCTTCGCCTCCTCCCAGTACGGGCTCGGCGCGGCCATCGGCGTGATCATGCTGCTGATCCTGGTGATCCCCACCGTCCTCTACATCCGCTCGCTGCGCAGGACGGGGAACGAACTGTGAACGCCCGTAGCCGCTGGCGCCTGGGCGCCAACACCACCGCCCTCCTGGTGGCCGTCGTCACCGCCTTCCCGATCTTCTGGATGGTGCTCTCGGCCTTCAAGCCGAAGGGCGAGGTGCAGTCGCTGAACCCCCGTCCGTGGACGGCGCACCCGACGCTGGAGAGCTTCCGCCAGGTGCTCAGCGTGTCCGGATTCGGCCGGTACTTCGTCAACAGCCTGGTGATCGCGCTGTCGGTGGTGGCGCTCTCCGCCGTGGTGGTCTTCCTCGCGGCGGTCGCGGTGACCAGGTTCAAGTTCCGCTTCCGCACCACCATCATGGTGATGTTCCTGATCGCCCAGATGATCCCGGTCGAGGCGCTGACCATCCCGCTGTTCTTCATGTTCCGCGACGCGGGCCAGTACGCGCCGGGCATCGGGCTCAACACCCTGGCCTCGCTGATCCTGGTGCAGCTGGCGTTCTCGCTGCCGTTCGGGATCTGGATGATGCGGGGCTTCGTCGCCGCCGTACCGGTGTCGATCGAGGAGGCCGCGCAGATCGACGGCGCGAGCCGGACCCGCATCCTGTGGACGATCCTGCTGCCGCTGGTCGCCCCCGGGCTGGCCGCGACCAGCGTGTTCTCCTTCATCGCGGCGTGGAACGACTTCGTCTTCGCCAAGACCTTCATCATCAGCGCGACCGAGAACCAGACCCTCCCCTCGGCCCTGCTGGTGTTCTTCAAACCGGACGAGAACGACTGGGGCGGCATCATGGCGGCCTCCACGCTGATGACCGTGCCGGTCCTGATCTTCTTCATCGCGGTGCAGCGCAAGCTGGTCTCCGGGCTGGCGGGCGCCGTCAAGGACTGAGACCCGGGCCTTGACGAAACCCCCGCGACGAGAAGCTGCGACGGGTATAGCGTCCGGTGCCGTGGAGGTGGGGTCCATGGACCGGGAGCGAGCCGACGGGCAACTCGCGCAGATCGCCGAGACGGTGGGCCTCGCCCACCGTCTCGGCACACGTGTGTGGCTGCGGGGCGGCTGGGCGATGGACTTCTTCCTCGGCGAGCAGACCCGCGACCACGAGGACGTCGACTGGTTCGTCCCGGCCGCCGACGCCGCCGCGCTCGCCGCCGGGCTGGACGCCCTCGGCTACCGCCCGCTGGCGGGCAGCCCGCCGGAGCAGCAGTTCGACGTCGTCAGGGACGGTCTGGAGTCCGGCTTCGCACTGGTCGACCTCGCGCCGGACGGCCGGGTGCTGGTGGCCGGCGGGCCCTGGGCGGGGACGGCCTGGCCGGCCGGGCTGCTGGACGGGCAGCCGGGGCGGCTCGGCGCT
Source organism: Kitasatospora sp. NPDC004723 (assembly GCF_040609255.1). Taxonomy (NCBI): domain Bacteria; kingdom Bacillati; phylum Actinomycetota; class Actinomycetes; order Kitasatosporales; family Streptomycetaceae; genus Kitasatospora; species Kitasatospora sp. NPDC004723. The sequence continues at coordinate 44,935 of NZ_JBEXJT010000056.1, read as the reverse complement.
CTGGTCTGTCCGATCGTCGCACCGGCGGCGCAGATCGAGATCAAGCGGATGATGCCGGTCTGGGACCCGCGCCGTCCGCGCCGGGCGAAGGACGCCGAGGACGTCGCCCGGCTGCGGCAGGGGCTCACGCGGCAGGGGCTCACGCGGCCAGGGACTCCTCCGCCGACGGGAGGCCGATCAGGGTGAAGGCGGCGCCGGCGTCGTCGCGGACCACGGCGCGGCGGCCGTAGGGGGTGGGTTCGGGGGCGGTCAGGACGGTTCCGCCCAGGTCGCGGACCTGGTCGACCGCGAGGTCGGTGTCGGCGGTGCCGAAGTGGACCGACCAGCCGCTGTCGGGACGCCGGGCGATCGCGCCGGCCGGCAGGCCGTCGACCCGGAACAGGGTGGCGCCCTCGCTCTCGCGGCCGTACTCGTAGCCGAAGACCCGCCGGTAGAAGGCCCGGGCGCGGTCCGGGTCGGGGGAGTGCTGTTCGCTCCAGCTGAACGCGGCGGGCTCGTCGACCAGGCCGGCGCCCTGCCAGAGCAGTCCCTGCCGCAGGCCGAACACCGCTCCGGCAGGGTCGGCCGCGAGCGCGGCCCAGCCCTGTTCGGGCGGCACCTCGTACGGCTCCCGCAGCACGCGCCCGCCCGCCGCCCGGACCGCCTCGGCCGTCCGGGCGGCGTCGGCCACCGCCAGGTACGTCGTCCAGGACTGCGCGGTGCCCGGCGGCCGGGCGGTGAGGCCGGCGACCTGGGCGCCGCGCAGGGTGGCGACGCTCCAGCCGGGCAGCTCGACGAACTCCCAGCCGAACAGCCCGCCGTAGAAGCGCCGGGCCCGGTCGAGGTCCACCGCGCCCAGCTCGACCCAGCAGGGGACGCCCTCGTGGTACCTGCCGGCCTTCGGCATGCCGCGGCCTCCCGGGTCGGTGCGCCGACGGCCTCAGAAGACGCCGCGCGGCCGGAACTGGATGCTGATCCGGGGGCCCGCCGGGCGGGCCGTCTTGGGCACCGCGTGCTCCCAGGTGCGCTGGCAGGAGCCGCCCATCACCAGCAGGTCCCCGTGCCCGAGCCGGTGCCGCAGCACCGGGCCGCCGCCCCGGGGACGCAGCAGCAGCGGCCGGGGCTCGCCGACGGACAGGATCGCCACCATGGTGTCCTGGCGTGCGCCGCGCCCGGTGCCAGGCCACGCTGTCCCGGCCGTCCCGGTAGTAGCAGAGGCCGAGGGTGCGGAACGGCTCGCCCAGTTCCCGCGCGTAGTGCGCGCCGAGCGCCGCGCGGGCCTCGCCGAGCACCGGGTGCGGCGGCGCGTCCCGTTCGCCGTAGGAGGCGAGCAGCCGGGGGACGTCCACGGTGCGCTCGTACATCTCGCGCCGTTCGGCCCGCCAGGGCACCTCGGCGGCCAGCTGTTCGAACAGCCGGTCGGCCCCGTGCAGCCAGCCGGGCAACAGGTCCACCCAGGCACCCGAACCCAGCACCTCCCGGCGCACACCGGTCAGCGGCCCCAGGACGGGCCCGGCCGGGCCGGGGTCGTCGAACAGGGACGGCTGGAGGTGGACGGCGGCGGTGGTGCGCATGGCTCCAGCCTACGCCGAGAATCGAACACGCATACGAATGCGATCAGAGGGGGACGACCGTCAGCGTCCGCTCGAAGAAGTTGGTGACGTAGAGGCGGCTGCCGTCCGGGCTGACGGCGACGCCCCGCGGGCCGCCGGACACGGCGATGGTGCGGGTGACGGTGTTGCTGCCGAGGTCGATCACGGAGACCGTGTCGAACGGGAAGTGGGCCACGTACAGCCGCTCGTCGTGCACGTCGCCGGCGAGCCCGTACGGTCCCCGGTCCACCGTGATCACCGCGAGCGGCTCGGCCGGCTTGGGCCCGTCGACCTCGATGACCTCGGTCGCGTCGTACACCGACACCGTGTTGGCGAAGTGGTTGCTGGCGTAGAAGCGGTTGCCGTCCGCGCTCGCCGCCAGGCCGACCGGGAAGTCGATGCCGGTCAGGGTGCCGTGGCTCTTGGTGAGCAGGTCGGAGATCATCACCTGGTTGTCGATGGCGTTGGCGATCAGTAACTGCTCGGGGTGGACGGTGACGGCCAGACCGTACGGCCGGGCACCCATGCCGGTGCTGATGGTCTCCTTGCCGGTGGCGGCGTCGAAGACCTTGACGAAGGTGGAGGAGTTCTCGGCGACGTACACGTGGTCGCCGGCCGGGTCCACGGCCACCCCGTACGGGCCGACGGCGGCCGGGAAGGTCAGGGCGACGGTGTTCGCCGGGGTGTCGACGGCGGTGACCGTCCCGTCGAGGAAGTTGGTGACGTAGACCCGCCGGCCGTCGCGGCTCGCGGCCACGCTGTGCGGGCCCGTGCCCACGGGAATCGTCTCGAAGGTCTGGGGGCCGGCCCGGTCCGGGCCGGTCGTCGGAGTGGTGGAGAGTGACATGGTCCGCTCTTCCCTGTGTCGGGTCCTCCGCCGGCCTTCGACCGGGTGCGGCGCCGGGTGCCGCCGCAGGCGGCCGGGAAGCGTCCGGGGGCGCCGACCATCGCGTCCGCACCCCTGGACGAGGGGCGCGCGGGAGGCCGCCGCACTTCGATCGTACGCCGACCGGGTGCCCGGTCCACCGGGCACCCGGTCGGTGCGGGAGCGGCTCCGGCGCGGTGCCGAAGCGGGCTTCCCGGCGGGTTTCTCAGTGCGGATCCGGCTCGCCGTCCACGTCCGCGGTGCCGAGCCGGGCGTACACCTCCGGGCGGCGCGAGCGCAGCCGCAGGGCGAGCGCCACGCCGGCCAGGAACACCACCGGAACCACCGACACCAGCGGACAGTTGACCTCCGGTCCGGCCGCCGTGAACAGGTCGAGGCGCCAGACCACCAGCGCGGTCGCACCGCACAGCAGCGCCGTGGAGAGCAGCGGCGCGACCGCCGTGCGCAGCCGGCCCGCGCTCGCCGCGGCCGCCCGTTCGCGCCGGAAGAACGCGTACACGGCCAGCCCGGCCAGCGCCTGGAGCAGCAGGATGCCCACCACGCCGGGGGAGTTCACCCAGAGGAAGAACTGGTTGTACGGGTCGGCGCCGATCAGCGCGGCCACCACGACGGCGCCCGCCGCGAGCAGGCTCTGGGCGATCCCGCCGATCCACGGCGAGCGGTGCCGGGGGTGGATCCGCCCGAGCGCGGCCGGTGCGGCGCCCTCGGAGGCCAGCGCGTGGCCGTAGCGGGTGATGGTGTTGTGGAAGGCGAGCAGCGCGGCCAGCAGGCTGGTGACGATGAGGACGCGCTGCAGGTCCGTCGCCCAGCCGCCGACGTACTCGGTCATCGCGGTGAAGAACATCCCGGCCGGGTCGTCGGTCGCGGCGGCCACCGCCCCGGCGTCGCCGAAGGCCTGCACGATCGTCCAGGTGATGAAGGTGTAGAACAGCCCGAGGAAGGCGATCGCGGCGTAGGTGGCCCGGGGCACGGTGCGGTGCGGGGTGCGGGCCTCCTCGCGGTAGATCGCGGTGGCCTCGAAGCCCACGAACGCGGCGAAGGACAGGCCGAGCACGCCGCCCATGCCGCCGGTGGTCACGTTCCCGGGGGAGAACGAGGCGAGCGAGAGGCCGTGCGCCCCGCCCCTGGCCAGGATCGCGACGGCGAGCACCAGCAGGATGCCGGTCTCGGCGATCAGCAGCGCGCCGAGCACCTTGGCGCCGAGGTTTATCGAGCGGTAGCCGAGGAACCAGACCGCCGCGACCCCGAGCAGCGACCAGAGCGGCCAGGGCAGGTCCAGGCCGAGCAGGTCCCCCGCGGTCTCCTTGGCGAAGTAGCCGAAGGCGCCGAACATCCCGATCTGGATCGCGTTGTACGACAGCACCGCGAGCAGCGCGGCGCCGAGCCCGGCGGGGCGGCCGAGGCCGCGGGTGATGTAGGCGTAGAAGGCGCCGCCGTTGCGCACGTGAGCCGCCATGGTGGTGAAGCCGACGGCGAACAGGGCGAGGACGAGGCCGGTGGCCAGGTAGGCGGCCGGGGCGCCGATGCCGCCGAAGGCGATGGCGAAGGGTGCGACCCCGGCCATCACGGTGAGCGGGGCGGCGGCGGCCACGACGAAGAAGACGATGTCGCCGGTGCCGAGGACACCGCGTTCCAGCCCGGGCGCCGGGGCCGGGGCAGGGGCAGGGGTCGAGGACGGGGCCGGGGGTGCGGCCGCGGGTGCGGCCGTCTCGGAGGGCAGGTGCATGGGGGAGCTCTCCTGGGGTCGTGCGGTCGAGGGTAGGGCAGACCGTCCGGTGGGGGGCGCGGACGGCTTCGGCGTACGCCCGGCATGCGCCTTTGACGCGCCCGGTGCGCGCGCCGTCGATCGGGTCGGGGCGCGGGCGCTCAGTGGGTGCGACGGCCGCCCAGCCAGGTGCCGAGGACGGCGACCCCGGCCAGCTCGCCCGCCGGGACGGCGTACGGGTCGGCGGCCAGGTGCACCAGGTCCGCCCGCAGGCCGACCCGCAGCACCCCCCAGGCGTCCTCCTCGAACGCCTGGTGCGCCACACCGGCGGAGTAGGCGGCGAGCGCCTCGGCCAGGCCGATCCGCTCCTGCGGCAGCCAGCCGCCCTCCGGCAGGCCCTCGGGCGTCTGCCGGGTGACGGCAGTGGCCAGCCCGGCCAGCGGCTCGTAGCGGGTGACCGGCCAGTCGCTGCCGAACGAGACCCGTGCGCCGTCGCGCAGCAGGGCGGCGATCCGGTACTGTCGGGCGCCGCGCTCGGGGCCGATCCGGGGCAGCGTCAGCTCGGTCATCAGCGGGTCGGGCTGCGCCCAGAGCGGCTCGAAGTTGGCGATCACGCCGAGTTCGGCGAAGCGCGGCAGGTCGGCCGGGTCGACCAGCTGGACGTGCGCGATCACCGGGCGGCGGTCGCGGGGCCCGTTGCGGCGCGCGGCGGCCTCGATCGCGTCCAGGGCGATCCGCACGCCGCGGTCGCCGATGGCGTGGATGTGCGGCTGGAAGCCGAGCGCGTCGACGGCGGTGACGGCGTCGGCGAGCTCCTCGGCGGTCCAGTTGGCGGCGCCGTGCGAGTGCGGGCAGTCGGTGTAGGGCTCCAGCAGCGCGGCGGTGCCGGACTCCAGGACGCCGTCGGCGAAGAACTTGACGGCCCGCGCGGTGAGCCGGCCGCGCCCGGCGGCGTCGACCCGCTCGCGGTCGGCGGCGAGCCCCGGCAGCCGCTCGCGCCAGCCGTCCGGCTCCAGCAGCAGCGCGAGGTCGGCCCGCACGGCGAGGGCCTCGTCGTCCCGGCCGGCGACGGCGGCGATCCAGGTGTCGACCTGGGCCGGTTCGACCCAGGCGTCCTGGACCCAGGTGATCCCGGCGGAGGCGAGCATGCGGGCCGTTCCGCGCAGCGCGTCGACCTGCTCGGCGAGGTCGGGCAGCGGCACCAGGGCGAGCACGGGGTTGAGCGCGCCGAACTCGCGCAGGGTGCCGAGCGGGCTGCCGTCGGCGCGGCGGACGATCTCGCCGTGGGCCGGCTCGGGCGTGTCGGCGGTGTACCCGGCCCGGCGCAGCGCCTCGCTGTTGGCCCAGCCGGTGTGGTGGTCCATGGTGCGCAGCAGCACCGGCCGGTCGGGCACGACCGCGTCGAGCAGTGCCGCGTCGAACAGTCCGCCCTCGGCGAGCCACGGGTCGAAGGCGTCGCCGGTGATCCATTCGGCCTCGGGGTGCTGCTCGGCCCAGACGCGGACCGCCTCGACGACCTCCGCCAGGTCGGCGCAGTCCCGGACCGGGACGCCGCGCAGGCCGAGCCCGCCGAGCAGCGGGTGGACGTGGCCGTCGCCCCAGGACGGCAGCAGGGCGCCGCCGGCCAGGTCGACGGTCTCGGTTCGCGCGTCGCGCAGGGCGTGCGCCGCGGCGCCGAGGGCGGTGATCCGCCCGGCGGTGACGGCGAGGGCGTCGGTGACGGGGTGGGCCGGGTCGCCGGTGTAGATCCGGCCCCCGGTGAAGATCGTGTCGGCGCGCATGCGGGTGCGTCCTCTCCCGGTGCGGTCTGGTGTGACCTGGTTAACTGAATGGGATTCGGTAACCGTAGGTGCGATCGGCCGGAACGCGGAAGACTTTTATTGAAAGCCATTCGATTACGTTTTCATCACGATGATCTTGCGCGATGATCGTAGGGCCGTGCCGCCGAGCCGCGCCGCGCGGCGACACCGCCATCGTCATCGCCGACGAGCCGACGAGCCGACAAGGACGGAAACCCCATGGCCAGGCCGCGCACACCCCTGCTGGACCGTGAGCGCATCGTGCGGAGCGCGCTGCGGCTGGTCGACGAGGCCGGCGACCTCACCATCCCCGCCCTGGCGGGCGTGCTCAAGGTCAGCCCCTCGGCGCTCTACCACCACGTCACCGGGCGTGCCGAGATCGTCGCCCTGATGCGCGCCGAGCTCGTCCGGTCCATCGGCGAGCGGTCGCTCTGGGACCGGCCGTGGGACGAGGCGCTGGGCGGCTGGGCCCGCGCCTACCGCGAGGCCTTCGCCGAGCACCCCGGCATCATCCGGTTGCTGGCCACCGCGCCGCTCGCCGAACCGTTCATGCATGAGTTGTACGAGCGGGCCGTGGGCACCCTGGAGGCCGCCGGCTTCGCGCCGGAGGACGTGATGGGCATGATCACCGCGCTGGAGAGCTTCATCCTCGGCTCGGCGCTGGACCTCGTCGCGCCCGCCGTCATGGTCGATGCCGTCGACCGGGTCGCCACCCCGCGGCTGGCCGACGCGCTGGCCGCCGTCCCGGCCGGGCGCCGCCGTGCCGACCAGGCCTTCGAGGTCGGGCTCGCGGCGCTGATCGCCGGCTACCGGACGCTGCTGGCCGCCGGTCGCGGGCGGGGCGGGGGCGCCGGGGATCCGATTTCTGACCAGGCGTGATGGCCTGCTACTGTTCTTCTCGTCGGAAGGGAACGATCTTCGCGGAGCGGGGATCGGGACCGGATCGACCAGGCGTCAGTGGTGCTACCAGAGCACGTCCTACTTTCAGTAGGGAGAGTCCGTGCAACCCGGGCCTGGCGCTCCATCGGAAGCGGTCGTTCCCCTGTGGGGGACGGCCGCTTCGTCGTTTTGTCGCTTCTCCGGGACGTGCCGGTTCGGGGCGCACCGGTTCGGGGCGCACCGGTTCTATCGCAAACCCGGCCCCGAAACCCATGGGAGCGGCCGACAATCGGCCAAGGTGGCGCCCCAGGTGGATCATTCGTTCGTGTCACGCGCGGGTGTGCGGTCAGCGGTGATTCCGTCCGGGCGCAGCTGACGGAGCGTCAAAGGATGGCCGAAAACGCGCTGCTGTGATGTGACTATGCCATTGGAACGTTCCCTGCATGGATTCCATCAGTAGCCTTCCGTGTCGAGCCCGCCACGGGTCGTGGCAGTCCGGCCGGCGTCCGGCGGTCATGCCCCGCCGCGCCGCTTCCTCCCCGAACCCCCTCCGAAGGAGCCCGAGTGCCGGGTATCGACGAGTGCCTGTCCCGGGCGATGGCGATCGCCGGGGCCCGCGCCGCCAGTCTGATCGACTGGAGCAGCGGGCTCGCCCTGGGCAGTGTCGGAGTCAGTCCGACCGGCGACCACGACACCACGGCCGCAGAGGCAACCGACCTGGTACGGGCGGCCGTTGAGGCCGCGACCTTCACCGCGGGGGAGGAGCGCGCGGCGCCGATGCAGGACATCATCCTGACCGCCGGCCGCAGTTACCACCTGCTCTGCTTCATCGACACCGTCTTCGACAGCCGGCTCGTGCTGCACCTCTGGCTCGACCGTGCCGAGGGAAACCTCGCCGTCGCCCGGTTCCGGCTGCAGTCGATCGCCGAGGAACTGGTGCTCGGATGACGGACTCCGGTGCGAATCCCGTCGCGGGGGGCCAGGGGGATCCGGGAGCCGAGGGAGCTCCGGGAGTCCGGGGTGCCGTCGGGTTCCGGCCACCGGACGGGGCCCTCGTCCGCCCCGTCACCGGTGCCGGTGCCGGCTGGACGCCCGGGGCGGCCGTCGAACGGCTCGCCGGGGAACGCGCCACCGGCGCCCTGCGCGGCCCCGCCGGCACCGTCTACCTCGTCGACGGCCTGGTCGCCCACGCCGAATCCGACCGGGCCCCCGACCTCGCCACCCTGCTCACCGCCTGCGGGCGGCTCACCCGTGAGACCTGGCAGGAGGCGGTCCACCGGTTCGGCCCGCACGCCCGGGTCGGCGAGGGCCTGGTCGAACAGGGCCGGCTGACCCGGGGCGAGCTCGAACTCTGCCACCTCGGCGCGCTCTACGACGCCGCCTGCTTCCTGTTCGACGCGCCTGACCCGTCCGGCGTGCTCGGCGTTCCCAACGGGCGTCCCGTTCCGGCCTGTTGGACCTTCACGCCCGGCGTGCGGCACTGGCTCGGCCCGGTGACCTCGGTCGGCGCCCACCGGCTGCGCCGGGAGGCCGCCCGACGGCAGCACCTGCTGGACCGGATCTGGCCCTCGGCGCAGTTCGACACCGCGCCGCTGTGCCGGGCCGCCCCGACGGCCGCCCCGGCCCCCGCGCGCCACGCCCGCCGGCTGCGCCCGCCGACCCGCTGTCAGCGCGAGCTGCTCGACCACGCGGACGGCCGGAGAACCCCGGCGGAGCTGGCCCGACTGCTCGGCCGCTCCGCGTTCGCGACGACGGCGGACGTGCGGCGGCTCGCCGCCGCCGGTCTGCTGGCCGGTCCCGACACCGGGCCTGCGACGGCCGGTACGGCGCACGGTACGGCTGACGGGGGACCGGTGCCGCAGGCCCCCGGCGGGCTGCACCGGCGGGTGCCCGGCGCGGCGCTCGCCGCCCTCACCGGCGAGCCGCGCGGGCCGGACCCCACCGTCCCGCCGGACCCCGCCGTCCCGCCCACTGACACCGACCCGGACATCGCCCTGCTGATCCGGGTCCGAACCCTTCTGGAGGCCCGACTTTGAACCACGCTCCGCCCGCGACCCCGGCCTCACGGTCATGAGGCGGGCGCTCAAGCAGCGTGTCGGAAGGAGACAACTGATCGCCTTGGAGACCGATCTGCTCGCCGAACTCCGCGCCCTCAGGCAACGGGTGCCGCATCTCGCGGGCGGCCTGGTCGCCAGCGTGGACGGCCTGCTGATCGCCCACGACACCCACGGGGCCGAGCCCTCGGGCCTGGCGGCGATGACCGCCACCTCGCTCGGCCTGGCGCAGCGGCTCGCCGACAGCACCGGCCAGGGCGAGTTCCGGGAGTCGCTGGTCCGCGGCGAACACGGCTACGTCGCCACCTACGCGGCCGGCGGCAGCTGCGTGCTCACCCTGCTCGCCCACCCGGACGCGAACATCGGGCGCCTGCACCTGGAGGCCCGCCGCTCCGCCCAGCGCATCGCCGCACTCCTCAACGACGCGTTGCAGCCCAAGGAGACCCGGGAGCTCTGACGGGCCGGCTCGTCCCACCTGTGACCGCACGGCCTGTCCACCGAACGACCGAACGACCGATCCACTGACTCACCGACTCACCGACTCACCGACTCACCGACTCACCGACTCACCGACGAACGGGAGATACCACCATGACCGACGCCGCAGGCGCGCTGAAGCAGGCCATGACCGTGATCGAGGGCGCGATCGGCGCGGCCCTGGTCGACTACAACAGCGGCATGGCGCTGGCCACCCTCGACGGCCCCGGCGGCCTCGACCTCAACGTGGCCGCCGCCGGGAACACCGACGTGGTCCGGGCCAAGATGCGCACCATGGACATGCTGGGCCTCACCGACGGGATCGAGGACATCCTCATCACCCTCAGCAGCCAGTACCACCTGATCCGCCCGCTCACCAGCCGCAGCGGCAAGGGCTTGTTCCTCTACCTGGCGCTGGACAAGAGCCGGGCCAACCTGGCGATGGCCCGCCACCAGCTCACCAGGATCGAGGCGGACCTGGAGGTCTGACCGGGGCCGGCTCCCCGGACCCGGCCACCTCGCCGCCGGGGAGTCCCGCCCAGACCGTGCCGTCGGGCGTGACCACCCGCCACGGCGCGAGCAGCGCGTGCGGCGGGACGGACAGCGTCCCGCTGTCCTCGTCCTTGCCCTCGTCGCCGCCCGCGAAGGTCAGCTCCAGCCCTCCGGCCGGGGTGACCAGGGCGGTGCCGACCGTCCGGCCGACCAGAGCGAGCAGTGGTCCGGTGGGCCGGAAGGTCAGCGCGGGATAGAAGATCGCGACCCCGGCGGGTCCGGTGAGCCGGAACTCCTGTGCCACCCGGACGACGACCGGCCCGTCGAGCACGAGGTCGAGCCGGTCGCCGCCGCGGACCGCCGTCACCCGGCGACCGGTCAGGACGGCGTCGAGGCCGTCCCCGGCGCGCGGAGCGTGTTGCGTGTTCTGCATGCGGCCAGTGTGGACCGGCGGGACGCCGCCTGTCCTGCCGCCTGTCCCGCCGGGTGCCCGGCCGCATGCCCGGCGCGGGTCAGTCGGCCGGGTGGCCGCCGACCAGTTCGGCCGGGCCGCCCGGCCGGTCCCGCGCCGCCAGCGCGGCCGCCGTCCGGGCCCAGGACGCCGGCGTCAGCAGCGCCCGCGCCTCCACCGGGTCGCAGAGCCGCCACTCGGCCAGCTCGTCCTCGGCCAGGGTGATCGACGCGAACCGCTCGTCCGCCACCGTGCCGCCGTCGAACAGGTACACCAGCACGGCGGTGTCGCGGACCGCCGCCGGGTCCGCGGCCCGGCCGGGCATCCAGTCCAGCGCCAGCAGCCGCCCCGGATCGCCGGACCAGCCCAGCTCCTCACGGATCTCGCGGCGGGCCGCCGCCCGGGGCAGTTCCCGGTCCGCCTCGACCCCGCCGCCCGGAAGCGTCCAGTACGGCACCTCGCCGCCCGGCAGGTCCCACGGCCGCTGCCGCACCAGCAGCACGCGGCCCGCCCGGTCCGTGAACACCGTGCGGGCCTTGGCCCGGATCCGCGGCCGGCTCGCGATGTACGCCTCCCGGTCCAGCAACGGCGGGGCGTCGGCGGGCGGCTCGGGCGCCGTTCCCTGGGGCGGCCAGTGCTCGGACAGTTCGGACAGCCCCGCCGCGCCCGTGTACGCGGGGGCCGGTCCCGGCGACAGGTGGTCGAGCGTGTGCCCGACCGGCAGACCGTCCTCCAGTTCCACCGGCCCGGCCGCGCGGGGCGCCCGCAGGCAGGCCGTCACCCGCCGGGAGAGCCGCGGCGGCAGTGCACGGCCCGCCTGCTCGGGCGTCAGCCACGCCCAGCCGCCCACCTCGGCGCGGTCCGGCGTGAACGCCGCCGCCTGTTCCGGTGTCAGCGGCTCGGACCAGTACAGGTGGGCGGCGATCGGAGGGCGGTGGTGGTCCAGGGTCCAGTCCAGGCAGGCCAACGGTCCGAGCCGCGGCGTGAAGCCCAGCTCCTCCTCGACCTCCCGCACTGCCGTGCGACGCGGCGAGACGTCCTGCGGATCCCACCCACCGCCCGGCACCGCCACCGGATGCCTGCGGTCGTACGGCAACCGCACCACCAGCACCCGCCCCCGCTCGTCCGGAAACAGCACCCCCGCCGCCGCCAACAACTCCCGCCCCGTCACCCGCACTCCCTCCGCCACGCCATCCGGACCCTGGAAGACACCCCACCCCACCCCACCGGTTCCCCACACCCGGCGGGCCGACTTCCCGCTCTGGCAACTCCCGCCGTGAGATCCGGATGCGGAGAAGCGATTCTCCCCATTGGTTCCCCGCCCCGCCGAGCACTACGTGGAGTGGGAAGTCGGCGGGTCCGACTTCCTGCCGCCGGCAGTTTCCGCCCTGCTGACTGTGCTTCCGCTGCGACGTCCGGATCTGGGAGGGACCTGACCCCACCTCGCCGGTTCCTTGCGCGGCCGAGCGTGGAAGTCGGCGGCTTCGATTTCCTGTTCCGGGAGTCGCTGGTTGGCGCCGCGCGGGGTGGGAAGCCGGCGGCTTCGACTTCCTGCGTCGGCGACTTCCGCCGTGAGATCCGGGTGTGGAGGAGATTCGATTTTCCGCATTGGTTCCTCGGCCCCGCTGAGTACTACGTGGAGTGGGGAGTCGGCGGGTCCGACTTCCTGTGCAGCTTGTTCGGGGGTAGCGCCATTGCTGCCGCCGGCAGTTTCCGCTCTGCTGACTGTGCTTCCGCTGCGACGTCCGGATCTGGGAGGGACCTGACCCCACCTCGCCGGTTCCTTGCGCGGCCGAGCGTGGAAGTCGGCGGCTTCGACTTCCTGTTCCGGAAGTCGCTGGTTGGCGCCGCACGGAGTGGGAAGTCGGCGGGTCCGACTTTCTGTTCCGCGGGCGGCCGGTGAGGGTGTTGGGAGGAGTTGGCGGGGTCAGTGGCGGGGGGTTGGGAGGGTGGCGAGGGCGGTGGTGGTGGCGTGGGCCATTCGGCGGTCGTGGTGGTCGGTGGTGCCGCGGAGGCGGGCGTAGCCCTCCACGGCGGCGAGGGCGACCAGGCCCGGCAGCAGGTCGGTGCTGCGGTCGGCGACCCAGCGGGTGCCCTTGGTGGCCATCCACCAGACGTCGGCCAGGGTGCCGGGCGGCGGCTCGGCCGGTTCCGGGGCGGGGGCCGGGCCGAGCGGGCGGCCGGCGGCGGTGAGCAGGTCGTGGAACCCGCGGGCGATCAGGTGGTGGCCCTCGGCGCTCGGGTGGAGGCGGTCGACGCTCAGCAGCCGGCGCTCCGCCGTCCAGGGCAGTTCGGCGATGTGCAGGTGGACGGCCCCGTGGCGGACGGCGAGCGCGTGCACCACGGTGTTCACCGCGCGCATCCGCCGGGCCAGCGGCCGGGCGAGCGGACGCGGCAGGCGCAGCAGGGCGCCCGGGTCGGGCAGGCAGGCGGTCAGCACCACGGCGCCGCTGTGTGTGAGCCGGCCGAGGACGGTGTCCAGGGCCAGGGTGGTGCGGCCGACGTCGAAGCCGGACCGCAGGGTGTCGTTGCCGCCGGCCACCACGGCGGCGAACTGCGGGCGCAGGGTGAGCGCCGCGGGCAGCTGCTCCGCCGTCAGGTCGGTGGTGAGCGCGCCGCTGCGCGCGAGGTTGGTGAACTCGACGCCGGGCTGCGGCGGGGCCAGGGACCGGGCGAGCAGGGCCGCCCAGCCGCGCCAGCCGTCGGCGATCGGGTCGCCGACGCCCTCGGTGAGCGAGTCGCCGAGGGCCACGAAGCGGACCGGCTCGCCGGTCCGCCTCCCGCCCCCGCGGGTCTCGCCGTGTGCGGCCCCCGGTACGGTGCCGCCTCCTCCGTCCACTGTGGTGATGGTGTTCATCGGACCTCCCACCCGTTCCCTGCTGTTCCGTTCCTCCCGTGCCGTCCGGCCGTGCGCGCGGACCCGCGCTCAGCGGGCGGTGACGGGTGCCGCGCCGTGGGCGGCGAGGAAGGCCGCCACGGCCACCGGCCAGCCGTACCGTTCGGCCTGGGCGCGCGCGGCGGCGCGCCGGGCCGGTTCGGGGCGCGCGAGGAGTTCGCGCACCGCCTCCGTGAACCCCGCGCCGGTCGGTTCGGCGGCGACGCCGGCCGTGCCGACCAGCTCGGGCAGGGCGGAGCCGCGGTGGACGGCGACCGGCGTGCCGCACGCGAGCGCCTCCAGCGCGGCGAGCCCGAAGGTCTCGACCGGCCCCGGCGCCAGCACCACGTCGGCGCAGCCGAGCAGGCGGGCGACGGCCGGGCGTCCCGCCAGGTGGCCGAGGAGGTGCACCGGCAGCCGCTCCCGCGCGGCCCGGGCGGCCAGCCGTGACCGCAGCGGGCCGGTGCCGGCCACCGCCAGCACCGCGTCGACCCCGGCGGACCGCAGCGCGGTCAGGGCGTCGAGGGCGAGTGCGGGGCGCTTCTCGGTGGAGAGCCGGGAGCAGAGCACCAGCAGCACCTGCCCGGGGGCCGCGTACCGGGCCCGCTCCGCCGCCCGGTCGTCGCGGGACGGCGGGCACAGCGCGGCGAGGTCCACGCCGAGCGGGGCGCGCGCGAGGTTCCGCACGCCCAGGCGGCGGAACTCGGCGGCGGCCCAGTCGGTCGTGCAGATCACCGTGTCGTACGACCGGGCGGTGCGGCCGTTGAGCCGGTCGGCCGCCGCGTCGGCGACCGGGCCGGGCGCGCCCCAGGTGCGGAGCACGCCGACGGCGCTCTCGTGCGACACCATCGCCGAGCGCACCCCGTGCCGCCGGGCCCAGGCGCCGGTCCAGCGCAGGGTGGTGCGGTCGGAGACCTCCAGCCGGTCGGGGGCCAGCCGTTCGAGTTCGGCCGCCACCGCCCGGCGGTCGGTGAGCAGCCGGTACCCGCCGCTGCCGGGGAGCACGGGGCCGGGCAGCGTGACGACCAGCCCCTGGTCGTCCTCCTCGACGGTGCGGCGCTCCCCGGGCACGACGAGCACCGGGGTGTGCCCGGCGGCCCGGTAGCCCGCGCCGAGGTGGCGCAGCGCGGTGCGCAGTCCGCCGGAGACGGGGGTCACGAAGTTCGCCACCCGGACGATCCGCAGCGGTGCGGCGGTCATGCGGGCAGTTCCTCCGTCAGCGGGGCGGTCGGCCGGCCGGGCCCGGACGCGGGAGCCGGAGCCTGCGACCCGGCGGGGGAGCCGCCCGAGGCGGGGGAAGCCGGGGAGGCCGCCACCCCGTGGTGCTCCGCGAGCACCTCGGCGTAGTGGCGCAGCAGCAGGTCCCCGACGGCCTCCCAGGTGCGGGCCGTCACCTCCGCCCGCCCGGCGCGCCCGTACCCGGCGCGCAGCTCCGCGTCCCCGGCCAGGGCGGTCACCGCCCGGGCCACCGCCGCGCCGTCGCGCGGCGGGACGAGCAGACCGGTGCGGTGGTGGGCGACCAGGTCGAGCGGGCCGCCGGCCGCCGGGCCGATCACCGCGACCCCGCTGGCCATCGCCTCCTGGATGGTCTGGCAGAACGTCTCCAGCGGCCCGGTGTGCACGAAGACGTCCAGGGTCGCGAAACATCGGGCCAGTTCCTCGCCGGTGCGCCGGCCGAGGAAGACGGCGCCGGGCATGGCGGCCTTCAGCCCGGGCGCGGACGGCCCGTCGCCGATGATCACCACCCGCACGCCGGGCAGCGTGGCGGTCTCGGCGAGCAGGTCGACCCGCTTCTCCGGCGCGAGCCGCCCGACGTAGCCGACCAGGACCTCGCCGCCGGGGGCGAGCGCCCGGTGCAGCGCCTCGTCGCGGTGGCGCGGGTGGAAGCGCACCGAGTCCACGCCGCGCGGCCACAGCTGGACCCGGGCGACCCCGTGCGCGGTGAGGTCCTGGGCGGCGGGGGTGGACGGCGCGAGCGTGCGGGCGGCGAGGCCGTGGACGGCGCGGATCCGGTGCCAGGCAGCCGCCTCGCCGAGCCCGCGCCCGGCCCGGTAGGCGTGCGCGTACCCGGCGAGGTCGGTCTGGTAGACGGCGACGACGGGCACGCCGAGCCGGGCGGCGACCTGCCCCCCGCGCGCGCCCAGCACGAACGGGCTGGCCAGGTGGACGAGGTCGGGCCGGTGGCCGCGGATCGCGGCGGCCAGTTGCCGGCTGGGCAGCGCGATCCGGACCTGCGGGTAGCCGGGCAGCGGGACGGAGGGGACGCGCACCACCGGCAGCTCGTCCGGCACGCCGCCGGCGCCGAAGGTGTGCGAGGGACTCTGCGCGCCGCGCGCGGGCGCCGGCGTGACGACGAGCGGCTGGTGTCCCCGGCGCAGCAGGTGCTCGGCGGTGCGCAGCACGCTGTGGGCGACGCCGTTGACCTCGGGGGGAAAGGATTCGGTGACGATGACGACACGCATGTCCGTGTTCTCTCCACCCCCGGCGTGCACGCGGCCAAAGGGATCTGTCGTACAAACGAACGCGGGTCGGCGAATTGTCCCGCCGACCCGCGTCCCGCCCGGTGAGGGGCGCCGCCGAAGTGCTCAGGCCGGCCCGGCGGCCGCCTCCTTCAGCTCCGCGTAGGGCGCGAGCTTGCGGATCGACTCGATGCTCTTGAGGCAGTCGTCCCGGCTCTCCTCCGGGTCGCCCGTCACCACGATCGATCCGTTGCTCGCCTTGAGCCGGAACCGGTGCATGCCGTGATCATCGGTGTACAGCTCGAACTTTCCCGCCATGGCAGTTGACACCTCTCGTTCAGGAAGCCCCCCGCAACCGCACCGTAGGGGCAAATCCCTTGCCACGCGCGCCAGATGGACCATCCGGGTGCGGGGTCGCCGGGTGTGCCCGCCCGGTGGACCACTGCGCTCCCCGGTACCCCGTCCGACCTGGGACAATGACCACTGCGCTCGTTGAGAGGCCGCCGTTCCCAAGGTGGTCGCGGACGGGCGTGGAACGAAAGGAAGTCCCATGATCTTCATCACCGTCAAGTTCGCGGTCCGCCCCGAGCGCGCCGACGAATGGCTCAGCCTCGTCGACGACTTCACCCGGGCCACCCGCAACGAGCCCGGCAACCTCTTCTTCGAGTGGTCGCGCAGCGTCGACAACCCCCACGAGTTCGTCCTGGTCGAGGCGTTCCGCGACGGCGACGCCGGCAAGGAGCACGTGGAGTCCGCGCACTTCGTGAAGGCGATGGAGGACATGTCCTACGCGGTGGCCGCCAAGCCGCAGATCGTCTCGATCGAGATCCCCGGCATGGACGGCTGGGGCGAGATGGGCGAGATCACCCCGCGGTGACCTCCGCGCCCTCCGGCAACGGCCGGTCGGTCCTCGGACCGTCCGGCCGTTGCGGTGTTCGGGGCTCTGTCAGTGGTGCGGATTAGGCTGGGAAGCCCGTTCTGCCCGTCCCCGCCCTGCCCGTCCCCGCCCTGCCCGTCCCCGCCCCGGAGAGGTGCCGCCCGCCGATGTACGCCCTGCACGCGCTCTGGCGGGCCGACGGCCGGCTCGCCGTCTGGGCGGAGGACGCGTCGGTGTACCGGGGCGACGCGCCCGCCCGCGGTGAGCGCGGCGGGACGGCGCACCCGTTCGCCTGCCCCGCCGCTGAGGTGGCGCGGCTGCTGGCAGCGGTCGGGCCGGGCCTCGGCTGGCTGGCCGAGCAGGCCGCCGAGCGGTGGACCGGGCTGCTGCTGCCGACCCTCGGCACCCGGCCCGTGCCGTCCCCGGACCTTCCGGTGGGCGCCGTGGCGCGGGGCGTGGCGCTGAGCCCGTGGCGGGTGCCCGCGCTGCTCTTCGACCGCTCGCAGGCCGCCCAGCTGCTCGGCGCGCTGCACGATCCGCACTGGCCGGGCGCGACCGTCCAGCTGCCCGACGGCACCCCGGCCGAGCTGGCGTACGGCGCCTCGGTGCGCTGGCTGGCCGCCGTGCACGACCTCGCCTGGCGGCTGGTCGGGCGGGGGCGGCTGCTGCCGGTGCTGGTCGAGGAGGCAGGGCGGTGGTACGCGCGCTGGCGGCCGGCCCCGGACGCGTTCGCCGGACGGGAGGCGGCGGCGCTGGCCGCCGGCTGCCCGCCGGTCTGCCGCGCGGAGCACCTGGCGGGCGCGCACCCGGCGGGCGGGCCCGGGGCGGGCGGGACCTCGACCGACGGGCCCTCGGCGGACGCGCCCTCCGCCACCGCGCTGCTCGCCGGGCTGCTCGACGCCCTGGTCGACCAGGAGGCCCGGGTCGCCCTCGCCGACCTCGACCCGCCCGCCGACCCCTTCCTCGCCGCCCTGCACGGCCCCGACGGCCGGCTCGACCAGGCCCCGCCCGCCGGACTGCCCGACCGGCTGGCCGCCTGGCAGGGCGCTCGCCCGGCCGACGCGCCGCTGCGGCTCGACTTCCGCCTCACCGAACCGCTCGGCCCCGACCAGGACGACCCCGACGGCGGGGTGCGTGCCGAGACCTGGCGGCTCGACCTGCTGGTCCGCGCCACCGACCGCCCCTCCCTGGTGGTCCCCGCCGCCGCCCTGTGGCCGGGCACCGCCGACCCCGCGTACCAGGCGCTGGCCGACGCCGTGCCCGCCGAGGCGGGCGACCCGGCCGAGGCCTACCGGGCCGAGCTGGCCCGGGCCCTGCGGGTGGACCCCGGGCTGCGCGCGCTGCTCCCGGGGGTCTTCGCCACCGAGGCACGGCTCGACCGGGCGGGCGCCCTGCGCTTCCTGCGCGAGGGCGCGCCCGCGCTGGCCCGCGCCGGATTCGGCGTACTGCTGCCCGCCTGGTGGCAGCGCCGCCCCCGGCTCGGCCTGGCCCTGACGGCCGGCACCCCGCCCGGCGACCCGTCCGCCGTGGCGCGCACCGCACAGGTCGACCGGGACGCCGTGCTGGCCTTCGAATGGCGCCTCGCCCTGGGCGAGTCCACGCTCACCGAGCGGGAACTCGCCGACCTCGCCGCCGCCCAGCAGGGGCTGGTCCGGCTGCGCGGCCGGTGGATCGAGGTCGACCAGTCCCAACTCGCCGCCGCCGTACGGTTCCTGGCCGAGCACGGCAGCGGCACCATGGAGCCGGTCGAACTGCTGCGGCTGGCCGTGGACGACACCGCCGTGGTGGACGGACTGCCGGTCACCGCCGTGCACGCCACCGGCCCGCTCGGCGACCTGCTGGCCGGCCGGCCCGGCCCCGCCGAGCGCGCCCCGCAGCTGCCCGCCGGCTTCACCGGCACCCTGCGCCCCTACCAGCGGCGCGGGTTGGCCTGGCTGGACGCGCTGGGACGGCTGGGCCTCGGCGCCGTGCTGGCCGACGACATGGGCCTCGGCAAGACGGTGCAGACCCTCGCGCTGCTCGCCCTGGAACAGGAGCGCGGGGCCCGCGGACCGGTCCTGCTGGTCTGCCCGATGTCGATGGTCGGCACCTGGCAGCGGGAGGCCGCCCGGTTCGCCCCCGGCCTGCGGGTGCACGTCCACCACGGCCCCGACCGCACCGCGCCGGACGCCACCGCCGACCTCGTGATCACCACCTACGGCCTGGTCCAGCGGGACGCCGCCGAACTGCGCCGCGTCCACTGGCGGCGGATCGTCGCCGACGAGGCCCAGCAGGTCAAGAACCGGTCGGCCCGGCAGTCCCGCGCCCTGCGCTCGCTGCGTTCCGGCCCGCGGATCGCGCTCACCGGCACCCCGGTGGAGAACCGACTGGCCGATCTGCACGCCGTGCTGGACTTCGCCAACCCCGGGCTCTTCGGCGGCCCGGAGGCGTTCCGCGAGCGGTTCGCGATCCCGGTCGAGCAGACCGGCAGCGTGGACGCGGCGGCCCGACTGCGCCGGGTCACCGGCCCGTTCCTGCTGCGCCGGCGCAAGACCGACCCGCTGATCGTCCAGGACCTGCCCGCCAAGCAGGAGTTCACCGTCCGCTGCGCGCTCACGGCGGAACAGGCCGGGCTCTACCGGGCGGTGGTGACGGACCTGCTGGAGCGGCTGGGCGGGCTGCGCGGCGTCGAGCGCAAGGGCGCGGTGCTGGCGGCGATCGGCCGGCTCAAGCAGGTCTGCAACCACCCGGCCCAACTCCTGCACGACGGTACGGCGGTGGCCGGCCGCTCGGGCAAGGTGGAGCGGCTGGTCGAGCTGCTGACGGAGGCGCTGGCCGAGGGCGACCGGGTGCTGGTCTTCACCCAGTACGCGGAGTTCGGCACCATGCTCCGGCCCTACCTGCGGCGGAAGTTGGGCGAGGAGGTGCTCCATCTGCACGGCGGGGTGCCGCGCGGACGGCGCGAGGAACTGGTCGCGCGCTTCCAGTCGCCGGACGGGCCGCGGGTGTTCCTGCTCTCGTTGAAGGCGGGCGGCACCGGGCTCAACCTGACCGCCGCCAACCAGGTGGTGCACCTGGACCGTTGGTGGAACCCGGCGGTGGAGGACCAGGCCACCGACCGCGCGCACCGGATCGGCCAGCGCCGGGCCGTGCAGGTCCGCCGGCTGGTCTGCGCCGGTACCGTGGAGGAGCGGATCGGTGAACTCCTCGACGCCAAGCGCACCCTGGCCGAGGCGGCGGTCGGCGACGGCGAGCAGTGGCTCGCCGAGCTGCCCGCCGAGCGGCTGCGCGAACTGCTGGCCCTGTCCGCCGACACGATCGGGGAGTGACCCGTGGCCGACTTCGAGCAACGACCGGACCGACCGGACCGGCCCCTGGCCGAGCTGATCGACGTCTTCTGGCAGGGCTCCGTCCCCGCCCCGGCCGACGATCCGGAGGGTGAGGTCGCCACCGCTCTCGACGAGTTGGGCCCCACCGGCCTGACCTCGCGCGGACGCCCGCCGGACGCCGCGCTGGCCACCGCCTACCGGCGGTTCACCGGGGCCGGCTGACCCGGGTGAACCGCCGCAGCCGCCGCAGCCGCCGCAACCGGCAAGCCGCCGCAGCCGGCGAGCCGGTCAGCCGGCGGTGACCGGGTAGTGGTCGGAGAGGTCGTTGTAGGTGTAGCCGGTGCCCCAACTGCTCACCGTCCACGGCGCGCTGTGGAAACGGACCACCGTGTTGGTGTAGGTCGCCGGGCGCGCGTGGTCGGCCCGGTAGAGGACGTAGTCGAGGTCCTCCTTCGGCTCGCCCGGGTAGCGGTAGGCGGCGATCGAGTTGTCCGCGGTGTCGAAGGAGTCGGCCCAGCCGTCGCGGGTGGTGGCCGGCGCCACGCCCGCGTTGGCCAGCAGCGCCGGGTACTCGGTGCCGTGCGAGTCGATGTTGAGGTCCCCGGCGAGCAGGATCGGCTCGGCGGCCGGGATGTTCTTGGCGTCGACGAAGGCCTTCATCGCCTTGAGCTGGGCGGCCCGGATCGCCGCCGGCCGGCCGGCGGAGCAGCCGGTGTCGGTGGACTGCAGGTGGGTGCCGATCACGTGCGTGCGCAGGCCGTTGACGTTCAGCACGGCGTAGACGAAGCCCTTGTTCGACCACCAGTCCGAGCCGCACGCGTCCTTGAACACGTACTGCTCCTTGCGCAGGATGGGCCACTTGCTGAGCAGGGTGACGCCGCCGTCCTCGGGGGTGGCGGAGCTGTAGCTGCCGGAGGTGGCGTCCCAGCCGCTGGTCGAGCGGCCGACCACCGGGGTGTGGTACGGGTACGCGGCCGAGGCCTGGGCGACCAGCGCGTCGGAGGCGGCGTTGTCGAAGGCCTCCTGGAGCACCACGACGTCCTGGCCCTGGAAGACGTCGGCGGCGGGGATGGCCTTGGCCCGGTAGTCCTGGCCCCAGTTGGGGTAGAGGTTCGTGCTCATCAGGAAGACGTTGTACGTCAGCACCTTGAGCGCGGGGACGGACGCGTTCCCGGTGGCGGCGGCGTGGGCGCCCGGCGCGGCGGCGACGGGGGCGAGCAGGGCTGCGGCGGCCGTGCAGACGGCGGCGAGGCGCGCGGAGGGAGTTGGCATGCCCGCAGTGAAGCGACGCAGGGCCACGTTCGTCCAGACGGTGAACGATAACCATATGAACGCATCGGTAACTTAAAGCTGTCTGGCCAACTCCTCCTTGGGCGGAGGAACTTGCCTGGACAACTCGCTCGGCCACCACATGTGGCGGTCCAGGTCCAGGGTCACCGCGGTGACCAGCACGGAGCGCACCACGAGGGTGTCCAGCAGGACGCCGAGCGCCACCGCGAAGCCGATCTCGGCGAAGCCGACGATCGGAAGGGTGCCCAGCACGGCGAAGGTGCTCGCCAGGATCAGACCGGCCGAGGTGATCACACCGCCGGTGGCGGCCAGCCCGGCCAGCGCGCCCGGCCGGGTGCCGTGCTGGACGGACTCCTCGCGGACCCGGGTCATCAGGAAGATGTTGTAGTCGATGCCCAGCGCGACCAGGAACACGAAGACGAACAGCGGGAAGGCGTTGTCCTGGCCCTCGAAGTGGAAGACGTGCGCGAAGAAGAACGCGCTGATGCCGAGCGCCGCCGCGTAGGAGAGCACGACGGTGGCGATCAGCACCAGCGGCGCCGTCACCGCACGCAGCAGCAGCGCCAGGATCACCAGGACGACGCCCAGCACCAGCGGGATGATCGTCCGGTTGTCGGAGGTCGCGGCCCGGCCCGCGTCCAGGATCACCGCCGTCGAGCCGCCCACCTGGGCGTCGGCGTTCGGTACGGCGTGCACGGAGGTCCGCAGGCGGTCCACGGTGTCCTTGGCGGCCTGGCTGTCCGGCGGGTCGGTGAGCGTCGCCTGGAACATCGCCCGTCCCTCGTGCGTCACCGGTTGCGTGGTGCCCGACACCCCGGCCGTCTGCTGCGTCACCGCGCGCACCGCCTCCGCCTCGCCGGCCGCGGAGATGACCGTCAGCGGCGCGCCGGTGCCGGCCGGGAAGTGCGCCGCCAGCACCTCCTGGCCGACCACCGAGTCCGGTTTGCCGGTGAAGGTGCCCGCCGTGCTCAGACCGGTCGCGTTCAGCGAGACCAGCCCGATGCAGCAGGCCGCCAGGGCCAGCGTGGTGCCGGTCCAGACCTTGCGCGGACGGCGCGCGATCCATGCGCCGACGTGCGCCCAGCGGCCGGTCCGCGTCGGCTCGGGCGTCCCGAACGCGGGCCGCACCGGCCAGAACACCCAGCGGCCGACGATCACCAGCAGGGCCGGCAGCAGGGTCAGCATCGCCAGCAGCGCCACCAGCACGCCGATCGCGCAGACCGGACCGAGGCCGCTGGTGGAGTTCATCTCGGCGACCAGCAGGCAGAGCATCGAGACGATCACGGTCGCCGAGGAGGCCAGGATCGCGGGCCCGGCCCGGTGCAGCGCGAAGGCCATCGCCTCGTGCCGGTCCTCGTGCCGGCGCAGTTCCTCCCGGTAGCGGGCGGTGAGCAGCAGCGCGTAGTCCGTCCCCGCGCCGAGCACCAGCACGATGAGGATGCCGGCGCTCTGCGCGTTGACGGTCAGTCCGGCGTGCTTGGCCAGCAGGTAGATCACCGCCTGTGCGACCACCAGCGCCCCGGCCGCCGAGAACAGCGGCAGCATCCACAGCACCGGGCTGCGGTAGGTGAGCAGCAGGAGGACGATCACCACGGTGACGGTGGCCGCGAGCAGCGTGGAGTCGATCCCCGCGAAGGCCTCCGCCTGGTCGGCGCCGACCCCGGCCGGGCCGGTGACATGGGTGGTCATGCCCTGGCTGTTCGCGGCGGCGGTGGCCCGCAGACTGTCCACGGCCGGGCGCAGGTCCTGCCAGCCGCCGGTGCCGATGTCGATCGGCACGATGGTCTGCAGCGCCTGGCCGTCCGCCGACTCGACCGGCCCCTGCACCGGGCCGAGCACGTGCGGGGCGGAGGCGAAGGCCTCGGCGTCCCGGGCCGCCTCGGCCCGGTCGGCGGGGGTGATGCCGCTCTCCCGCACGTAGACCACCACCGCCTGGGCGGTGTCCACCGGCTGGAAGGCCCGCTGCTCGTCCAGCACCCGGGTGGACTCGGCGTTGCTCGGCAGCCAGCTGGAGGCCTGGTTGTCCTCGGCGCCGGCGAGCTTTCCCGCCAGCGGGCCCGCCACCACCAGCAGCACCAGCCACAGGGCCAGTACCACCCACTTGCCGCGGCGGCCGCACGGCAGCTCGGCCAACTTCCGGGTCGGGCTCATCGGGAGATCCCCCGTCCTGGGGCGCATGATTCGCTCCAGCGTGCCACCGGGGGCGCGCCCCGGCAGCCCGGTGCGGGCCGGGTGGCCTACAGGGACCGCGCGGCGCGGGCCGGTCGGCCGACGCGGGCCGGGTCGTTCACGCCGGCCGTCCGGCGCGGGCCCGCAGCGCCTTGAGCGCGGTGATGTCCCGGGCGTGGCCGGTGCCGTCGCCGCCGTGCTTGCGGTCCGGGGTCTCCACGAGCAGCGGGACACCGGCCGTCGCCGGGTGCTCGAACAGCTCGCGGAACGGCTCGGCGCCGATCAGGCCGTCGCCGATGTTGGCGTGCCGGTCCTTGCGCGCGCCGACGGCGTCCTCGGAGTCGTTGGCGTGGATCAGCCGCAGCCGGCCCGGACCGGCGGCCGCGACCAGCGCGTCCAGCGTCCGGCGCACGCCGCCCGGCTCCGCCAGGTCGTGGCCGGCCGCGAAGGCGTGGCAGGTGTCCAGGCAGACCCCGACCCTGGGGTGGCCGTCCAGCGCGTCGACGTACTCGGCGAGGTCCTCCATCCGCGAGCAGAGCGAACGGCCCTGGCCGGCGGTCGGCTCCAGCAGCAGCCACGGCGCGTCGTCGCCGAGCGCGTCCAGCTCCTCCAGCAGCGGGCGCACGTCCGCCCGGACCTGCGCCATCGCCTCGGCCCGGCGCGAGCCGCCGTCCGCCGCCGCGCCGACCGCCGATCCGGTGTGCAACACCACGCCCAGCGCGCCGATCGCATGTCCGCGCAGCAGCGAGTGGCGCAGCGAGACGGCCGAGCGTTCGCGGGTGGCCGGGTTGTCCGAGCCGAAGTTGATCAGGTACGGCGCGTGCACGTAGGCGGGGATGCGCTGCTCGGCGCAGGCCGCGCGGAACTCCTCGTCCTGCGCCGGGTTGCCGGGCGGCGTCGCCCAGCCGCGCGGGTTCGCCACGAACACCTGCACCGTCTCGGCGCCCACCCGCCGGGCGTACGCCAGACCGGTGCCGGCCAGGCCCCGGGCCGCCACCGGCACGTGGGCGCCGACCGGGTTGCGGCCGGCCGGTGCGGGCCCCTCGGGGGCGGTCGGCGCGACGGGGGCTGCGGTGGTGGTGGCGGTGCTCATGGCTCCGAGCATGGCACGCGGGCGGCGGGACTCCCGACGGCGGTCGTTCCCACCCGGTCGGGCGGGCCGGCCGTCCCCGGACGGCGCGGGTGCCGCCGCCGCGTCCGACGCCCCGTCAGCCCGGCAGCCCAACCCTGGTGGCGCGGGCACCGGAGCGCACCTAGCGTCGGTTCGGCCGACACCCACCGGCCGTCATCTCCCGCTCACCTTGCGTCACCGTGCCGATGGCCCCCACGAACGAGCGCGTCGGGGCTCCCACGCGGCGGCGTGCCAGAAAGCAGGTCATCACCCATGCCCACGCGACGGGTCCACCACCTCGCCGCGGCCACCGCCGCCGCCACGACCGCCCTGACCACCGTCCTCACCGCCGTCGGCGCCGCGCCCGCGCACGCCGCCGGCGAACTGCACCTGGTCCAGCCCGGGGGGTCGATCCAGCAGGCCCTCGACGCCGCCCACCCCGGTGACACCGTGCAGCTGCTCCCCGGCGAGTACCGGGGCAGCGTCCGGATCACCACACCCGGCCTCACCCTGCGCGGGGCCGGCCCGGACAGCGTGATCCTCCCCGCCGACAGCGCGACGGCGCTCGCCACCTCCGCCGCGCCCGCCACGGCGCCCGCCGCGCCCACCGCGCCCGCCGCCAAGGCCGCCACGTCCGCCGCCGACACCGCCGCGGCCTGCTCCGCCGCCGGCCACGGCCTCTGCGTGGTCGGCACCGACGACCGGCCGCTCGACGGCGTCACCGTCGAGGCGCTCGCCGTCACCGGCTTCCGCAAGAACGGCATCAACGCCACCGGCACCACCGGCCTGACCGTCCGCGCCACCTACGTCCACGACAACGGACAGCAGGGCATCAGCCAGGAGAAGTCCA
Source organism: Kitasatospora sp. NPDC004723 (assembly GCF_040609255.1). Classification (NCBI taxonomy): domain Bacteria; kingdom Bacillati; phylum Actinomycetota; class Actinomycetes; order Kitasatosporales; family Streptomycetaceae; genus Kitasatospora; species Kitasatospora sp. NPDC004723. The sequence continues at coordinate 19,682 of NZ_JBEXJT010000056.1, read as the reverse complement.
CCCGGGGCGTGATCACCGCCAACGAGTCCGCCCGCAACGGCCAGTCCGGCGTCTTCCTCGCCAACACGGTGGACAGCGAGGGCGGCGCCCTCTCCACCGACGGCACCATGGTCACCGGCAACCTGCTCACCGACAACCGGATCGGCGTCACCGTCCGCCGGCTGCGCGACCTGAGCATCGAGCGCAACCGGATCCACGGCAACTGCGGCGGCGTCTTCATCGTCGGCGACGAGGGCGTGCCCCGGGCCGGCGCGCTCACCGTCCACCGCAACCAGGTCGTCGCCAACAACCGCTACTGCCCGCCCAACCCCCGGCTGGACCACATCCAGGGCGCCGGCATCGTGCTCACCGGCGCGGAGGAGACCGCGGTGACGGAGAACGAGGTCCGCGACAACGTCGGCGCCTCGCCGTTCTCCGGCGGCATCGTGCTCGTCCACAGCGTGGTCGGCGTGCCCAACGCCCGCAACACCGTCGCCGACAACCTCGTGCTCGGCAACGGCCCGGCCGACCTCGCCGACCGCGACACCGGCACCGACAACGCCTTCACCCGCAACCAGTGCGCGGTCTCCGAGCCGGCCGGCCGCTGCTGACCGGTCCGCCCGCCCCACCGCACCCGAAGCCGACCGAGGCCCCCCGCGCCATCCCGCTCCCGCAGAAAGCAGAGAAACGGTCCATGACCACCGCACCCGCCACCACCCCACAGGCCGCCATGCGCCTGCGGGAGCTCGTCTTCGGCGCCGCCTGCGCCGCCGCCGTCCGCGCGGCGGCCCGGCTCGGCGCCGCCGACGCGCTCGGCGACACCCCCGCCACCGTCACCGACCTCGCCGCCGACCTCGGCACCGAGCCCCGGCAGCTGCGCCGCCTGCTGCGCGCCCTCACCTGCTACGGCATCTTCGAGGAGCTCGACGGCGACCGCTTCGCCCACACCGAGATGTCCCGGCTGCTGCGCGAGGACGCCCCGAACAGCCTGCGCTACATCTCCCTGTGGTGCACCGAGCCGTGGACCTGGGAGGCCTGGCCGAGGCTGGACGAGGCGGTGCGTTCGGGCCGCAACGTCTTCCCCGAGCTGTTCGGCAAGGAGTTCTTCGACTACCTGCACAGCGACGGGGGAGAGTCCGCCAAGGTCTTCGACAAGGCGATGACCACCTCCAGCCGGCAGTCCGCCGCCGACTTCGCCGCCTACCTCGACCTCACCGGCATCGACGCGGTGGTCGACATCGGCGGCGGCCAGGGCCATGTCCTGGCCAGCCTGCTGGAGAAGCACCCGGCGCTGCACGGCACCCTGCTCGACCTGCCCAAGGTGGTCGCCGGCGCCGACCCCCGGCTGCGCGCGGGCGGCGCGTTCGCCGACCGGGCCCGGCTGGTCCCCGGCGACTGCCGGGTGGAGATCCCGGTGCTCGCCGACCTCTACATCATCAAGAACATCCTGGAGTGGGACGACGAGAGCACCCGCCGCACCCTGGCGAACGTGGTCGCGGTGGCCCGTCCGGGCGCCCGGGTCGTGGTGGTCGAGAACCTCGTCGACGACAGCCCCTCGATGCGGTTCACCACCGCCATGGACCTCATGCTGATGCTCAACGTCGGCGGTGCCAAGCACTCCGAGTCGAGCATGGTCCGGCTGATGACCGCGGCCGGCCTGGAGGTCCGCGAGGTCCGCCCGGTCAACCCGTACCTGCACGCCTTCGAGGCGGTCGTCCGGGGCTGACCCGCCCGCGCCGCCCGCCGACGCGCCACGGCCGCCGGTCCCCTCCCGAGGGGGGACCGGCGGCCGCGTTGCCGCCGGAGGCGCTCACGCCGGGCGCGAGGACTCCAGGTGCGCGAAGACCACCACGTTGTCGAGGTAGTCCTTGCGCTTCTTGTCGTAGGCGCCGCCGCAGGTGATCAGCCGCAGCTGCGCGTCGGGCGTCCTCCCGTAGACCCGCTGGTCGGGGAAGGCGTCCTTGGCGAAGGTCTCGACGGCGTCGACGGTGAACACGGCGACGGTTCCGTCGGCCCGCTGGACCTCCACCTTGCTGCCCGGCAGCATCAGGCTGAGCAGCAGGAACACCGCGGGCCCCTTGGTGGTGTCGACGTGCCCGGCGACCACCGCGGCGCCGCGCTCGCCCGGCGTCACGCCGTCGCGGTACCAGCCGACCAGGTTCTTGTCGTCCGGCGGCGGGGCGTTGAGCTGCCCGGAGGGGTTCAGGGTCAGCTCGCCGACGGGCGCGTCCACGTTGATCTGCGGGATGCGCAGCCGGACCGGCCTGGACCGCTTGAGCGGCGGCGCCGCCTTGACCGGTGCGGCGGGGGCGGGCGCCGCCGGGTCGGCGTCGCCCGGCGCGGTGGTGGCGGTGGCGGCGGCCGGGGGCGCGGCCGGGCCCGGCACGGACCCGTCCGCCGGGAGGGTGTCCACCGAGTTGTAGATCAGCAGCAGGCCGAGCGCCGCGGCACCCATGCCGGTGCGCAGCAGCCGGGACGTACCGGGGATCGGACCGGCCATGGTCGCTGGTACTCCTCTCCGTGGCCCGCGCCGCCGAGGCCGCGGGCCCGACACGGCGAAGCGCCGCCCCGCGCGCCTCCGCCGCGTCCGGCGGACCGGACGCGGGCCACGAAGGGAGGCGGCGGGAACGGCGCGGGGTCAGACGGCGGCGCCGGCGGTACGGCGACCGCGACGCAGCGCGAGGGCGCCGGCCCCGAGACCGCCGAGCAGCAGGACCGCGCCGGAGGCGAGGCCGCCGCCGGAGAGCGCGAGCCCGCCGCCGCCGGTGTGCACGCCGCCGTGCGGGGCCTTCTCCTCGCCCTTGCCCTCGTGGCCCTTGCCTTCCGAGCCCTTGCCCTCGGAACCCTTGCTCTCCGAGCCCTTGCCCTCGGCCTTGTGCTCCTCGGTGCCGGAGGAGCCCTGCTGCTTCTCCTCCCAGGTCTTCTGGCCCTCGGGGCTGGCCGCCTTCTCCTGCTTCTCCTGCCAGGTCAGGTTCTTGCCCTGGTCGGAGGCGCCGTCGGCGAAGGCGAGCGGGGTGCCGACGGTCAGGGCCGCGGCCACGGCGGCCCCGGCGAGCAGCGTGCGTGCAGAACGCATGATGATGATCCTTCCGGCGCGGTATCCGTGATCGCCGACACGTCGTCGGCCAGGGGATTCACGGGCGGGCGCCTGATCCAACGTCAACCACGGTGGCGGCAGGTGCCACCGGAAGGTGGCAACGGCAGCGCGGTCGGTGCGCCCTTCGGGTGGAAGTCCCGGGCGTGTTCACCCGATCGCCCTGGGCGGTCCGGGTGACCGCCGGGCGCGGGGAGCGGAGTGCGCCCGGACGGGGGCGGGCAGACTCGGCGCATGGTCGAGATCTCGAAGGACGTCCGGGAACGGATCGAGGCGGGGCACATCTGGTACGTCGGCACGGTCAACGCCGACGGGTCGCCGCACGTGAGCCCGATGTGGGTGGGGATGGAAGGGGACCTGCTGCTCTTCAACACCTCCGTCGGGCGGGTCAAGGAGCGGAACCTGCGGCGGGACCCGCGGGTCTGCCTGGCGCTCGCCGATCCCGCCGACCCGTACGACCGGGTGCAGATCCGGGGGCGGGTGGTGCGCTTCGTCGAGGGCGAGGAGGCCGAGCGGAACATGGACCGGCTGGCCCGCACCTACCTCGGCGTCGAACGCTTCGGCTGGGGGGTCCCGGGGGAACGGCGCGTGGTGGTGCTGATCGAGCCGACCAGGGTGAGCCGGGTGACCGGTGTCGAGCCGCTGCCCCCGGGCGCCCCCGGAGCCGTCCCGTCGGACGGTCCGTGAGCCGGAGGGTCCGTGAGCCCGCGCCCCGGGGAACCGGTGGCTCCGGGGCGCGTCTATCTTGAGGGGCCACGGACACGAGAGGGGCGGGACATGGGCAGGGCCGGTCGGAAGGTGGCCGCCGCGGCGGCCACGGGTGCGCTGCTGGCGGCGGTGGCGGCCTGCGGCTCGGGGAGCTCGGGGCACTCCGGGGAGGCGGCCAAGGGCGCGCCGGCGGTGTCGGCGAGCCCGGGCGCGACGGCGGAGGCGGCCACCGGGAGCGCCGCCGCGACCCCGGCGCCCGGCGACGGGACCGCGGCCCCGGCGGGCACGCCGGCGGCCGCGACGGTGGGCGGTGCGACGGCTCCGGGCCCGTCGGCCGGCGCCGGAACGGCAACGGGCGGCCCGTCCGGGGGAACGCCCGGGGGAACGTCCGGGGGCGGCGGTGCCACAGCAGGTGCCACGGCGGGCACGACGGCGGGCGGCGCGACGACCGGTGGCGGGCAACCGGCCACCGGACCCGACTCCGACACCCCGCTGCTCGACTCCGCGCTCGTCGCCCAGCTCCTGCCCGACCGGACGGCGATGACCGGCTGGGAGGAGGAGAAGCGGCGGGTCGACACCGCCGACCACGCCACCACCTGCTCCATCGCCGCGCCGTGCACCGGCAGGCCGCTGAGCGGGCAGGCCCGGTTCAGCGCCGGCGACACGACCGTGCGCTTCGGCGTCGACACCCTGCCCGACCGCGCCCAGGCCCAGGACCGCCTCAAGGAGGCGTACGCCTCCTACGGCGACACCGGCAAGTACGGCCCGGCGGACATCGGCCCGCTGGGCACGGAGAGCCGGGCGTTCCAGGGCAGTTGGCGGGCCGGGACGGCGTGGCGATCGTGCTGCGCTCCGGCACGCTGGTCGCGACCGTCACCACCGAGGGCGGCCCGGTGGACCTGGCCGGCACCCGTCGGCTCGCCGCGATGCTGGTCAAGCGCATCGAGCAGGCCCAGGCGGGCCGCACCCCGGACGCCGGGCTCGACCCGGCCTGACCCGCCGCCCCGGGCGGCCGACGGTGACGGAACGTCAAGAGCGCCGGCGTTCCGGCCAAGTTGAAGGAGACCGTCCGCCGCCGTGGCCGCCGCCGTCCGGACGGCGGGCGCGGCGTCGGCGGGCGGCGCCCGGGGGACGGTCCCCGCGTCACCGCTGGTCGTGCCCGCCCGCCCGGGCACCGGGCCGCAGCCGGCGACGCGGGCCGCCGGTGCGTCAGGGCCGCGGAGCCGGCGGCATCCGGCCGATCCGGGCGGGGGCCGGAATCCGGCCAGCCGGTTGCCCGGCGGTGAAGCGGTGACCGAGAGTCGTTCGATGAACGGCACACCTCTCCCGTCCCGTGTCGGGACCTCGCGGGACCGGGCGCCGGCGGAGGGCGGGCGCACGGTGCCGGCGGCCGGGTGCGCGGTCACCCGCCGGAGTGCCCCTACCGCCGCGTCCGGATGACAACCATCATCAAGGGGACCTCCGAGGCCCGGAAGGTGATCGTGGCCCGGGCCACGGGTCCGGGCCGGCCCCGTACCGACGACCCTCGACCGACGTCCGGAGGACCGACCATGACCAGCACCCCGGCCCGCCCCGTGCCCGGACTCCTGCCCGGCCTCTCCCTCGCCCACGGCCGCCCGCACCGCGACGGCGCCGTCCTCGACCTGTTCACCAGCTGGGCCCGCCGCACCCCGCACGCCCCCGCGCTGATCGACGGCGAGCTGACCCTCGGCTACGCCGAACTCGACCGCCTCGCCGACGAGGTCGCCGAGCAGCTGGCCGAGCGGGTGCGGCCCGGCGACCTGGTCGGCCTCTGCCTGGACCACTCCGCCGCCCTGGTCGCCGCCACCCTGGCCGTCGCCAGGATCGGCGCCGTCCACCTGCCGCTCGGCCCGCGCCCCGGCGAGCGCCGGCTGCGGGCCGTCGCCGAGCGGCTGCGCCCCGCCTGCCTGATCGGCGACCCGGCGCTGCTGCCGCCCGCCCACCGGGACGGCCGGCACCGCCCGCTCGCCGCCCCCGGCCCGCCCGGAACCGTGGCCGCCTTCGCCGCCCCCGCGACCGGCGGAGCACCCGCCGTCCGCGCCCCCAAGGGCGCCCAGTACACCGTGCTCACCTCCGGCTCCACCGGCCTGCCCAAGGCCGTCGCCGTCGGCCAGACCGCCTTCGGCGCCCTGCTCACCTGGTACCGCGAGCTGACCGGCCTCGGCCCCGGCGACCGGCACAGCCTGCTCGTCGGCGTCGCCTTCGACCCGCACCCGATGGAGCTGTGGGCCGCCCTCGGCTCCGGCGCGGCGCTCTGCATCGCCCCCGGGGCCGTCCGCCGGGACCCGGCCGCGCTCACCGGCTGGTGGCGCACCGCCGGCGTCACCGTCGGCGTGCTGCCCACCCCGCTCGCCGAACCCGTCCTCGACCGCCCCTGGCCCGGCGACCTGCCGCTGCGCCATCTGATGATCGGCGGGGACCGGCTGCGCCGGGGCCCCGGCGCGGACGTCACCGCGACCGTGCACAACGCCTACGGCCCGGCCGAGGCCACCGTCGTCACCACCGTGCACACCATGGCCCCGGGCGTCGACCACGGCGCCGGCGCGCCGCCGATCGGGCGTCCGATCCCGGGCGCGATCGTCCTGGTCACCGACGAGAACGGCCGCCCGCTGCCGCACGGCGAGGCCGGCGAACTGCGGATCGGCGGACAGGGCTTGGCCATCGGCTACCTCGACGCCGAGGCGACCGCCGAGCGCTTCGTCTCCGCGCCCGACGAGGTCGACGGCACCGACCGGGTCTACCGCACCGGCGACCGGGTGCTGATGCGCCCGGACGGGGTGCTGGAGTTCCTCGGGCGGCTGGACGACCAGGTCAAGGTCGGCGGTGTGCGGATCGAGCCGGCCGAGGTCGAGGCCGCCCTCGAGCGCGACCCCCGGGTGCGGCGCGCCGTCGTCGTCGCCCGCCCGGCCCAGGCCGGGGGCGGCGCCCAACTGCTCGCCTTCGTCCAGCCGACGGCCGCCTCCGACGAGCCGGTGGACGGTGCCGTGCTGCTGGCCGCCGTGCGGCCCTGGCTGCCCGAGCAGGCCGTGCCGAGCGTCCTGCGGCCGGTCGAGGCCTTCCCCTTGGACGCCAACGGCAAGATCGACCGGGCCGCGCTGCTCAAGGCCGAGGAGGCCGCCACCCCGCAGGACGGCCGGGGCGACGGGCGCCGTCCGGGCGCCGCCGGCTGAGCGCGTGCCGACACGGCGGACACCCCGTGGGCCTTCCGGTCCCGGGGTGTCCGCCGTGGCGGCGGCGGCGCGCTCAGCCCTGCCGCTCCCAGCGGTAGAACTCGCGCGCCATCGCGTCCTTCGGTCCCCGCCAGGTGGCCGGGTCGTACGCCTGGACGTACGCGGTGAGCGCGTCGCTGATCGCCCGGAACTCGGGGTGGCCGGTCACCTGGGCGACGGCCGGGCCCGGCGGGCGGTCCGCCTCGATCAGGTGCAGGTAGACGTCGCCGAACTGGAACAGGCTGCGCCCCGTCACCCCGATCAGGTGCGGGAGTTCGCCCCGGTTGTCGGACTCGGCGAAGACCTCGGCGATGCCGGCGGCCGCGTCGGGCTTCATCCGGGCGACGATCAGGGCGCGGTGGGTGTGCGCGGTCCCGGGCACGCTCCCGGGGGTGGTCACGGGGGACACCATGCTCAGACCTCCGCCGCCTTCTTCTCGACCTTCTCGCGGATCAGCTGCAGCTGGATCCGGGAGTTGCGGTTGATGTGGTTGACCATGCCGTCGTCGTCGACCGGCGCGGTGGGCTTCATCGCGAAGTCCTGCACCCAGCGCATCCGGGTGCCGGCCGGCACCTCGGCGTACTCCCAGCGGATGTCCATGAACTCGAACGGGCCGGGCTCGACCCGCCGGGCGCTGACCGCCAGCTCGGAGCGGTCGGTGGTGCGCTCGGAGACCCAGCTCCACACCTTGCCGTCCTCGTCGGGGTGCATGGTCAGCCGGAACCGCACCCGGTCGCCCTCGCGCTCCAGGACCTCGACGGAGGCGTACTCGCTGAACAGCTGCGGCCAGTTCTCCAGGTCGTTGGTGATCTCCCAGACCAGGTCGAGCGGGGCCGCGATGACGATCTCGTTGTCGGTGTGTCCGGGCATCTCAGGCACCCGCCTTCGCGGTGGCGACCGCGGAGTTGACCAGCTCCAGGAACTCGGCCGGGGTCTTGGCCGCCTCCGCGCCGTTGGTGACCTTCACGCCGTGCCGGTTCTCCAGCTCGCCGACCACGCCGAGCAGGCCGAGGGAGTCCACGCCGAACTCGTCGAAGGCGGCGCCGGGGCGCTCCAGCGCGGCCGGGTCGATGACGACGCCGGCCCGGGCCTGGATGAGCGCCGCGAGTTCGGGATAACTGAGGGTGTTGCTCACGGGGTTTCCCTTCGTAACGAGCGAGTGGTGAGCGAGTGGTGAGGGGTGGAGCAGGACGGCGCGGAGAGCTCAGGACGGCTCGCCGCGCCGGAGCACCAGCGCCGCGTTGGAGCCCATCAGCCCGCGGCTGAGCACCAGCGCGGTGCGCAGTTCGGCCGGGCGGGCACGGCCGGTCACCAGGGCGAGGTCGTGGGCGACCTCGGTGACGTTGGGGGTGGGCGGCAGCACGCCGTCCTCCATGGCGAGCACGGCGGCGGCGGTGTCCAGCGCGGGCGCGCCGCAGTAGGCCCGCCCGGTACCGGACTTGGGGGCGGTGACCGGGACCCGCTCGGCGTAGGGGCCGAGCGCGTCGGCCAGCGCGAGCGCCTCGGCGCGGTCGGCGGCCGGGACGCCGAGGGCGTCGGCGAAGACCACGTCGATCTCCTCCGCCGCGATCCTGGCCCGGTCCAGGGCGATCCGGATCGCCGCGGCCAGGCCCTCCCGGGACTCCGCCCAGCGGGAGGCGCCGGTGAAGGTCGCACCGTGGCCGGCGATGTGCGCCCGGACGGCGGCCCCGCGCCGGCGGGCGGTCGCCTCGTCCTCCAGCAGCAGCATCGCGCCGCCCTCGGCGGGGGCGAAGCCGGCCGCGTCGGGGGAGAACGGAAGGTAGGCCCGGTCCGGCCGGTCGGCGAGGCTCAGCTCGGGGTAGCCGAGCTGGCAGACCATCGAGTAGGGCGCGAGCGGGGCCTCGGCGGCGCCGACCACCACCGCGTCGGTGCCCTGCTCGACGGCCCGGGCGGCGTGCGCGACGGCGTCCAGGCCGCCGGCCTCGTCGCTGGCCACCACCGCGCACGGGCCCTTGTAGCCGCCGCGGATGGAGATCTGGCCGGTGCTGGCCGCGTAGAACCACGCGATGGACTGGTAGGGGCCGACGAACTGCGGGCCCTTGCCCCACAGTTGCTGGAGCTCGCCCTGGCCGAACTCGCCGCCTCCGGAGCCGGCCGCGGTCACCACGCCGACCGCGTAGGGCTGTTCGGGGTCGGCGGTGAATCCGGCGTCCGCCACCGCCTGGTCGGCGGCGGCCATCGCGTAGTGCGTGAACCGGTCGGTCTGCACCAGGTAGCGGTTGTCGACGACGGCCCGCGGGTCGAAGTCCCGCACCTGGCCCGCGATGCGCAGCGGGAGGTCGGCGCAGCCCTCGCGGGATATCCGGTCCAGGACGCTCACGCCCTGCCGGGTGGCCTTCCAGAAGGCGTCGGCCCCGACCCCGTTGGGCGCCACCACGCCCAGGCCGGTGATCACCGCCCGGCGCTCCTGTTGACGTGACGTCATGGATCTCACCCCGTTCTCGTGAGCACGACGGCGGACTGGAATCCGCCGAATCCGCTGCCGACCGACAGGATGTTGCGCAGCGGCAGCTCCCGGGCGGCGCGCGGCACGTAGTCGAGGTCGCACTCCGGGTCGGGCGTCTCGTAGTTGGCGGTCGGCGGCACCACACCGCGGTCCAGCGCGAGGGTGCAGGCGACCACCTCGATGGCGCCGATCGCGCCGAGCGAGTGCCCGACCATCGACTTGATCGAGCTCATCGGCGTCCGGTAGGCGTGCTGGCCGAGCGAGCGCTTGACGGCCGCCGTCTCGTGCCGGTCGTTCTGCTTGGTGCCCGAGCCGTGCGCGTTGACGTAGTCGACGTCGGTGCGGTCGGTCCGGGCGTGGTCGAGCGCGTGGTCGATCGCCCGCGACATCTCCAGCCCCTCCTGGGTGAGGCCGGTCATGTGGTAGGCGTTGCCGAAGGTCGCGAACCCGCCGATCTCGCCGTAGATCCGCGCGCCGCGCCGGCGGGCGTGCTCCAGCTCCTCCAGGACCAGGACGGCGCCGCCCTCGCCGAGCACGAAGCCGTCCCGGTGGGCGTCGAACGGGCGGGAGGCGTGCGCCGGGTCGTCGTTGCGTTCGCTGGTCGCCTTGATGGCGTCGAAGCAGGCGACGGTGATCGGCGAGATCGGCGAGTCGGAGGCTCCGGCGACGCAGATGTCGGCGCGCCCGTCCTCGACCGCCTGGAAGCCGTACCCGATGGCGTCCAGGCCGGAGGTGCAGCCGGTGGAGACGGTCTGCACCGGGCCGTGCGCGCCGGTCCGTTCGGCGACCGCCGAGGCGAGCGTGCTGGGCGCGAACGCCCGGTGCAGCTGCGGCTCGGCGAGCCGGTGGTCGACGTCCCAGCGGGCGCCGCCGGCGCTGACCAGGGCGTAGTCGTGCTCCAGCCGGGTGGTGCCGCCGACGGCGGTGCCCAGCGAGACGGCGATCCGCCACGGGTCCTCGGCGGCCAGGTCGAGTCCGGCGTCGGCGATCGCCTCGTCGGCCGCGACCATCGCGAACTGCACGTAGCGGTCGGCCCGTCGGACGTCGTCCGGGCCGAGCCCGTGGGCCGCGGGGTCGAAGTCGCACTCGGCGGCGATCCGGGAGCGGAATCCGGCGGGGTCGAAGAGCGTGATGCCCCGGGTCGCCGTCCGCCCGGCGGTGAGGAGGTCCCAGAACGCCGGGACCCCGACCCCTCCGGGCGCGACCACGCCGATTCCGGTGACGGCGACCCGACGGCGGCTCACGAGCTCACCTTGGCGTGTTCCGGCGGGCCTGAGTTGACCACCGGCCCGGTCTCCTCGGTGTCGACGTGGCCGAGTTCGGGGCGCGGCGCCAGCGGGCCGAGGTGGAAGACCATCTTGGCCACGGTGTCGCCGACGTTGCGGAACCGGTGGCGCATGTCGATCGGGATCATCAGGCCCTGCTCGGGCTTGAGCACGCGGGTCTCGCCGTCCAGGTCCACCTCCAGGTCGCCGGTGACGACGAACACGAACTCCTCGGAGTACGGGTGGTAGTGCTCGCCGATCCGCTCGCCGGGCTGCACGATGGCCAGGCCCATGAACCCGCTGGTGGCGCCGCAGGTGGTCGGGGTGAGCATGGCGCGCAGGTCGCCGCCGCGCCGGCGGTTCTCCGGCGCCTCGGAGACGTTCACGATCCGTGGGTACTGCGTGGACATGGTTTCTTCCTTCTTGCCGAGTCTTGCCGGGGCTTGCCGGAACTTGCCGGGGACGGTGGTGGTCAGGAGTCCTGGGACGTCCGGTCGGTGACCGGGTTCATGCTGCGGGCGGCGAGGAAGGCGCGCAGTCCCGCCTCGGTCCGCAGGTCCCCCTCCGGGCCGAGGTCGAGCAGCCGGCCCAGCACGGTGGCCTCGCGCTCGCCGGCCACGCCGAGCGCCGCCGCCGGGTCCGCCTCCGGCGGCAGCCGCAGGTCCACCAGCCGCACCACGACGTCCCCGCGGTGGAAGACGGTGCTCGCGGCGACCGGGCCGGTCGGGTCGGCGGTGGCGAGGTCGTCGTACTCGGCCAGCACGTCGGTGACCGCCTTCCCCTTGCCGGGCTTCACCGGGTACAGCACGGCGTGCCGGTGCAGCCGCCCGGAGGCGGGGGAGCCGGCGACGGCCTGGTTGGCGGCCGGCAGCGCGGCCCGGGCGAAGAAGGCGCGCGCCGCCTGCGGGTCGCCCAGCTGGCGGGCCTCCTCCAGGTGCGGATTGATCGCCTCCTCGACGGCCCGCACCTCCGGCTGCATGGCGACGTGCCGCAGCGCCTCGCCCAGGCTGCCGATCACCTCGACCGCGCGGACCACCCGGTTGCCGTGCATGAACAGCGAGGTGCGGCGCAGCCGGGTGGTCTCGTCCACCTCCGCGCGCGGGGAGGCGTAGCCGGACAGGATCCGGGCCACCTCCGGCTCGCTGCCGGGCTTGACGGTGAAGGTGAGCGCGTGGCGCACGACGCCGTCCGGGCCCGGGTCGGCCTTGGGCGGCCCGGCCTGCCCGGCGGGCGCGGAACGCGGCAGGTCGGCCGGCACCTCCCGCGGGGGCCGGCTGCCGGTGGCGCCGGCGGCGGAGGTCTCCCGGAGGATCGCGTAGCGCAGGGAGCGGAAGGTGTCGCTGACGCAGCCGTGCATCGGCTTGACCATCTCCCGGTGGGCGGGGCTGTCCACCCACTGCAGGAAGGTCTCCTGGTCCTCCCACTCACTGGTGATGAGCCACTGGCGGGGGTCGTTGATCGACTGGCAGAGCTGGTCGCTGACGTGGCCGGGCACGGTCGCGACCTGGTGGCGCAGCTGCTCGTACACGTCCATGAAGCGCTGCTGGGCGCCGTCCTGGATCTCCAGCATCAGCACCACCCGCAGGCGCGTCTCGGAGGGGGAGTGCTGCCGGGCGGGCGGTTCGGACAGAGTCGTCATGATCCACTTTCTGCTTCTGGGCCGCGCGCGTCGGGGGCCGCGTGCGGCGGCGCCGGTGCCGGAGGAGGCCGGGCGGCCCCCGGCGGGAGGGGTGCGGCGGTGGCCGTCGGCCACCAGGCCTGAGGTCGATCGTGCGCGGCGCTTCCGGGCGGCGCGAGATATGCGGGCCATCCGGGCGAAGAGACGGCACAACGCGCCCGGCGCGGGGGACGGTAGGAGCGGGCCACCGCGTCCGCGGGCCCGCGAGAGGGCCCCGCCGAGCCTCGCACCAGGCCCCGAACTCCCGTACAGGCTGGAGCAATTGATGAATCCGAAGGTGGACGACCGGGTGCCGGTCCTGATCGTCGGCGGCTCGCTGGTCGGGCTGTCGGCCTCGCTCTTCCTGGGCCGACTGGGTGTCAGGCACCTGCTCGTCGAGAAGCACGCCGACACCTCGCATCACCCGCGTGGCCGAGGCAACAACGTGCGGACGATGGAGCTGTACCGGGTGGCCGGGATCGAGGCGGCGATCCGCGAGGCGGCGTCCGTCCTGGCCCCGAACCACGGCATCCTGCAGGCCCCCTCGCTGACCGGCGAGGAACAGGAGTGGCTGTTCCGGGAGATCGACCCGGGCGGGCGGCTGGCCCGCTTCAGCCCCAGCTCGTGGTGCCTGTGCAGCCAGAACGACCTGGAACCGGTGCTGCGCCGGACCGCCCGCGAGCTGGGCGCGGAGATCCGCTTCGGCACCGAGCTGGTCTCCTTCGAGCAGGACGCCGACGGCGTCACCGCGCTGCTGCGCAGCCGGGAGACCGGCGAGGAGCGGGTCGTCCGCGCGCAGTACCTGGTCGCGGCGGACGGCCCGCGCAGCCCGGCCCGCGACCGGCTGGGCATCGGCCGGAGCGGCAAGGGCGAGCTGTTCCACAACGTCAGCATCACCTTCCGGGCCAAGCGGCTGGCCGAGGCCGTCGGCGACCGCCACTTCATCGCCTGCTACCTCACCAACCCGGAGGCCGACGGCGCCCTGCTGCCGGTCGACAACCGGGAGGAGTGGGTCTTCCACGCGCCCTGGCACCCGGAGCAGGGCGAGCCGCTGGAGGCGTTCACCGACGAGCGCTGCGCCCGGCACATCCGGGCCGCCGTCGGGATGCCCGAGCTCGACGTCGAGGTGACCGGCAAGGCCCCGTGGCACGCCGCCGAGCGGGTCGCCGAGCGCTACTCGGGCGGGCGGGTGTTCCTGGCCGGGGACTCCGCGCACGAGATGTCGCCGACCGGCGCGTTCGGCTCCAACACCGGCATCCAGGACGCGCACAACCTGGCCTGGAAGCTCGCCGCGGTGCTCTGCGGCTGGGCCGGTCCGGGCCTGCTGGAGACCTACGGGCGCGAGCGCCGGCCGGTGGCGCAGGTGACGAGCGAGCGCGCCTCGGCCCGCTCCGCCGAGCACAGCCACCCCGGGTACGCCGTCGTCCCGGGCGTCGGCCGGCAGGCCGGGGTGCTGGCGGTGGCGCTCGGCTACCGCTACCGGGAGGGTGCGGTGCTCGGCGCCGACCCTTCCGGCCCGGTGGTGCCGGAGTCCTTCGAGTCCGCGGGCGAGCCGGGCAGCCGGGCGCCGCACCAGTGGCTGCTGCGGGCGGGCGTGCGGCTGTCCACCCTCGACCTGTACGAGCAGGCGATGGTGCTGCTGACCGGCTCGGCGGGCACCGCCTGGCAGGACGCCGCCCGCCGGGCGGCGGACCGGTTGGCCGTCCCGCTGGACGCCTACCGGATCGGCGGCGGCGCGGACGACGACCTGGCCCCCGAGCCGGGCGCCGACTTCGCCGCCCTGCACGGCATCCGCCCCGACGGCGCCCTGCTGGTGCGCCCCGACGGCTTCGTCGCCTGGCGCTCCGAGCACCCGGCCGACGACCCGGAGGCCGCCGTCGAGCACGCGCTGCGCACGGTGCTGTCGCTGTAGTGGAGGCATGAGGAAGGGCCCGCCGGTGCACGGCGGGCCCTTCCTCATGCCTGTCGCGGGGTCAGTGGCCGCCCTCGTCGACCACCTCGACGTCCTCGATGTTCCGCTCGATGATGTCGGCCGGCAGCGCGACCCGGATCGCCCAGTAGTAGATGGCCAGGGAGAAGACGGCGACCGCCGCAATGTCCCACCACATCGGGATCCGGCCGGTGCCGTCGCCGAATCCGCCCTGCCAGGAGATCAGGCCGAGGCCCAGCAGGTAGGCCGGCAGCCACTGGGCGGCCCGCCAGTCCATGTGCGGGGCGTTCGGCAGGCCCTTGCGGATGGCGTAGGTGGCGTAGCTGCCGAGCAGCAGGTAGCCGATGACGATGGCGATGCCCAGGCGGGACAGGGTGTGCCAGCCGGACCAGTAGATGATGAGGCTGGAGACGATGAAGGAGGCCGGGGCGATGGCCGCGCCGCCGGGCAGGCGGTAGGAGCGCTCGCGCTCCGGCAGCCGGCGGCGCAGGGCGCCGAAGGCGAGCGGGGCGCCGGCGTACATCAGCACGCTGGCCGAGGTGATGAAGCCGACCAGCTCCTGCCAGCTCGGGAAGGGCATGAAGCAGATGACGCCGGTGACGAAGGACATGATGAGGCCGAACCACGGCGCGCCGCGCTTGTCGACCCGCTCGAAGAGCTGCGGCGCGTAGCCGTTCTTGCTGAGGCCGTACGCGATGCGCGAGGTGGAGGTGGTGTAGATGAGGCCGGTGCCGCCGGGGGAGACGATGGCGTCGAAGTACAGCACCCAGGCCAGCCAGCCCAGGCCGACCACGGTGGCGAGGCCGGCGAACGGGCCGTCGATGCCGGGGAAGTCGAGCTTGTCCCAGCCGTTGGCGAAGGAGGCGGCGGGCAGCGCGGCGATGAAGACGACCTGCAGCAGCACGTAGATCGCGGTGCCGATGGCGACCGAGCCGAGCACGGCGCGGGGGATGTCGCGCTTGGGGTTCCGGCTCTCGCCGGCCAGCTGGATCGCCTGCTCGAAGCCGAGCAGGGCGAAGATGATGCCGCTGGCGCTGACCGCGGTCAGCACGCCCTTGATGCCGAACGGGGCGAAGCCGTGCGAGCTGAAGTTGGAGCCGTGGAAGTTGGTCACGGACAGCACGAAGATCGCGAACAGCGGGACGAAGATCTTCAGCCAGGTGGCGGCGCTGTTGGTGCGGGCGAGCACCCGGACGCCGAGGAAGTTGACCGCGACGAACAGGCCCATCAGCAGGACGGCGACCACCATGCCGCTCGGGGTGAGGGTGCCGTTGGCGTTGAGGAAGCCCTGCGCGAACTCCCAGTGCCCGGCGTAGCCGATCATCGCCTCGACCTCGATGGGCGCGACGGTGGCGGCCTGCAGCCAGGAGAACCAGCCGAAGGACATGCCGGCCAGCCCGCCGAAGGCGTAGTGCGGGTAGCGGGCGGTGCCGCCGGCGACCGGGAACATGCCGCCGAGCTCGGCGTGCACGAAGGCGAGCAGGACGATGGCGACCGCGCCGATGCCCCAGGAGACGAGCGCCGCCGGTCCGGCGACGACGACGGCGTTCTTGGCGCCGTAGAGCCAGCCCGAGCCGATGATCGAACCGACCGAGGCCCACATGAGGCCGATGAGGCCGACTTCGCGGCGGAGCGACCGGTGGGTGGTGGTTCCGGTGCCGGAACCGGTGCCCGTGCCGGGCGGGGTGAGCTGGTTGAGGGAGGCCATGCGCAA
Organism: Kitasatospora sp. NPDC004723; assembly: GCF_040609255.1. Classification (NCBI taxonomy): domain Bacteria; kingdom Bacillati; phylum Actinomycetota; class Actinomycetes; order Kitasatosporales; family Streptomycetaceae; genus Kitasatospora; species Kitasatospora sp. NPDC004723. Next base: position 3,638 of record NZ_JBEXJT010000056.1, on the reverse strand, counting down.
TCTCTCTGTGCTGTGGGGGCTCCGGTCGTGCGGAGCGCGGAGAGTTGCCACACGGTAGGCGTATGCAGGGACATCTGCACAGATTTCATTACTGAATGTTTACCTACTTCGCAGGATATTTCCGCAGGTAGGCGGCCATCTGGCCATGCGCCCGTTACGTGACTCATGAGTAGTTCCGGTATTTGAGCCCGATTTGAGCATGGGTTTGCACTTGTGCAGGATGGACGGGGGATCCGGGCATGGAAATGGGACTGTTCGTATAGAGATGCAGTCGTCCTCGGGATGCTTCCGTGCGCCGGCCCGCCCCCCCGGTGTCAGGGCACCGGGCGCAGGGCCGGCCGGGCGGGGACCAGGGCGCGCAGGACCAGGTCGACGTGGACGTGGGCGGCGCCGGCGCGGAGCAGGGCGGCGGAGACGGCCCGTAACTCCTCCGGGCCGGTGCAGGCGAGCCGCAGCTCGAGGTCGGCGCCGCCGGCCAGGGCCAGCCCGCTCTGCACCGCCGGGATCTCGGCGGCCAGCCGCTCGAAGTCGAGCGGCACCGGACCGTAGCTCACCCGGGCCAGCGCCTGCAGCGGGCGGGCCGGCTCGGGCTGCGGCGCGTCCGGGACCAGGTGGAGTGCGCTCACCGGCGCTGGAGGCGGGCGCCGGAGCGGGCGGCGGGGTGCCCGGTGGCCGGGCGGGCGGCGTCGGGGCCGGCCGGGCCGTTCACCGGTGGGGCGACCAGGCGCGGATCCAGCACCAGTTCGTCGATGCCGAGCGGCGCGGTGAGCGCGCGCAGTGCGGGTTCGCCGAGTTCGACGGCGGCCTGCTCCGGGCCGAGCAGTTCGGCGAGCGCCTCCGCCGAGCCGAAGCCGACGGCGCAGCGGCGGCCGTCGCGCAGACGGAAGAGGCGGAGGGAGGTGGTGCGTCCGGTGACGGTGACCGGGACGTGCCAGACGACGACGCGGGCCATGCGGGTGCTCCCGAGTGGTGGAGTGGGGCCTGCCGGAACTGCTCGGTACTGCTCCACACGACGCTAGGGCGGGCCCGGGCGCACGGAGAACCGTCCTGACGCAGCGTTGACCGAATGCCGCACGGTGTTGACGGAGTCCTGACGGTGGGGTGCACCGCTCACCGGACGGCGCCCGGCGGCCCGCTCCGGTTGCCCCGCGTCCGCGCCGGGACGACGGTGGAGCTGATCCGTGTCCGGGGGGAGGTGGAGCGGAGGGGCGGTCACGAGATATCTTGACGTCAAGACGTTGGAGACGTGAAGCGGAGTACCGATGACTGACTCGACCATCATCTATACGCACACCGACGAGGCGCCGGCCCTGGCCACCTACTCGTTCCTGCCCGTGGTCCAGGCGTATGCCTCGACGGCCGGCGTGAAGGTGGAGACTCGCGACATCTCCCTCGCCGGGCGGATCATCGCGAGCTTCCCGGAGCGTCTGACCGAGGAGCAGCGGATCGGCGACGCCCTCGCCGAGCTGGGTGCGCTCGCCAAGACCCCGGGTGCCAACATCATCAAGCTGCCGAACATCTCGGCCTCGATCCCCCAGCTCAAGGCGGCCATCGCCGAGCTGCAGGCGCAGGGCTACGCGCTGCCGGACTACCCGGACGACCCGCAGACCGACGAGGACAAGGACGTCCGCGCCCGTTACGACAAGGTCAAGGGCAGCGCCGTCAACCCGGTCCTGCGCGAGGGCAACTCGGACCGCCGCGCCCCCGCGTCGGTCAAGAACTACGCCAAGACCCACCCGCACCGCATGGGTGCCTGGTCGGCCGACTCCAGGACCAATGTCGCCACCATGGGCGAGAACGACTTCCGCTCCACCGAGAAGTCGGCCGTCATCGCCGCGGACGGCGCGCTGCGCATCGAGCTGGTCGCCGCGGACGGCGCCACCACCGTGCTGCGCGAGTCCGTCCCGGTGCTGGCCGGCGAGGTCGTGGACGCCTCGGTCATGCGCGCCGCCGAGCTGAACGAGTTCCTGGCCGCGCAGGTCGCCCGGGCCAAGGCCGAGGGCGTGCTGTTCTCGGTCCACCTGAAGGCCACCATGATGAAGGTCTCCGACCCGATCATCTTCGGCCACGTGGTCCGCGCCTTCTTCCCGCAGACCTTCGCCAAGTACGGCGAGGTGCTCGTCGCCGCGGGCCTGAACCCGAACAACGGCCTTGGCGGCATCCTGGCCGGCCTGGAGAACGTCCCGCACCTGGGCGCCGAGATCAAGGCCTCGTTCGAGGCCGAGCTGGCCGAGGGCCCGGCCCTGGCCATGGTCGACTCGGACAAGGGCATCACCAACCTGCACGTGCCGAGCGACGTCATCGTCGACGCCTCGATGCCGGCCATGATCCGCACCTCCGGCCACATGTGGGGCCCGGACGGCCAGGAGGCCGACACCCTCGCCGTGCTGCCGGACAGCAGCTACGCGGGCGTCTACCAGGCCGTCATCGACGACTGCCGCGCCCACGGCGCCCTGGACCCGGCCACCATCGGCTCGGTCCCGAACGTCGGCCTGATGGCCCAGGCCGCCGAGGAGTACGGCAGCCACGACAAGACCTTCGAGATCGCCGCGGCCGGCACCGTCCGCCTGGTCGACACCGAGGGCAACGTCGTCCTGGAGCAGGCCGTGCAGCCGGGCGACATCTTCCGCTCCTGCCAGACCAAGGACCTGCCGATCCGCGACTGGGTGAAGCTGGCCGTCACCCGCGCCCGCGTCTCCGGCACCCCGGCCGTCTTCTGGCTGGACGAGACCCGCGCCCACGACGCCGTGCTGATCGAGAAGGTGAAGACCTACCTCGCGGAGCACGACACCGACGGCCTGCAGATCGAGATCAAGTCCCCGGTCGAGGCCACCACGTTCTCGCTGGAGCGCATCCGCCGCGGCGAGGACACCATCTCGGTCACCGGCAACGTGCTGCGCGACTACCTGACCGACCTGTTCCCGATCCTGGAGCTGGGCACCAGCGCCAAGATGCTGTCGGTCGTCCCGCTGATCAACGGCGGCGGCCTGTTCGAGACCGGCGCCGGCGGCTCCGCCCCGAAGCACGTCCAGCAGCTGGTCAAGGAGAACTACCTGCGCTGGGACAGCCTGGGCGAGTTCTTCGCGCTGGCCGCCAGCTTCGAGCACCTGGCCCGCACCACCGAGAACGCCCGCGCCCAGGTGCTGGCCGACACGCTGGACCGCGCCACCGGCACCTTCCTCAACGAGGACAAGTCGCCGAGCCGCCGCCTCGGCGGCATCGACAACCGCGGCAGCCACTTCTACCTGGCCATGTACTGGGCCCAGGAGCTGGCCGGCCAGACCGAGGACGCCGCGCTCGCCCAGGCCTTCGAAGGCCTGGCCAAGACGCTCACCGAGCAGGAGCAGGCGATCGTCGAGGAGCTCATCGCGGTGCAGGGCTCCCCGGTCGACCTGGGCGGTTACTACCAGCCGGACCCGGCCAAGGCCGCGGCCGTGATGCGCCCGTCGAAGACCCTCAACGAGGCGCTCGCCAACCTCGGCTGAGCCCGGGGGCACAGGGGTTGAACCCGGGAGGCCCCGGAGGTCCGACAGCGGACCTCCGGGGGGCGCCCCCGGTTTCCACGCCGGGGCCCGGGGGCCCCGGCCCCCCCACCGGACGGGGAAACCACCCCAAAAGGAGAGGCGGGGGGGGGGGAA
>NZ_JBEXJT010000055.1:0-48336 GCF_040609255.1 Kitasatospora sp. NPDC004723 | reverse complement strand
GGCCCTAACGGGCCTTACCCCCGGCCTGGCGGCCGGGGCGCCGCTGACGCGGCGTCAGCCGGGGGGTGCCGGCTACGCCGTCACCGTGCGTGGCGTTGGCCTCGGCTGCGCCTCGGCGGGTGGTGGGTGGTTGGGGGAATTCGCCGGTGGCGAATTCGAGGACATGTGAAGGGTGATTGGTGGCTGGGCTCTGGCGTCGCTACGCTCCGCCTACCGGGGGCATTGTTCCGGGCCTACGGCCCGTCAATCGGTCGGCTTTCCAGTCTCGTTGGGCTGGCGTTTTCACGGCCCTTACGGGCCGGTTTGCTGGCAGGGTTTCCCGGGCTACGCCCGGGGGTGGCCGTTGACGATGTGACGCGAAATTCGGGTAGCGGCCCATCCCTCCGGACAGGCGGGGGTGCCGGCCGGGGCCTGCGGCCCTTGGCGTTGACGATGTGACGCGGACTTCCGGTATCAGTCACAACCCCACCCCCGGCGGCCCTCCCCCGGTCCCGGCCGATGGCCGGTCCCGCCTTGCGGTTGCTGGGCTGGCGGCCCATCCGGCGCCCCTGGCGCGGGGCCTGCGGCCCTCGGAGGGCGCCGGTGGGCCTCCGGTCCGGCTCAGTCTCCCCGGCCCCGGTGGCGGGCCCTCACGGACGCCCCGTGCGACGTTCCCTGGCGGGCCCTCAACCGCAGACTCCGGACAGGAATCTGGAGAGTTTTCAAGGGGTTTCAGGCAGCGTTTCACCGGCTTCGCTACAGCTCTATCCTAACGGTCCCCGAACGGGCCCGAGACGTGAACGGGCAACCTCGCGGCAACCGTCCCTCACGGCTCTATCAGGCCGCACTCCAGGCGGGAATCCGAATTCACTCCCGCTCCCTTTCGAGCAGCAATCCGAACCCATTTCGGGGCGCAGCGGCGGGGAATCGAATTCAGGCGTGCTGGAAATGGGCCTACGGCCCCCACATTCGACACGGCAACCGCCCTTCCCGACCGCACAGGAAATCCCGCCCAGCGTCAACCGAGCAATTCCCGGAGCAGCGACACCAAACCGAACACCGGACCTGGACGGCGGCCAGGACACCACCAGGGCGAGGCGCAGCGGGGCACGGCACCGGGCAGCCAGGACGGGCACGGGCACAGCGGCCGGACGGCCAAGTCAGACGCACCCGGCAACAGCAGTTCCCGGGACGGCGACGGCGGCACAGCAAGGTCCGGACGGCCGGCCAACAAGCCTGGCGGCCGAGGAAGTTGCTTGTGCGACCCTGACGAATCGACAGCCCGGTCCAACCCGGCCCCTCGCCTCACAGGAGTCTTCGCATGGCACCGACCACGCCTCCCTGCAGCACCCGCGCCCGCCGACTGGCCCGCGCCCGCCGGCTCGCCCGCGCCACCGCGCTCCGAGCCCTGCTCGCCGCCGCCTCCACCACCGCCAGCGTCACCACCGCCACCCTCATCCACTGGCTCCTCAACCACTGAAAACCCCGTGCCCGGGATGTTCCTGGTCGTGCAGACCGCGGGCGCGCACGGTCTGCACCCACGACAGCCGGCAGCCCGCGGGCCGGCACCCCGGACCAACCGCGCAACACCAAAACGACGGGCCGGCAGCCAGAACGGCGGCACCGGCCCGGACAGCGAGCCGGCCACCACAGCGAGCCCCAGCCACCACGGCACCGGCAAGGACACGGCCTGGACAGCGGACAGGACCAGGCGCAGCAGGGCGGCCCGGCAGCCGCCCACAACGGCGGCCAGGACGCAGCGCGGCACGGGCCCCGGACAGGGAAAGGCCGGCCCCGGCAACGACCCGGGACGGCCGGCGCAGCACAGGCAGGCAGGCCCGCCACGGCCCCCGGCTCACCCGCACCACCACACTCCGAACCCTGCTCAACACCGCCCCCACCCAACGGCACCCCCACCACAGAGTCCCTCGCACCAAACAAGGCGGCGCCGGCCAGGTCCCGCTCCTAGAGGTCCTCGTCCCCAACCCACCCGCACCCGGCCCGGACCGCGGCGCAGCCAGGCGGGACGCGAAGACGGCACAGAAGGGAGGCTCAGACGGCCTCCCCGGCCAGCGGGACCCGGGAACGCGGCGGCCGAGCACAACGCAGCAGGCCCGAACGGCGCAGGAGCCCGGCCGCCACGCCCCGGACGAAACCGAACACCGACCCCCGCCAGCACCCCCACCCCGCAAATCCGACCCAAATTCACACCACCACCAGCAACCAATCCACCAAAACACCCGAGCGGAATACCAGACGGAATTCACCCCAGAAAATAGCCCATACATCCCACCCGCCCCCGGACCGACCCCCGACCCCACCAACCACCACACACAGTCACCAAAGCAGCCCGACCACCAACCCGACGGACACCCCCAACAGGCACAACCAAAGGTCCAGACAACCCAGCGAACGAGGCCAAAAGACCCCCAAACCCGCCAACAGGTCACACCCTACGGCCCCTCGCCGGATAGAGCTTGGCGTGCAGCACCCGGTCCTCCCACCACGGATCGTCCGGAGTGGAGACCAGCGCGGCCACCAGCTCGCGCCGGGTCGGGACCGGCAGCATCAGCGGGCCCAAGTCCTTCGCGGCACGGGCCTGTACGCAGTCGGGGCACTCCAGCCGGTCCGGCCCGGCCTTCTCCCGCAGCTCCAGCAAGGAGCCGGCCTTCCCGCCGATCGAACCCCGGCATGTCCAGCACGGGCGCAGCGCGGCGTTGGCCGTGCGGGCGGCCTCCAGCTGTTCTTCGGCCTCCCGTTCCAGGCGCTCCTCGCGGTCCCGGTGGCAGGACCAGCAACGGCCGCCCGGGCGGCGGATCCACTCCACCCGTCCATCGGGGCCGTACTCCCAGGTGCTCTCCTCCCCGGGAACGTCGCCGCAGTCGATGCAGGCCAGGGAGTCCATCAGCTCCTGGTGGACCCGTTGCTGCTCGTCCTCGCGGGCGGCCTGGCGCAGGGCGTAGGCGGCCCGGCTGTTCGGGTTCTCCAGCGCCTCGACGAGGGAGTGCCGGCCCGAACGGCCGAAGCGCCAGCGGACCCGAGTCTCTTGTGGCCACAGTCTGTGGTGCGTCGACCTGGCGGTAGCCTCCGCCCATGGCATGGAAATGGTTGGAGAACCTGCTGCGATCCGAACCGCGGCCCCCATGGCCGCCGGAGCTTCCAGAGGGATGGGACGAGCCCGCGGCCGGCCTCGCGTACTGGGACCCCCTGCCGACCGCCCGCCTGCTCGCCGGACCGAGCGGCTTCGGCGTCGCCACCTGGAAGAACCGCAACCCGTACAACGTCCCCGGCCCGTTCTACACCGGCTGGACCGACACCGGCGGCCCCGGCCCCGTGTACGCGGCCGAGCTGGTCGGGTGCTGCCCCTCCTTCATGGAGGTGATCCTCGTACAGCCCCGCACCCCCGAGCAGGTCCGGACACTGCTGGACGGCGCGGCCGCACTCGAGCCCACCGGCGGCTACGCCTGCGACGGCGACGACCACTGGACCCCTCAGACCGTCCGCCAGTGGTGGGCCGACCGGCACACACTGCGGGAGTGGTTCGACGACGAGGAATCCGGATACGCCGAGGCAGGACACCACTGGACCGCTTGGGAGGCCGACCTGGCCGCCTACCTCCGCGGCTACCTCTTCTGGCTCACCGAACGACGCCAACCCCGATCGGACGAAGAACTACCACCCCTGACCCTGACAACCCCGGACGGCGCCAACCCTACCGGAGCCTCCAACAGGGACAACCAAAGGTCCAGACAACACGGCAGAAGCGGCTATTTCACGCCCACACCGGCCAACAGGTCACACGGACGAATCTGCCCGTTTATGTGCGGGTAGATCCTCCGGCGACATAGCGTGTCTATGCAGTACCACTCCGCATCGTCCGGGCGCTGATCAGAAACTGCGGCACCTGCCGCTGGGTCCTGACCGGCTGCTCGGTCAGGCCTCTACGAGATCGGAGACCAGGCGTGATCGGCCGCGACTTCGCGCACTCCCTGTTCGACCAGCAGACCGCCGAGATCCCGTTGTCCACCTTCCGCGACCTGGTCGAGGACTCAGCGATCCGGTCCCTAAGCGACGACCTGACCACAGAAGTACGCGAGCGCTGGGCGAGGGAGCGGCCCGACTTCACGCGCGCCCGAAACATGGCGCCTGACTCCTCCATGTACCTCGCGTGGTCGTTGAGGTGGCTGCTCTCGAAGCGGAAGGAGACGGCCTCCGTCGCCTACGGCATGATCGCCTACAGGGCCCTCAACCAGTACGGCATCCCGACCGTCTTCACCAGCGGCTGGCTCTCCTCCAACATCCGCTGGGGCGGTGGCGACCCCGACGCCCTCTCCCTCGATGTCGACATCGACGCCTTCGTCCAAGCTGCCACCGCCGAAGAGGCACTCAGGACTCTCTGAACCGAGCCCCTGCTCCGCCGCCAGGAACAACACAAGGCGCCGGCCACCTGATGAGGGTGGCCAGCGCCTTGTGGCTCTTCAGGACCAGCACGGCGGTTGGCCGGGCAGGACCGGGGCCTGCCCGGTGCCGCGCAGCCCGAGGGTGGCGGCGCGGGTGCCTGGTGGTCAGTTGTAGAGGCCGGTACCGAGTTCGACCAGCTGCTGGCCGACGCCGGTGGCGACGGTCGTGGTGAGCGCCGGACCGGCCAGGCGCATGAGCCTGCGCCAGATACGGGCGCCCTGCTCGGGGTTCCGACCGTCGCGTTCGAGGGCTTCGACGTCGGCCGCGTAGTCCTCGGCGTCGACCGGGTCGAGGCCGAGCTGCGGGGCGACGTCCCGCAGTCCCTGGACGAGACCGGCGAGGGCCTGGGCATCGATGCCGTTGCCCGCGTTGATCGTGTTGTGGTCTCCGGTGGAGATGACGCCGCCGTTGACCTCGCCGTGCACGACCGTGCTGCCGTGGTAGTTGTTCGTGGTGGTGGCGGTGTTCTGGCTGTCCATGTAGCTCCTCACAGTGTGGCCGCTGCGGATGCAGGCGGTGCCGGCCGCGGTGATGCGCAGCCGGTCCAGATCGGTGCCGGCCTGGTCGGCCTCGCGCTCGACGAGGCCGTGACCGACGAGCTCGGTGACGGCGCCCGTGATCTCGTTGGCCCTGAGGGCGGCACCCGCGAAGAACGCCGTCGGGGCGGCGGCGAAGTCGTCGGGCTTGACCGGGGCGTCATGGTCGTACAGCCACCGCAGGACGGCGTTGGAGGCGTAGTTGGCGCGGGCGGCACGGTCACCGGCGAGCTTCTTGAGCCGGCCCACCTCGACCCGGCCCTCGTCCGTCAGGATGGCCGTGGCGTCGGGCACCATCGTGGGGGCGCGACGTACGAAGCCGTGCTGCTCCAGCTGCAGAGCGATGTTCTCGGCCTCTCCCACAGGGGTGCCTTCGCGCTCGGCGAAGACGACGAAGTCCTGGTAGTACGACGGCTGCTGCGCTGCTCGCTCGTCCAGCCAGAGCAGAGCCTTCGAGAGGACCGGGTCCTCTTCGAGGCCCCCGTCAGCACCATTCAGGTCGGCACCGATAGCCACCTTGATCGCGTGCCGGTTGATCTCCCGCTGGAACTCCCGCATCGACCGGTCGATGGCGCTCTTGTTCCACTTGATCGCACCCACGGCGACTCCTCCCTCTCCTCTCCCCCTGCGTGAGGCTATCGGCCACCACCGACAAACCGGGCAACCATGCTGAAGGCGGTCGGTGCCGCTGGCCGGACCGTCCTGACCGTCCGGCCAGCGGCACGGCTCGCAACCGCGGTGCCGTGGGTGGAATAGACCCGAGCTGTGCCGAATACCACCCTGGCTTCGGCGCCGGTCAGGGGCGGCGGTTGAGGAGGAGGGCGAGGACGGTGCGGGCCTCGCGGCGGCGGGCGGGCGTGGGCGCGGCGATGGCGGTGATGGCGAGGGCGGTGAGGGTCAGCAGGTAGCCGGCGGCGGAGGTGGCGAGGGCGAGGGCGGCGGGGTCGCGGGTGGGCACGAGGTCTCCGGGGTTCGGTGCGGGGCCGGGCCCGCGGCGGCGGGCCGGGCCTGCGCGGCGGCGGGTCAGTGGGTGGCGAGTTCCTGGAGCTGGTGGGCGATGTCGCCGGTGGGCAGGGTGAAGGGGCCGCACATCTCGTCGACCGCGGCGGGGAGGCCGTCGAGGGCCTCGCGCAGGGCCGGGTCCGGGCTCGGCAAGGTGGTGGCGTCAGGGATCGGGGGCGCGAGGAGCAGGGCCAGGTGCGGGTAGCCGGGAACGTCGGGGGCGGTGGGCTGCAGGGGCTGCGGGGCGGCGCCTTCGCCGAGGCGGGCGGCCTGGTGGAACCAGTGCTCGGCGTCGCGCAGTTCGCCGGCGCGGACATGGTGGAGGTAGAGGCAGTACGCGGCGAGGGATTCTCCGGCGCCGGCGGCGAACTGCCACCACCACTGGGCGTGGTAGGGGCGGCCGGTGAGGTCGAAGAGGCAGCCGAAGACCAGGCCGCCGTGCGGCTCCCAGCGCGTGACCAGGCCGTTCACCCACGTGCCGGCGTCGGGCTCGTGGATGACGCCCTTGGACAGGGCCTTCAGGTCGCGGGCGGCGTCGTCGATCAGCATCCCCGCCTGGACCTGCGGCCAGAGGGACGCGGGGACGGGCACGCTCCCGCCGGGCGGCGCGGCGGGGGACGGCGTCGTCGGGCGGGCGGCGAGGCGGTCGGCGATGTACCGGCGGCCGGCCTCGAGGTCGTAGCAGGGCCGGGCGGCGCGGCGGGGGACGGCGCCCTCCAGCAGGCGGTCGATGTCATGGATCACCGGGATCACTCCTGGTCGTGCTTGGCGGGGCCACGGCGCAGCAGGCGACGCGGGGCGAGGCGGGCTTCGATCTTGGCCTTGGCCTGGGAGGTGAGCGAGCGGACCGTGATCTCGTCGACGCCCATCGCCTGGGCGGTGCGCGCCACGGAGTACTTGTTGAGGTAGCGCAGGACGATGACGTCGAACTTCGCGCCCGACAGCTCCAGGACGGCGGCCGCCACCGAGACGCCCACCTCCTCGTCGCTGCGGTCGGCCAGGGCGTCGGCGTGGATGTCGGCGATCAGCGGCTCCGCTTCCCGGCGCACCACGGCGGAGAACACCAGGCGCTCGATCAGCAGGCGGTGCTCGGTGTCGCGGGCCCGCTGGGCCTCGACGGCGCAGCGCAGCGCGGCCCAGGCGTAGGCGTGGGGGTTGGGGTTGGGGTCGGTCAGCACGCGGTCCCAGCGGTCGACGAGGGAGAGGAAGACCTCGTTGACGGTGTGCTGGGCGAGGGTCTGGTCGCCGAGGACGGTGAGGGCGAAGTCGAAGTAGGGCTGGGCGTGGAGTTCCTGGAAGGCGCGGAACGCTATCGGCAGGTCGGTGCGCGGGGTGGTGCCGGCCGCGTCGGTGAAGGACGGCTCGCTCATCACGCCTCCCCCGCCGGCGGAACGCTCGCGCGCGGGCGCGGAGTGCGGTCGGCCTTGCGGAGGAGACCGGCGGCGGGGCGGCAGGGCCTGCCGAGGGGGGTCGTGGGGACGGGGGCGGGGGTGGGCATGGAGCGTTGGGTTCCTTTGCGGACAGGGGGCAGGGAGGCCCGGTGTGACGCTCCGTTGTGTTCGGTGGCCGGAGTCACATTCCGAGGTTTAGAAGCCGACCTGGTGTCAAAACCGACCGATCCCGCCGGATCCCGACACGAACACGCCCGCCCGGCCGCGCGGACGCTTCAAGTAGTGGCGGCCCAACCGGCCCGGCCCGAACAACCCGGCGACCCGCCCGCACGGCCCCCGGACACCGGCCGTCACCGATAGGACCGCCCGAGCCCGCCGCGGACCGGCCGCGGGGCACGACCGCAGGCCGGCCGGGACACCCGCACGAGAACACGGCCGGCCCGCCGGCCCAGCTGCGCAGTTGGATCCGCGCCAACGCCGGCCGCTTCGTCCCCGGCGACCCGGAGGGGTGAGCGGTCGGCTTGATCGTTCGAGAATTCCCGCACTATTTTCGTGCGGAAATAGTCGAACGATTGAAGGTGGTGCCGATGTCGCCGTCACGGGTGTACGAGCATCCCGAGGTTGACGAGATCGCGATCCCGCGGGTGCTCTTCGCGCTGAGCGAGCCGCTGCGGCTGTCGATGGTGCGGGTGCTCGCGGAGCGCGGCGAGGTGGACAGCATCGAACTGGGGCCGGGCCTGCCGCGGTCGACGCTCACGCACCACACCGGCCTGCTGCGCGAATCCGGGGTGGTGTTCGTCCGAGCCGAAGGACGCAAGTGCATGATCCGGCTGCGCCAGGACGACCTGGAGACGCGCTTCCCGGGCCTGATCGGCACGGTCCTCAACGGGTACCAGGAGGCCACTCCCGCCGAGGAGGACGCGTGATCCGCCGCGTCTGGCCCCTTGTCGCGGCCGCGATCGCGCTGGGTGTCGATGCCTACGTCCTCGCCGGAGTGCTGCCCTCGATCGCCGACTCGCTCGCCACGACGGTCGCGGCGGTCGGCCTGGGCGTGACGGGCTTCACCGCGGCGTACGCCCTGGCCGGGCCGTCGCTGTCGGGAACGCTGGTCCGTGGGAGTACCGCCAGGGCGCTGCTGATCGCGCTGGGGGTGTTCAATCTCGGCAATCTCATCACCGCGGTCGCGCCGGGGATCGAGGTCTTCCTCGCCTCGCGGGTGATCGCGGGCGCCGGTGCCGGTGTGCTCACCGCAGTGGCGACCGCGGCCGCCGCCGCGATGGCCGCCGAACACGAACGAGGGCGCGCCATGGCCATGGTGACCTTCGGGCTGTCCACCGGGACGGTCGCCGGAGTGCCGGTCGGGATGGTCATCGGCAACCAGCTGAACTGGCGGTGGACGATGGGCCTGGTCGTCGCCGTCGGCCTCCTCGGCATGGGAGCGCTGGCCGTCAAGGCGCGCACGATCCCCCCACTGCCCGCTTCGCGCGGTCCCGCCTTCGCGGTGCTGAAGTCGTCGAGGACCCTCATCGGGGTCGCTGCCGCGTTCCTCCTCGGCGTGGCCAGCCTCGGGCTCTACACCTACCTGCTGCCCATGGCCGAGGCCCGGGGACTCCAGGGCTGGGGCTTCGCGCTGGTGTGGGCCTGGGGCATCGGCGGAGTCGCCGGCTCCGCCCTGGTCGGCAGGTCTCTGGACGCCCACGGGCCCCGTGCGCTGCTCATCGTCCTGCCCGCCGCGCTGCTCGGGAGCTTCGCCGCCCTCTGGGTCTTCACCTCCCCGGCCGTGTGGCTCGTCGCGGCGGCGTGCTGGGGAGCGGCGGGATGGGCCGGCGTCCCCACCCTGCAGCAGGCCCTGACCGGGGACCGGCCCGAGCAGGCGATGCCGGTCGTCGCGTTCCAGATGGCCGCGATGTACCTCGGCTCCGCCGCGGGCGCCGCCGCGGGCAGCGGTCTGCTCGCCGGCCACGTCGATCCGGGTGATCTGCCCGCCTGGGCGCTGGTGCCCGCGGCTCTGGCCCTGCTCCTCGCCGGGCGGCTCGGCACCGCCGGGCTCCGGCCTCGTGCTCGGCGCCGCATCACGCATCTCGCCTGCGAGGCCGCGGACTGAGGCCTGTCCGACTCCCTGATCCTCCGGCCGCTTCACGGAGCCGGAGGATCAGGCGGGCCGGGGGCGCTCCGGCTCGGTAGCGGCCGCCCCGGCGCAGGCGGGGGTCAGGTGTCCGACGAGGTGTGGGATTCGGTGCCGGAGAGCGCGTCGGTATAGATGCCCGTCATCGCCGTCACGGCCCGTCGGTCCAGGTCCGGGTCCAGGCGGTGCTGGATGTTGATGCCCAGGGTGCCGCCGAGCAGGGCCGCCGAGCAGGGCCGCCGCGACGGTGCCAGCCGGGAGCGCGGCCGCAGCTTCGCGCAGCCGGCTGTGGGCGGCGGGGAAGGCCTCCTTGGCCCACGCGTCCTGCTCCCGCACAGTCGCGGCGCCGGCCTCCAACAGGATCCGCTCGAACGTGAAGGTGGGGCACTGGTCGGTGTGCCAGATCTCGCTGAGGCTCAGGTCCCGCTCGACCGCGGTGATGCGGGCGTTCTCGCGGGCCGGTCCGGCGTGGCAGTCCTCGCACTCGCGGTAGCGGCGGGTGGGACGATCGGCGTGGGCGTCGGTCACAGGACACGTTCCTTCCTGCACGGCGGGCCGGGGGCGGGGCACGGCCCGGGATCGCCCATCCAACGCCCGCTGACCAGCAAGGTCAACACCTTTCACCAGGGAACGGCCGTCACAGGCGGCTGCGCCGCACGACGGGCCGGGCGGACCGGGCCTGTTCGGCGCCGCGCAGTGCGAGGGCTGCGGTGCAGGTGCGCTCCAGCCGGCTCGCGACCTGGCGCAGCGTGGCGGGGTCGACGTGGCGGGCGAGGTCGCGGACGGCCTGGTGGTCGTCGTCGGTCAGCGTGTTCAGGCCGGCGCGGTCCAGGGCGGTGTAGAGGGGTTGGGCGGCGGTGCCCGCGAGCCGACGGTGAGCAGTGTCGGTGGTCTGGCGTGCCTGGTGGGCGGCTTCGCGGGCGCATGCGGCGACGTCGCGGTGGTGGCGTTCACGGCGCGGCGCGTGCTGGAGGGCGGTGTCGTGGTCGGGGTCGTAGCGTTCCGGCCGGGTCGCGACGGCGTGGTCGCGTACGCGCTGCCACTCGGCCAGGGCGTCCGCCGCGGTGGCGAAGGCGCTCTCGTCCCCGGCGTCGGCATGCCGGCCGGCGGGGCGCTCGTCCGCCCGGACCCGGTCCAGGTGCTGCTGGATACTGTCCAGGGCCATCCCGGCCGCTCGGCGGCGGACCCGGCGCGGACCCGGCGGCGGACGGCGCCGAGCAGCCCAGGCTCCTGGTCGTCGTCCCCGTCCTCGTCCTAGGGGAAGGGGGTGCGGGCGGAGTGCTGGGCGAGGGCGGCGTGCAGCGTCGATCCGGCCTGCCAGGCCTCGGCGTGCACAACCGGCTCCGGCACGCCGCCGGGACGGGCGCCGGGGACGATCCGGCCCTCGACCAGGGCCACCCAGCCGTCGAGGCCGTCGACGTCGCACTCGGTCCAGCCGCGGGCCGGGGCGGCGCCGTGGTGCAGGGTGCGGATGCCGTCGTGGCCGGACCAGCGCAGCCATACCGCGCCGCGCACCAGTGGCGAGTCCAGAACCGGGCGTCCCAGGTCCCGATCCGCAGGCGCGGGCCGGCTCCGGGACGGGCCAGCTCCAGCCGCCCGGTCACGGCGGGGTCCGGGTCGGGTCGGGTGGTGTCGGTCATCGCGCGGTGCCTCCGGAAGTCTGGAACAAGGTGCGGACGGCCGTCCCGGCCCGGGTGGGCCGGGACGGCGGGGTCTCGCGGGGCGGGTTCAGCCGGCGACGGTCTCGGTGTGCCGGGTGAGCGCGTCCAGGAGCGCGGCCTGGTGGTCGGTCAGCTTGCCCTCGGTGCGGGCCGCAGCCTGCTTGCGCAGCCAGGCGCCAGGCCGGAACGCCGGGTCGTCGCCGAGGCCGGTGCGATTGGCGGGGCCGGTGAGGGTGCCGCCGGCGGCGAGGTAGGCGAGCAGACGGCGATACGAGCGGTTCCAGTCCGGCTCCAGGCGCCACAGCTCGTCCAGGCCGTCGAGCTTGGCGACCTGGTCCTTGGTGAGGCCCGCGGCCTTGCGCTGGCGGCGCATCCACGCGCCGACCGCGTAGTCGTCCAGCTTCGCGGTCGCGGGGATCGCGAGGTGGCCGTGCCGGCGGTGGAAGGCGGCGGCGTAGGCGGCCCCGCGTTCCCAGGCGTTGGCGTTCTTCGACCAGATCATGCCGAGCGCGTCCAGCTCGCTGACTCGGGCCGGGTCGAGCAGGTGCTGGCCGTTCAGGTGGCGCTGGCGGGTGAGCCAGGAGACCAGCTCGGCGTGCTTCCCCTTGTCGGTGGGGTCGAGGTGGCCGTGCTCGATGTGAAATCTGGCGGCGACGGCGTGCATCCGCTGCCACTCGACCGCACGCGGGTTGAACGCCCGCAGCTTCACGGTCTGCAGGATCCGCGCCGCGTGCTGGCGCGCGTTGATCCGCAGCCACTCGATCGGCGACGCCACCGGGGCCGGCGGCTGCTGTTCCCCCTCGCCGCCGGCCTCGGCGGCCTGGCCCTCGGCGGGCTTGGCCGCGATGGTGTGCGCGGTGCCCTGCGAGCGGTGGGCGCGCAGCTCGGTGATCCGGCCGACCACCCGGGCGTCGTGCGCCGCAAGCGCCCGGAGCACGCGCCAGATCGTGCGGAACGAGCTGGCCTCGATCCCGGCGTCGGCCTCGGCCTTCACGGCCTCGCCGGCATCGTGGACCTCGGCTGGGTCCGCGGCCGCCGTGTCGTCTCCCGCTTCAGGGGTGGGGAGGTAGACCGGGATGACGACCCAGGACACCTTGCCCTGCCGGTGGGACTGGCGCAGCGCGCGGCCGACGGCCTGGACGATGTCGATGACCGAGCTCTTGGGGTCCGCGAAGCAGACGGCATCCACGGCGGCGACGTCGATGCCCTCGGTCAGGAGTCGGCTGTTGCACAGGATGCCGCACTCCTCGCCGTCCTCGCCGGTGTGGGCCTTGAACTCCGTGAACGCGGCGCGACGGTCCTTGAGGCGGTCGGTGCCGGCCACCGCCTTCGCCCAGATCCGCTCCGGGCGGTCCTTGTCCTCCAGCAGCTGGGAGGCCTCCAGCAGGCTGCCGGCGAACTCCCGCGCCCCGGCCACCCGGGAGTGGAACGTGATCACCCGGCGCAGGCCGAGGTCGGCGACCGCGCGCAGCACCGCGATCTGCAGGGCCAGGCGCAGCAGTTCCTCGTTGCTGCGCTGGGAACGCAGGTCGGCGACGGCCGGGAGGTTCAGCAGCTCACGCAAGTCCTCGTCGGTGACCACCGGCACGAGCACCCGGTAGTCGGCGAGGTAGCCGTGCTCGATCCCCTGCCCGAGGGTCCAGGTGAACACGGTCTTGCCGTAGATCTCCTCCGAGTCCATGGAGCAGAGCACGGGCAGCGCCTGGCCGTCGGTGTCGGTGAGGTCGGCCAGGCCGTCCTTCGCACGCCGGTCGTCGGCGATCCGCGGGGTCGCGGTGAAGTACAGCCGGCGCTTCGCCGGGACCTGGTCGTCGGCGTGGATCGCGGCCCACGCCTTGCCCCCCGAACCGGCCGTGCGGTGCGCCTCGTCGATGACCACCAGGTCCCACTCGGGCAGGCCGTACAGCTGGTGGGCCCGGACGATGCGCTCCAGCGAGGCGTAGGTGGCGTACACGGTGACCGGCTGATTGGCCGGGGCGCCGTTGACCAGGTCGGTGATCCGGACGGCCTGCGTGGTCACCTCGGCGTGGATCCGGCCGCCGGCCTCCGCGCTCTCCAGCGCCTCCTCGCGCGAGCACGCCGCCACGGCCAGCCCGCGCCGGCCGCCCCGCAGCGACCAGGCCTCGGCGGTCTGCTCCAGCAGCTCGATCGTCGGCACCAGCACCAGCACCCGGCCCCGAGCGGCCAGACGCCGGGCGCAGCCCGCCGCGATGAGGGTCTTGCCGGAGCCGGTCGCGGCCACGACGGTGGCGCGGCCGCCGTCCTTCACCTCGCGCACCGCGGCCGCCACCGCGTCCTTCTGGAACCAGTGCAGCGGCAAGGGGTTGAGCGCCCCGGTCGGCTGCTGCGGGACCGGCTGAGCGGCTGCGGCGCGGAACGCGGCCGGCACGTCGGCCTCGGTGGCGGTGGTGGTCTCCACGGCAGTGCTTCTCCTTCGGATGCTGAGACGGCGGGGCGGCGCGGGCGGGGTTGTAAGGGGGGCGGGTACGGGCCGGGGGCTATTCGTTGATGAGGACCTGGGTGCTCTGGTGGCCGGTGGGGGTCCAGGTGCGGATCTCCAGGTAGACGATCTCGGCGTCCTCGGTGGCACGGCCGGTCTCCACCAGCCAGGTGAGAACCGCGTGGACGACGTCGCCGTGCGAGGCCGCCACCCTGCGGGACCACTCGGCCGCGGGGAAGCCGCCGGTGGCGGACGAGCCGTAGGTGCGCTCCTCCGTACCGTCCGCGCGCGGCACCACGCCACGCCGAATACCGGGCGAGTCCTGCCTCGAGCCGGCCGACAGCGTGAAGTACCGCGAGCGCATACGCACCGTCAGCGCCACCCGGCCGTCCGCGGCCGCGGCCGCGTGGATCACGTTCGCCAGGTGCGCGGCGCCGGACCTGATGGCCTGCTTTCCGGCGCGGCCGGCCATGCTGCCGCCAGGGGTGCCGATCACGTCCTTGCCCCGCACCCTGGCCTTCTGCCCGGTCCTCGTGCGGCGCCGCTCGACGTTCTCCTGCGCGACCGCACCGAGCGCCTCGGTGTCGCGCTCACCGCCGCGCACCGCCCGCACCACCTGGCGCAGCGCGCCGACGAACGCCGCTCCCTTGCCCTTGGTGAAGAACTGGGACACCAGCGAGGCGTCGCGGCCGAGCATCCCGGCGACCTGGCGCTTGGTGAAGCCCTCGTCGAGCAACTGCTGGGTCAGGCGCGCGGCCTCGTTCGGCTGGTTCGGGTCGGCCGGGCTCACCGGTCACCTCCGGCCGCCTGGTCGGCGGCGAGTTCGGCGCGGCCCAGACCGCGCAGCTTCAGGTATTCCTCCTGGGACTCGGGGTGCTCGATGGGGCCGGTGAGGTGCCCCTTGAGGAGGTAGTCGCCCGGCTCGCCCCGGTACGGCCACGGCTGGCGCTCGGTCAGCGCGATGCCGTCCGTGCCGAAGTAGACGACCGTCCCAGGCTTCGCGTGCAGGGCGCCGGCGTGGCCGATGACTTCCTTGCCCTGGCGGTACTTCATGTCCAGCAGCGCCGCCCGCGCCCCCGACCACACGTACGCCGCCCACTCGGGGTGCGCGTACGGGTCGCGGGAGAAGCCGGCCTGCCGCTGCCAGGTGACCACCTGGTCGTCCTGGCCGAGGATCTCCACCCCGGCCGGCAGCGCCCCGCCGAGCGGGGTGGTGCCGGAGACCAGGCGCGGGCGCTGCGCGAACCCGCCCAGGCCGAACAGCAGCACCGACCGGACGGCGCGGCTGGCGAGGTAGGCCGCCTGCCGCTGGCGCTCGTCGCCATGCAGCTTGGAGAGGTTGGTCAGGTCCGCCCACGCGGCCTTGAGGCGCTTGCCCCACTCGTCCAGCGGCTTGCCGTCCTCGAACAGCAGCCCGCCGAGGACCTCGACCTTCCACGGCATCAGGTGGTTGGACAGCGCGAGGTGGACCTCGGCGCCGCCCGCCCAGGTGGTGAACGTGGCACCCGGTGTGGCCGGGTAGACCCAGGCGCGGTCCCCAGTCACCGGCGCGGGCAGCAGGCCGACGTGATTCCACCCGGCCGGGACGGTGACCCGGACGTTCCAGTGCGAGCAGGACATCAGCGCCTTGACCTGCTCCGCCTCGGTCATCGCGGCGAACGCGGCGGCGGTGATCCGCCGCGGCGTGCCCACCGGCGACTTCCACAGGTGCTTGGCGTAGGCGAAAGTGCGGTCGTACTCGACCAGGGCGGGCAGTTGCTCCGGCACGCGGGGCGGCAGGATCAGCTCGGTACGGCCCTGGCCGCCGGTCGCGTGCAGCAGGCCCCGCAGCTCCTCGGACAGCACCGGGTAGCCGCCCGCCCACTTGCCGGTCGTGGGGATGGTGCGCGACCACAGGTCCCGTCCCGTCTGGCTGGGCGAGCCCATCAGCACCGCGTCGTCCCAGTGGCGGCGCAGCGCCTGCCACAGCAGCCGGAAGGCGTCCCGGCAGGTGACGACGTCGGCGCCGTCCGGGTCGAACCACTCCCCCATGCTGCGGATCTCGGTGGTGGCGCTGTCCGGCGCGGCCGTGGGGGCGTAGCGGCCGACGGGCTGGCGCTGGTGGACGAAGTGCCCGGCCAGCTTGTCCCGGCCGGAGCCGACGGCGGTGGTCCACCGCTCGCTGGGGGTGTTGAGCCAGGCGGCGACCGCGTCCTTGAGCGTGGAGTAGCGCTCGGCGCCGTCGTGCCACGGGGCGCCGGCGGTGATGTAGACCCGCTCGGTGCCGGGCGCGGTGGCCAGCACCGCGTCCAGGATCTCGCCCGGGGTGCGGGCGCCGAGGTCCAGGCGCACCACGCGGTCGCGCACCGCGAGGTCGCCGGTCGCGGCGTCCAGGAACACCGTCGAGCGGGCCTGCTGCGTGAAGTTCGGGCGCTTGGACACCAGGCCCGTGGTGACGGTCTCGAACCGGGCGCCGGCCGGGCCCTCCGGGAGAGTGGGCAGCTCACGCGGACCAGCGGCAGCGACCGGAGCGACCGAGGCGGCCGGGACGACCGGCGCAGCAACGGCCGGGGCGGGCTGCTCGGCGACGGCCTGGTCCTCGACCCCGGTCGGCGCCTCGGTCTCCGGGGCGGCCGGGGCCGGCTGCTCGAGTACAGGGGCCGGGCGGGTCAGCGCCGGGGCGACCGCGACGGCGGGCTCGGCGACCGGCTCGGCCTCCGGGGCCGGGGCAGGTACAGCGGCGGCGGCGGCGGCCTGGTCGTCGGTCTTGGCGGCGCGGACGGCGGCCGGGGTCGGGTCCAGCAGCGGGGCGAGGCGCACGACGTCGCCGACCGACAGCCCGGAGGCCTTCGCGATGGCCGGCGCCTGGGCGCCCTCGTACCCCGCGAGCCCGGCCACGCGGCGCGAGCGCTGGGCGGTGAGCCTGTCCAGCTCCTTCTGCACGGCGGCGACCGTCTTCTCCGCGGCCGTGATCTCGGCGCGCAGCTCGCGCAGACCGGCGAGCTCGGCGGTGTACGTCTTGCGGTCCATCAGGCTTACTCCCCCTCGTCGGCGGTGTCGGTGGTCGGGTTGGTGGTGACGTAGGCGATCGGGCCGCCGGACACGGACGCCAGGCGGGTACCGAGCAGCAGGCCCGCCAGGCGGGCGTCCTCCGGGTCCTGGGGGTCGGCGGCGTTGACGGGGGCGGTGAGGTCGGTCAGGTAGCCGGCCAGCCTGGCCTTCGGGAAGCGGTACCGGCCCGCAGTGCCGGCGGTGCCGTCGGCCTCCCACTCGGTCAGGCCGGTCAGCACCGCGACGACGAACCCGGCGACCGTCACCGGGAGAACGGCGCCGGCCGAGACGCGGGCAGGGTCGCACCGCCACCAGCCGGACAGCGCGGCCAGCAGCTGCGCCTGGTCCAGGCCGGTGCCGAAGCCGATCCACTCGCGGTCCGGCTCGTCGACCTTCGCGGGGGCGTCCGAGCGCAGCACCGCGACCTCGGCCGCGCCGAGCGCGGTCAGGTCGGCGGCGGGCCGGGCCTGCAACTGCTGGAGAGCGGCCAGCGGGAACACCTGCCGGCCCTGCTCGCGCACGCCGGGGACCACGCCGGTGGCCATCAGCTTCTTCACGGTCGGGATCGAGCACCCCAGTGCCGTCCCGGCTTGACCGGTCGTCACGAACACACCCACAACCTCCACGCCTATTCATCTCACTTGAAACGCTAGGGCGACTCTACGCCCTCCCCACCGATCCACGCCTTTTCAGTAAGTCATACAAGCATGCCCGGATGGCTGCACGCCCCCCGTTGCCGGTGCCGAGTGAGACCGTGATCGGTTACCAACCCCGGAAGGAGGTGAAGAAGATGACTCCTCGCCAGCAGAAGGCCGTGGTGATCCTGGGCCCGGCCCTGGTCGGCACCTACGTGCTCGGCAACGCCGCCACGAGCCAGGCCCGCATACTCGGCCTCAGCGGGGCGCAGCTCGCCGCGCTGAGCGCGGGCGTCGCGTTCGCCCCGCGCAACGCCTGAGCACGGCCCGCACGGTCCGGCCCGGTCACCCTCGCGGTGGCCGGGCCGGACCGCTTCCCCGCCCCTACTCGGCGCCGGCCTCCGGGCGCTGGACCGGGCACGCGCCGCAGCAGCCCGGAGCGGTCAGGGTGGCCGGGGCCTTGGGGGTGCGCAGCTTGCGGACGGCGGCCGCGGTGTTCACGGCAGCCGAGGCGGTGGAGAGGACGGAGCCGAAGTTGCGGACGGCGTGGGCGAGCTGGTCGGCCTGCGGGCCTACCGGGTCGACGAGGGCCTCGGCGAGGAACTGCAGAGCGGTCTGAACGGGCGTCATGACGCCCCCCCTTCGGAAGAGGTGTGTTCCTTTACCCCTTCGAGGTGCGCAGAGTCCAACAGACAGGACCCGCGCGCAGAAACGTCTATGGCCTGGGGCGTAGCACCACGATCCGGTACGACGTTTTGGGACTGTTAATGCACGTCGACGCCGGGCGCCGCCGCTGCCTGCCGGGCCCCGAAGACGTCCGGCCGCCGACCGGACGGGGTGCCGTCCCACTCCGCCAGAAGCGTGCGCAGCCGTTCGGCCACCGCCGGCGCCACACCACTGCGCCGCGCCGTGTACCGCAGGTACTCCTCGGCGCCCTGAAGCAGGCCCGAGCGCGGGTACGGCATGGCCATGGCCTTGCGGGTGCCGTAGCCGAGGACGCGGCACCAGGAGTCGCCGTCTCCCCGGTCCGGGTCGTCCCCCTGCACCGGGATGTGCCCCTCGGCGAACTCTCCGGTGGGCTGCTCGCAGGTGCCCCAGCCCTTGTAGAGCGTGCAGTTGTGGCACGCCAGGACGCCCCGCATCGCCTGGTAGCGGCGCTGCCACTCGGCGTCCAGGGCCCAGACGTCATCGGCCAGCGCGATCGGCCTGCTGCACAGGCCGCACCGGATGCGGAACGAGGGGACGGGCATAGGGACGGACTCCTGCCGCTCGGCACGGGCCGGGCGGCCGGGCTGTGTACGGGCCCGGCCGCCCGAGGGCTTCACCGTGCTGCGCCCGATCCGGTGGGGGTGTCCGGGCCGGGCGGTGTGGAGCAGGCGCAGCCGCGCGCCCTGGTCGGGGCGCTCGGCGGGTCCAACGAGCAGCCGGTCGGTCGGCAACGGGGTCGGCCGGCGGCGGCTCAGGCTCGCCTGGCTGTCGTGGATCGGGTGGATGGTGCCGGTGTGGTGGTCAGGGCCGGCGGTGGCGGCCGGGGCCGGTCGCCACCGCGGTCGTCGGTGGTTCGTCGGTGGTTCGTCGGTGAGGGCGATCGCCACCCAGTCGTGCCCGTCCCACGCCTGAATCAGCCGCGGGGCGGTGAGCCGGCAGTGACAGTCCGCTTCGATAGCCTGCGGCGGTGGCTGATGATTCGTTGAAGTTCCTGATCGATGCCGATCACGGGCAGTTCTATGTCCAAGATCTTGAGCCCTATGACGCGTGGATGGCTGAACACGCAACGGACCCGAACCTCCCGCCAGCCGGCTGGACCGAGGAAGCGGTCCACGTTCACCGCATCGGGGTGGAACCGCACGCGATCTCCGTCGGCACCGCGCGGGACGACATGGTCGAATCGCTGATCACCGTCCACGCGTCCACGCCCGTGGTCGAGCCGACGGCTGAGCACATCGTGGAGGTGGACCTGGCTGCCCCGACTGGCCAACTCGCCGTTTCCAGTCCAGGGGTCCACCCGGAGGACGGGCCAAGTATCACCGTCCCCGCAGGGCTGTTGCGAGTCCGGGTCTCCTACATCCCCTCTGACCCACCGGCCGGCGACACCAACGGCGGCCCCGGCGATCACTTTCTCTACCGGATCGACCTCTGGCCCACCGGCCAGGCGCGCGAGCTGGCCGTCCTCAAGCAGGGACCGAACCCCTGGGCCGGATAGCCCCTCCCCGCCGTCGACTATGCCGAGCAGAGCAGCCGTCACGCTGCCCACGATCATGCCCGCCCAAATCCTTCTCCGCATAGTCGCGGTCTCGGCATAGGTCAACCCATGCGGATATCGGCATAGATCGACGAGCTGGGCTACATGGAACTCGACCGCCGCGGCGCCGAACTGCTACTCCAGGTGCCGACCGAACGGGAGGAGAAGAACAGCGTCGCCATCGCCTCAAACGAGTCGTTCGCCAAAGCGCACATGTTCCGGCGAACGTGTGCGAGGTGGCACCGAAAGTCAACGGGTTCAGGCTGGAGATTCGGCTCCGCTGACGACTGCGGCGGCGGTCAGCGCCACGAGGTTCTGGGTCCAGCAGTCTGACTGCTTGGTGGCGACATCGGCGCCGCAGGCTACGCAGACAAGATTGGGACCATCCTGGCCATCGAGTCCGCAGCAACCGTTGCGGCGCCCGTGGTCCGGGTGCGGAGCCGTTCCCGGTACGTCGTCGGGATGCAGGATGAAGAGACTGGCGTCCTGGCTGATCGCATAGGTGCCACGGGCCATCCGCGGAGGGGCGATCCGATGGCCGGACCGCTGGTCGGTGTCTCGCGAGGGCCGTGCTTTCTTGAGATCTCCGGTGAGTGGATGCCGGCAGTTCGCGCAGGTGAAGAGTGTCACCAGGACATTCTGCCGGTCCAGGGCAGCACCAGCCGGGGGAATTCCTCCGAGCCATGGGAGCCGACCGGCATCGACGTGGTCGGCGAGGCCCTCGATGACCGGGAGCGGGCCGGGGCGTTCCCGCCAGGCGGCGCGCCCTTGCAGTTCGGGGTGGAGCCGGTCCCAGCTCTGGGCGTGGGCCGCGCCGACGACAACCTCCACCTCGCCGACCAACTCCTCACCGGCCTCGACCCGCGCGCCACCACCCTCACCACCCGCATCGCCGCCCTCATCCGGGACGCCGGCACCCCCGGCGACACCATCCCCGAACACGCCGACGCCCTGGACGCCGAGGTCCGCGCCTCCGGCGTACGCGCCGCCCGCACCACCCTCGCCCTCGCCCTGTGCTTCCACCACGCCGTCCTCGACGACCCCGACAACCAAGCCGCCCTCGCGACCGCGATCCGCGACCTCGCCCACCTCACCCGCGACCGCGACCACGCCTACCCGCGAACGTCGTACGGTCAAACTTTCTTCTGCTGTTCCTTCCACCATGCCAGTTGCTCCGAGGGGCCCCACTCGTTGTCCCGGGCCAGCTTGCCCAGCGACCGGGCAGCTTCGAGCGGCATGATCTTCTTCCGCACCAGGTCCTGTGCCCCGGGGCCAGGTGGGTGAGGAGAACGCGCTGGGTGACCCATCCGTCGACCCGCTCGACGTGCTGGGCTACGGCGCCGCGGTTGGAGCCGAACTCGGCAACGAGCGCTCGGACGGCGTACGCCTCTTCGATGGGGTTGAAGTTCTGCCGGTCGACGGTCTCGGAGACCACGGCCTCCATGAACACCTTGTGGTCCTTGGCCAGGCTGTCATCGACGACGCAGTTCAGGATGGGGTTGCCAGCGGCGGCGGCGCCGCGGTACCGACGCTCACTGGTGACGAGAACGTAGTCTACATCGCCAATCTTCTCGGCGTGGTCGGACCTTGCGGGGGATGAGGACCCGGTTCGAGACAGTCGACCAGGCACCGAACTCGCGCGGCGTCTCCCGCCACTGCGCGCTCGTCCTGAAGCGCCAGATCACACCCTCGAACTGCTGCCGCAGCCGCTCGGGGTACGGGCCGTACTCGCCGATCGGCACGTACGGACCGATGAACTCCCGCTCGGCATCCGATAGTTGCGCTCGCGTCACGCAACATGGTCTACCGGATCAGGACCTGCCCACGCAGCCATCTTGCTCACGAGACGCTCCGCGCTCCCCCGCCGCGTCACCCCGATGGCTCGACGAAGCCGGACTCGTACGCGGCGATCACTGCCTGGGTGCGGTCCCGCGCGCCGAGCTTCGCCAGCACGCTGCTCACGTGGGTCTTCACCGTCTGCACGCCGAGGTACAGCCGTTCGGCGATCTCGCCGTTGGTCAGGCCGCTGGCCATCAGCCGCAGCACCTCGGCCTCGCGCTCGGTCAGCGCCGCCCGGGCCATGGTGTCGCGCGCGGCCGGGTTGCCCCGCCCCGCGGCGAGGCGGCGGAGCGCGGCCGGGAACAGCAGTGATTCGCCGGCCGCGACCAGCCGCACCGCATGGGCGATCTCGACCGGGCGGGAGCGCTTGAGCAGGAAGCCGTCCGCGCCCGCGCGCAGCGCCTGGTAGACGTAGTCGTCGTTCTCGAAGGTGGTGACGACCAGGACCTTGGGCGGCTGCTCGCCGGGCGAGCCGGACCGGAGGAGTTCGCGGGTCGCCGCCAGGCCGTCCATGGTGGGCATCCGGACGTCCATCAGCACCACATGCGGGCGCAGCGCCCGGGCCAGCGCCACCGCCTCGGCGCCGTCGCCGGCCTCGCCGGCCACTCTCAGGTCACCCTGCGCCTCCAGGACGGCCCGCAGCCCGGCCCGGACCAGCTCCTCGTCGTCGGCGAGCAGAATGTCGATCATCACGTGCCCAAGCGTAGGGGCATCTGTACGGCCAGCACCCACTCGCCGGACTCGGGACCGGCCGTGGCCTCGCCGCCGAGCAGCGCAGCACGCTCGCGGATGCCGCGGAGTCCCTTGCCGCCCTTGCGCTGTGCCGTGCCGCCGGAACGGGACGCGCTCCCGGTGGGAGGCGGCACGCCGCCGGTCTGCGCCGCGTTGGCGCAGCGGATCTCCAACTGCCCGTCCCGGACGGTGATCCGGATGCCGATCGGCTCGCCGGGCGCGTACTTGAGCGCGTTGGTGACGCCCTCCTGGACGATCCGGTAGGACTCGTGGGAGAGCACCCTGGGCAGTTTGCCGGGTGGCACGTCGATCCACGCCTCGACCAGACTGCCGGCCGCTCGCACGGCGTCGAAGAAGTCGGGCAGTTGCTCGACGCCGGGGCGCTCGGTGGCCGCGCCGTCGGTGGCCTCGCGCAGCAGGACGAGGGTGCGTTCGAGGTCCTCCATGGCCTGGCGTCCGGTTTCCTCGATGACTTCGAGCGCTTTGGCAACGAACGCCTGGTCGTCGACCTCGCGCGCCGCGCCGGCCTGGAGGACGGTCACGGTCAGTGCGTGGCCGATGGAGTCGTGCAGCTCGCGGGCCAGCCGGTTGCGCTCCAGAAGCTGTTCGGCCCGCAACTCGGCTTCGACCAGTCGCTCCTCCCGGGACGGTCCCAGCAGCCTTACCGCCATGGCGAGTTGGAGACGGCCCGCCCAGACCATCAGCCAGAGGTAGCCGAAAAGCAGCAGTGGCACCACGGGCAGGTACCAGAACGATCTGTCCACGGGGGCCAGTTGGACACCGACCAGGATGGTCTGGGGGGCGATCAGGAGGCTATAGAAGAGGGTGAGCGTGAACACCGAGACGAGCCCGGCCGCCGAGCCGAGTGCGATCCGTCCGATCAACCAGAGTGCCGTGCGCCGCCGGTCGGCCCACGTGCGGGCGGGCTCGGCGGCGATGTCCTCCGCCCGGTCGGGGACCAGCAGCAGGCGCGCCTGGATGCCCTCGGCCTGTCGGGCCGCGGGCAGCATGGCGATCAGCGTGAGCAGCACGACGTCCACCGCCACGCTCGGCACCAGGACCTCGGTGAGGCTCTTGTGGTACGTCCCGGGGTAGATCATCAGGACGACGCCCGCGAAGATCCACCCGATCAGCAGGTGCAGCCAGCGGGCGTACGTGGCGCCGGCCAGCAGCGGTGCGAGGATTCTGGGCACTCGGTCATCCTGTCAGACCGGCGCTGGTCCGGCCGTTCTCCCGCGGCCTCCGGCGACTCGCCTCCCTCTCGGGAGGGAGGCGAGTCCACTCCGCGGCGGGATCCGGCGGAGCGGCCCACCCTGGTCGAATGAGGTCGTCGATGGTGGACAGCCGTAAGTGGAGGGCAGTACGACCGTGATCGAGCTCCAGGGCCTCACCAAGGAGTACGACGGGAAGCGCGTGGTCGACGACCTCTCCTTCGAGGTCCGGCCCGGGGTTGTGACCGGCTTCCTCGGCCCGAACGGTGCGGGGAAGAGCACCACCATGCGGATGGTCCTCGGGCTGGACCGGCCCACTGCCGGACGCGCCCTGATCGACGGCCGCCCGTACATCGAGCTGACCGATCCGCTTCGGCGGGTCGGCGCGCTGCTGGACGCCCAGGCCCTGCACGGCGGCCGGACCGCGCACGGCCACCTGCGCTGGATCGCAGCGAGCAACGGTCTCCCGGACCGCCGGGTGGACGAGGCGCTCGCCCAGGTCGGCCTGGCCGACGCGGCCGGCCGCCGGATCCGCGGCTTCTCGCTCGGCATGCGCCAGCGCCTCGGCGTGGCCGCCGCCCTGATCGGCGACCCGCCGGTGCTGATGCTGGACGAACCGGTGAACGGCCTGGACCCGCAGGGCATCCGCTGGATCCGCACCCTACTGCGCGAACTGGCCGCCGAGGGCCGGGCGGTGCTGGTCTCCTCCCATCTGATGACCGAAATGGCCCTCACCGCCGACCACTTGGTGGTGATCGGCCGCGGCCGGCTGCTGGCGGACGCCGCCACCAGCGAGTTCATCGACCGCCACGGCCGCACCCGGATCCGGGTGCGCGGGGTGGACTCGGCGAAGCTGGCCGCCCTGCTCACCGGCGACGCCCTGCGGGAACTGGGCGACGGAACGGCCACCGCCGAGCCCGCGGAGGACGGAGCCTGGGAGGTGACGGGCGCCGCGTCCGAGGAGATCGCAGCGCTCGCGGCCGAGCGCAGGGTGGTGTTGTTCGAGATCGCCGTCCAGCAGGACTCTCTGGAGGAGGCGTTCATGCGGATGACCGCCGACAGCGTCGAGTACCGGGCGGAGGCGACGGCGTGAGCGCACCTCACGGGATCGCGCCCGGGCCTGTCCCCGTCCTCCGTTCTTTCACCTTCGCCCTGCGCGCCGAGCGGATCAAGCTGGCCACCCTCCGCTCGCTCTGGCTCCCCCCTGTGCTCGCCCTGCTGTTCACCGCAGGCGTCACCACCGCGGTCGGCGCCGCCCTCGGTGGTACGGAGCACCACCTCACCGACGACCCGGGCGTCGGCGTCCACTACGGCCTCACCTTCGGTCAGGCCGCGATCGCTTGCTTCGGGGTCCTGCTGATCGGGCAGGAGTTCAACACCCGGATGATCGATGTCTCGCTCGTCGCCGTCCCACGGCCCGGGCAACTGTACGGAGCCAAGGTGGTTCTCGGCGCGCTGGTTGCCCTCGGCGTCGGTGCGGGCGGTACGGCGGGTGCCTTCGCCGGGTACGCGGCCACCGTCCCGGGCGACTGGGAGGGCCCCGCGTTCGCTCGCAGTGCCACCGCCGGCGTGCTGTACCCCGTCCTGTTGGTGGTGTTCTGTCTCGGTGTGACGACGATGCTCGGCAACCTCACCGCCGCCCTGGGCGTGCTGGTACCGACCGTCTTCCTGCTCTCGCCACTGCTCGGCGGTGTGTCCGGGGCGCGGCAGGTGGTGCAGTTCCTGCCCGACCGGGCCGGCCAGTACGCGCTCCACTACGCCGACGACCCGCAGATCGCGTACGGGCACTGGACCGGTCTGCTGATCATGGCGCTCTGGACGGGCGCGGCGGCGTACGGCGGCCTGCTCGCACTGCGCCGTGCGCGCTGACCGCTCGGCGAACGCCCGACGCGTCCGAGCCGCCTCTCCGGACCACCCCCGTGGGATGCCGTCCCCTCTTGGGAAGCGAGAAACCGATGACCATGGCACATGTCCTACGCGCCGAACGGATCAAGTTCGTCACCCTGCCTTCCCAATGGACCGCCCCGCTGGTCGCCCTGGTGCTGAACGTCGGCATCTCCGCCGCTCTCGGCGCCGCGGCCGGACAAGGCGGGCTGTCCGGCAAGGACCCGGCCAGCACGATCTACTACGGCCTCAACTTCGGCCATGTGGCCATCGCCTGCCTGGGGATCCTGTTGATCGGGCAGGAGTTCAACACCCGGATGATCAGCGTGTCGCTCACCGTCATCCCCCGGCGCGGGCACCTGTACCTCGCGAAGCTGCTGCTCGGCGCAGGGCTTGGGCTGTTGCTCGGGCTGGTCTCAACCGGCGTATCGTTCCTCGCCGTTGGTGCGACGGCCGGCCTGGATTTCGGCACCCCGGGGCTGGCGCGGAGCTTCGTGGCGGGCGTGCTCTACCACCCGCTGATGGTGGTGCTGTGCCTTGGCCTGACCTCCATGCTGGGCAACTTCACTGCCGCGCTCGGCCTGCTCACGCCCATGGTCTTCCTGGGCACCACCTGGCTGGCCGCGATTCCCGGCGTGCGCGAGGCCGGCCAGTTCCTGCCCGACCGGGGCGGTCTCTACGCGATGCGCTTGCAGACCGAGGCCGGCGTCCACTACGGGCACTGGACCGGTCTGCTGATCATGGCGCTCTGGACGGTCGCCGCGGCGTTCGGTGGCCTGCGGGCGATGCGGCGATACGACGCCTCCTCGAAGTAGACGTCCTGACCAGGGAGAAGCCCACCGATCCCCGCTTCCCCTGCCGCCACCTCCTCGCTCGAATCCCGCACGCGAATCCATGGCGAACCCCGGGTCGGGCCTCTGACCTGGGGTTCTTCCGCTTGTTCAGCTGCGGGATCGTTCGTCAGCCATCGACGGTGCGGTGACTACGTCAGCGGAGCGATTGTGGCCGGTGCACGGCGATCGACCTTGCCGTTCGTGGTACGCGGCAGCTCCGGCAGGACGTGCACAAGTCGACGATCGAATGCCGCGGCAGCTGCCCGGCGCAGTGGCGCTTGATGTCGATCAGTGAGGGCTCGTCGTCGCCGCTGCACACCGGGAAGGCCACGAGAGTGGCGTGCGGCAGGTGCGCCCGCAGCCGCCGCAATGGCCCCGCTCACCGTGGGGAGCCGGAATACCGGGCCGACCGCCCCAAGGTGATCACCCAGCTGATTCTCGTGGCCCCCGACGATGGCAGCCCGGCACGGCCGCGACACCCGGAAGAATTAGGGGTAGTCACGTGTTCAAGCGCCCCGCAATGCCGCGCCCGCCGCCGAGCACCACGGGAAGCGCGCATCGCACCGCGGCTTCGGCCAGCAGGCGGTCGGGCCCGGCCGGTACAACCGCAGTCCGGGCCGCCGGTGCCTGGACCAGGAGCGCCCAGGTGGTTCCCGGGGCGGCACCGAGGTGCATGGTGTCCAAGTCAGCCCTCCCCGGGCTCGGGCGCGGCGTGCGGCACCGTCAGGGTGGTCACTGCGCGCTGACGACCGACCAGACTTCCTCCAGCAGGACCGAGTGCTCTTCCCCGTACGTGGCCACGGCCGCGAAGACGGCATCCACTGATGCCCGGAGCGGGTCCGGCGCGGCGGCGCCGAGCAGCGCGGGCAGGGCCATGTGCGGCTGCGACACCCGCTGCGGCGGGTCGGGCACCGTGGCGGTACCCGCCGTGGAGTAGATCACGGTCCCGGTGGACCGGGCGTTCTCGGACGGCACCGCCAGGCCGACCGTGTGGCGCGGAGCGCGCGGGTCGCCGGCCAGGGCGTCCCACATGCGCGCGGGATCGTCGAACGGCGGCGGCAGCGGCCTGCCTTCGGTGAGGGCGGTGAGCGCGCCGGCGACCCAGTCGAGATCCGCGAGGCCGGCCGCCGTGCACGCCCGCCGGGCGGCGAGCAGCGCCACCTGCCGCTGGACCCGCGGGCCGGCGGCGTCCAGCGCGTGCACCAGGGACGCGTCGAAGGCCAGCAGGCCGTGGACGTTGCCGCCGACACCGCGCAGGGCCTGGCTCGGTACGGTTCCGCCCCACTGCCACCGTTCGAGTTCCTCCCGCCGCTGCCGGGCGGCGGCGTCCTGTGCGTGCCGTTCCTGCGCGCGCTCCTGCTCGGTGGGAGGGGGCGGGAGCCGGCGGGCGTAGTCGTGCCAGTGGGCCGCTGCCTCGGCGGTCTGCCGCAGGACGCGCGCCGGCCCCGGCGGGGCGGGCCAGAACTGCAGGAGGTACCGGTCCACGTGCGGCTCGCCGGCGAGCCTGGTGTCCCGTCCTCGGCCCGCGTCCATGCCGTGCGCGCAGTACCGCACCCGGTAGTCGCGCTCCCCCAGGTCCAGCTCCCAGGAGGCCTCGCCCGCCCACTGCATCAGCCTGCTGCGGTGCGAGGCCGGGCGGAAGGAGACCTCGACGACGTCCTCCCAGACCGGATCCGGCGCCGGCGCCGCGTCGTGCACCTCGACGGTGAACCGGACACTGCCGGTATGCAGACCGGTCACCAGAAAGAGCGCACCGGGGATCGCCGCGCCGCACAGCCCCGCGTCCTGGCCCGCGAACGCCTCCGCCAGACCGGGGCCGACACTGTCGGGATCACTCTCGACATAGATCTGCCCGTAGTGGACATGCACCTCACCGTCGACCGGCCTGCGCACCGCCATGACCCTTATCCCTCCCCGAAGACCCGCTCCCCCACGGGCATGCACGGGAAGCGTACAAAGCACCACCGACACGCTCCGGCCGATCGGCAGACCGCCCCTCCAACGTGGAGCCGGCGATCCAGCACCGCCACGTCGGTACACCGCTGGTGTACCAGCGGTGTACGACCGCGGTATGGCCGATGCGACGATCAAGGTCTCCCCTGATACACGTGACCGGCTGGCCGCTCTCGCGGCGTCCCGCGGCACCACGATCGGCGCCCAGGTAGCCCTGCTGGTGGAGGCGCAGCCCACGGCGGAGCAGATCGCGGAGCGCGTGGCCGAGGGCCGCCGGCTGATGCGGGAGCACTTCGGGATGACGCTCACCGACACGGAACTGGACGAGGGCCCGGACCTGCTACAGCGGGTCTACGACATCGCCGCGGCGGACGCGCGCGCCAAGGTCGCCCCGAGGCGCAGCACGTGATCATTGTGGATTCGAGCGCCCTGTCCGCGCTGGCCGCCGGTCACGAGCGCCTGCACCGGATCGTGGACTCCGCGCTGGGGAGCCCGTTCCAGCATCTGCTGGTGCCGGCGCTGTGCGTGGTCGAGGCCGAGGTGAAGGACGAGGGGACGGCGCACGCGGTCCTGGCGCTGCCCGCGGTCGAGTTCGAGCCGCTGGACGCGGCGGCCGCGGTGGTGGTGGCGACGATGGTCCGCGACGGCTACCGGGGCCAGGACCTGGCGCACGCGATCGCCGTGAGCCTGCCCACTCCGGTGCGTCCGCAGCAGCACCTGATCCTGACGGCCCGGCCGGAGCTGTACCCGCCCGGGATCGTCGCCGTCAACATCGACGACCCCCGGCTGGAGCAGTAGGTGCCGATGGGGGCGTGAGGGGACGGGCTCCCCGCCGGGGAGGGCGTGCGCGTTCTCACCGAGGGGATCCTGGCCGCCGTGCTGGCCGGGGCCGCTCGGCAGGAGCGGCCGGTGGTGGTGTTCGTGGCCGGGCAGGCCGACAGCGGCAAGACGCTCGTCGTGGACCTGGTGCACGCCGCGCTCGCCGCCCGGGGCGGTGCGGTGCGGGTGGACCGCGACGCCTGCGAGGCCGTCCACCCCGACTACCCGCGGTTCCTGGCCGAGGACGCCCGCCTGGTCGGCGTCCTCGCAGCGCTGCGGGTACGGGGCCTGCACCGGCACCAGCGGCCGTGCGGGTGGCGGATCCTGCGCTGAAGGATTTCGGGCGCTCTCACCGCGCGCCGAACACGCCCGCACGCCAGGGCCGGGGCGTTCTCCGCGCACCGGGGGCGGCTGCTGGAGGAGATCGACCCCTGGTGGTGCCCCGCCTGGCCGATCGCCTGGCAGTGCGCCTACGCCACGGCCCGCCGCTGGTGGCTGGAGGCCGACGGCCGCGTCGACCGGGCGCAGCTGCCCCGGGGATGTCGTCTTCGAAGGCGAGCCGCTCGGCCGGTGGGTGCTGGCGCAGCGGGCCGGCTGGGCCGGGCTCGGCCAGGACGTGGTGACCGCGATCGGCGTCGGGGAGGACCAGGGGCTGGTGGCGGCGAAGGCCGCCGCCGGGGCGCAGCCGGAACTGTCCTGCATCGACCGGTTCCGGCGGGGCCTGGCCGCGCTCGCCCAGTTCGTCGAGCGGGAGAGCCCCGGGTCCCCCGCTCGTGCAAGGAGCCGGTGGGGGCCGTGGGGCCGGCTGCGGAGGGGAGGATCAGATGGTGGTGTCGTGCTTCGCCTTGGGGACCTGGCCCGGACAACCGGCCGGAAGGCCCGCCGGACGAAGCTCACTCCGGGCCGGGTCACACAGCTCGCCGAGCACGGTGTGGAGTGGGCGTGGGCAGGCAGTCGGCGCGTCGTTGATCGGCCCTGCGGCTGCGCGGGCCCGGCCAACGGTGTCCCAGGTCCTCTCCCCTGCCGATGGACGGACACCTGACCCACGTGACGGCGGACCAGCCCATCAGGATTCCCGCGATGCGGTGCGGCGGCGGGCGCTACGGCGGGGGGAGTTGAGCGGCCACGGGGGTGGGGCTGCTGCCCTGCGGAAGCGGCCGGTCGGCGTGATGCCCCAAGGCGGGCGGGGTCAGCCCCAGATCATGTTGTCGGCCGGGGCGGTGGCGGCCGGCTGAACGGTGTCGGCCGGGGCGGCGGCCGGGGCGGTGGCGGCCGGCTGAACGGTGTCGGCCGGGTCGGCGGCGCAGGCCGAGGTGGCGGGGGCGAGGGCGGCGAGGGCGAGGGCGGCGACCGCGGCGGCCTTGGCGACGACGGTGGTACGGGACATGGAGGTGCCTCTCTCGACGGGACGCAGGTGGGTGGTTCCGGTGTGGGCGTCCCGCGGTGACGCTTTCCCGGCGTGTCGTCCGGGCGGTGTTCCCTTCCGACGACCACCAGCTTGGTCGCTGGTCAGGGCCGGTGGAAGGGATCCCGACTGGACGGAAGCGTCCCTGGACCGTTCCGGCCAGGACCGTCCGGACCGGCGGGGCACGTCAGCAGCTGTTCGTAGAACGGCGCGATGAGCGGGGCCGCCGCCCGGGCCGGCCTCCAGTGCGCGAGCTCGGGCACGGCCGCCAGCGCGCGGCGGCAGAACACGGCACCGCGCTCCTCCGCCTCGGCGAGGGATCGGGCGAGGAGGTAGATGCCGAGCACCGGGTCCGGGACCGCGTCCGGGTGGACGACGAGGTGTTCGATCCCCTCCTCGGGGCGGGCGGCGGCCAGCAGGAGTTCCCGGGCGTCGCGGGGCAGCCGACGGCCCCGCGAAACGGGCCGCAGCGCGGCGTGAACGAGGTACATGGATCGATCATGCCGAAGCGGGCAATCGCCCTGTAAGGGGACGGACATGGACGGTTGCGTCCCTGGCCGGAACCGTCCACCGAGGCCGTCTGGCCGCCCCCGAACCAATTGTGAAATGATCAGGTGAATATCGAACACGGGTTCATCACAGGGGACGGGATGCTCACCGCGCTGGGTCTGGACAACCTCTCGGAGCAGGTCTACCGCACAATGCTCGCCCACCCGCAGGACGGCGTGGCCGCCCTCGGCGCGAGACTCGCCCTGCCCGAGGCCCAGGTCAGACAGAGCTTGGACACCCTCAGCGCCCTGGGCCTGCTGCACCCCTCCGCCGACCGCGAGGGCGAACTGCGCGCCGTCTCCCCCGAGGTCGGGATGGAGATCCTGATGGCCCGCCAGCAGGCGGAACTGGCCGCCCAGCAGCAGCGGATCGAAGCCTCCCGGGCAGCGGCCGCGCAGCTGATCGCCGAGTACGCCGATCTGCGCCCGGCCACCGGCCACCCCGGCGTCGAGCAGTTGGTCGGCCTCGACCGCATCCGCGACCGGCTCGCCGCACTGACCCGCCAGGTGCGCGAGGAGGTGATGACCTTCGCGCCCGACGGCGGGCAGAAGCCCGAGAACATCAAGGCCGCCAAACCCCTCGACCTCGACCTGCTGGGCCGGGGCGTGCGGATGCGCACCGTCTACCTGGACAGCGTGCGCAACAGCCCGCACACCGTCGAGTACGTCAACTGGCTCGCCGCCCAGGGCGGCCGGGTACGCACCGCGCCCGCGCTGCCCACCCGGATGATCGTGGTCGACCGCGCCACCGCTGTCATCCCCATCCGCAGCGACGACACCGCCGCCGGGGCCGTCGTCCTCACCGGGCAGGGCACCCTGACCGCGCTGTGCGCCCTGTTCGAGACGGTGTGGGAGAGCGCGCAGCCGCTCGGTTCCACCGCCCGGCCCGACATCCACGGCCTCACCCCGCAGGAACGGGTCGCCCTCGCCCTCCTGGGCGAGGGTCACACCGACGACGCCATCGCCAAGCGCCTGGGTGTCTCCCCGCGCACTGCCCGCCGCATCGCGGGTGACCTCATGGAACGCCTGGACGCCCGCAGCCGCTTCCAGGCCGGCGTCCGCGCCGCCCACGCCGGCTGGCTCACCCCCTGACCCATGACCGAGGCCGAGCCGAGCCGCCCCGGCTCGGCCTCGGTTCGGCTCGGCTCGGCTCGGCTCGGCTCGGTTCGGCTCGGCTCGGTTCGGCTCGGCCGGGGGATGCCGGCCACCGGCACCGGTGCCCCGGCCATCGGCATCCACGCGTACCCGACAGGCCCGCTCGGCGCGCACCACTGCCCGTCACGGCACGCGGGCCGGGCTTCGCCTGGCACCCGGTCCCGGGGCGATACTCCCCGGGGTGCACGGCCGCCGCCGGTCCCACCCCAAGCAGGGGTTCGGGTCAGCGCGGACAGCGTCCGTCGTCCCACGCCCCCCGGAAGACGGAACGAGGTACAAGCCCCCGGGCCGAAACAGGACGGGACGGGACCGGACGGGCCGGAACGGGCCGGGACCGGACCGGACGGGACGGGACGGGCCGGGACGGGACCGGACGGGCCGGAACGGGCCGGGACCGGACCGGACGGGACCGGACCGGACGGGACCGGACCGGACCGGACGGGACCGGACCGGACGGGACCGGACCGGACGGGCCGGGACGGCAGAAGGCGCCGGCCACCGGCAGGCGACCGGTCCGAGCGCGCGAAACGCACAGGAGCACCAGGCCGGGAACAGCGGGACGGCGGCTGATCACGTACGCGGCCGTTGAACACTCCTCGGCCGCCACCGGCCGAAGCGCCCGGCGTCGACGGCCGGTCCCGCCGACGGTCCTCCCCCGACCCGGACGGGCTTCACAGGGACGGCCGAGCGGCACAGCGCAGCGGCCGGCTTCTGGGAGGCAGAGGGGGCACGTTCCGCCGGATCCTGGCCGTGGAAGGCCGCCGAGGGCGGCCGGAACCACGCGCAGGCGGACGTCGCCGTTCGCGTTCACGACGATGCTCGGCTCTCCGTCGAGGTTGTCCCGCGGGATCTTGCGCCGCCGCATCCGGTCGAAGGCGTGCAGGGGAGGGTGATCGGGTCCGGGCCCGTGCGCCGGCGGACCGTCATCGCCCCGCGTGGAGTCGCAGAGGAACGCGTCGACGATCGTGCGCGCCGCGGGGGCCTTTCTCCGAGGTGACCGGACGAACACCCCAGCACCGTCGGCGACCTGGGGAAAGAGCCGTCCCAAGCACATGGTTCGCAAATCTGCGGGCCGGGCGGGTCAGCGGGCCGGGGTGACGGTCGGCCGCTCGTCGGGGCAGCCCGCCGCCGGCCGCTGCGTCGCCTCCCGTTCCCGGGCGTCGGCCGTCGGGCCCCAGCGGGTCCTCACCGCCGTCCGGCCGGCCGGCGCCGCCTTCAGGTGGGCGGAGAGCGCTGCCGCCGGCCGGCCGGCTCCGCGCCGGTGAAACGGCTCGTCCGCGCGCCCCGGACGCCACAGGGGAACGCAAATACCGGCACGCGCTGCCTTGCTCCTGCGCGCCCGCGCGGACCCGGCAGCGGCAGCGGGCAGCGGGCAGCGGGCAGGACGACCGCCCCACAGGCCCGTTCCAGGGTGCACCCGTGTGGACGGTCACGTAATTCCCCATGGGTGTCGGTCAGGGAATTCCCCAGGTGCTGGCCTGGTCTACTCGTCTGATTTCGCGCCGTCGGACGGGAGATGAGCGACCACGAGGGCGGCGGCTTCCTCTGGTGTGTCTGCTTCGCCGAGCAGGGTGGCGTATCCGGTCGAGTAGACCTTGTAGGGCGGCCCACCGCAGACGATGAACGGCAGGTCGTCGGGGTCCGAGCGATCCCAGGACGGGGCGGATCGCAGGAACTTCAGGGTGCCGTGGCTCGGCCATGGGTAGAGGCTGCGGAGTCTTGGCTGGGCATGCGCGGCTTCGACGACTAGCGGGTCCCCTTGCCGGGTCCCCGGAGTGCACTCCAGTAGCTGTCGCCAGGCGGTGGGGGTGTCAGGGGCTTCAGGCATGAGGCGATCGTCCAAGATCACGGGGCTGGGGACAAGTCGGTTCCTGAGGGCCTGTGAGGCGATCCTTCAAGGACGTGACGGCCGTCAGAACCTCCAGCAGCCTGCGGGAAGTCCCGGCCGCCCACATTTCCGGCTGCCGCGGTCCTTCTTTCCCACGGGTGGATCGGAACATCCGGGGCCCCTGTCCTCGATCCTTCGTGACGGCCCGTCCGTTCACCCGGCAGGGTGCGGGGGCGGGCAACCGCCCCGGGCCGGCAGCCGGCAGCCGTCCGGCTGGACGAAACGGGTCAGGGCCCGTTCCGTCCAGCCGAAGACTCTTCCGCGCCCGTTGAGCCGCGACGAAGCTGGAGAACGCCGCCAGGGAGGCCGGCCGGATACACCGGCCGCAAGCCTCCGCAGGCCACCGGGCACGGCTGTTCCTGCAGGACAGCCGGGCCGGCTCCACTCACCCGTATACGCCACCCAGGGGTACTGCCATGTCTTCGAAGGTCTCCAAGCTCGTCCGGATCGCTCTCGCCGCCTCCATCGCCGCCTCCGGCGCGGTCGCCGTCACGGCGTTCACCACCACGGCCGCGGTGGCCGCGACCTCCACGGTGGACGGCCAGATCACCCGCAGCGAGGTGATAGCCCGGGCCCAGTACTGGCTGGACAAGGGGCTGACGTACAACCAGGGCGGGAGCTACCCGGACTCCTCGGGCCGCAACTACCGCACCGACTGCTCGGGATACGTCTCGATGGCCTGGCACCTCGGCACCAGCCTCACCACCCAGACCCTGCCCGGCTACTCGACCGAGATCTCCCGCGCCGACCTGAAGCCCGGCGACATCCTGAACAGCTTCTACGACCACGTCATCCTGTTCGAGAAGTGGGACGACGCCGCCCACACCAAGTTCTCGTACTACTCCTTCGGCTCGACCCCGGTGAAGCACTACTCCAACATCTCCATCAACGCCGCCACCTTCGACTCGCACCCCAACAGCGACTACAAGGCGTTCCGCTACAAGAAGATCGTCGACGACGCGGTGACCCCGCCGAACGGCGGCGCCGCCTCCAGGGTCGACTTCAACGGCGACGGCAAGGTGGACATCGCCGGCAAGCTCTCGGACGGCCAGCTGCTGATGTGGGCGGGCAACGGCAACGGCACCGTGAGCACCAGCGGCTACTCCGTGGTCCCGAGCGGCAACTTCGGCTCGGTCACCGACATGGTGGCCGCCGACTTCAACGGCGACGGCAAGACCGACGTGGCCGGCAAGTTCTCGGACGGCCAGCTGCTGATGTGGGCGGGCAACGGCAACGGCACCGTGAGCACCAGCGGCTACGCGATGTGGCCCGGCACCGGCTTCGGCGCGGTCAGCGGTCTGCTCGCGGCCGACTTCAACGGAGACGGCAAGGTGGACATCGCCGGCAAGACCTCCGACGGCCAGCTGCTGATGTGGCCCGGCAACGGCAACGGCACGGTCAACGGCGCGGCCGGGAACACCATGCTCGCGAGCGGCAACTTCGCCTCGGTCACCGACATGGTGGCCGCCGACTTCAACGGCGACGGCAAGGCGGACGTGGCCGGCAAGCTCTCGGACGGCCAGTTGCTGATGTGGGCGGGCAACGGCGACGGCACCGTGAGCGCCAGCGGCTACTCCATGCTCGCGAGCGGCAACTTCGCCTCCGTCAGCGACCTGGTCGCCGGGGACTTCAACAACGACGGCAAGACGGACATCGCCGGCAAGCTCTCGGACGGCCAGCTGCTGATGTGGGCGGGCAACGGCAACGGCACCGTGAGCACCAGCGGCTACTCCATGCTCGCGAGCGGCAACTTCGCCTCCGTCAGCGGCCTGATCTGAGCGGCACCCCACGCACAACCGTGGCGCAGGGCGGAACCCCCGCCCCGCGCCACGGCGCGTTCCACACCTCCCCCGGCCGCCCCGCTCCGGATCCCGCTCCGGCTCCCACTCCGGATCCGGATCCCGCTCCGGCTCCGGCTCCGGCTCCGGCTCCGGATCCGGCTCGCGAGGGAGGGGGCGGGGGTGGGGGTGGGGGTTCAGGGCGTCGGGCCTACGGGACGAACACCCCCACCACCCCACGGCCCGCCTCGACACGGATCCCCCCGGCGCCCGACCACCAAGCCCCGGACCATCCGGCACCAGACCCCGCCAGCCCCACACCCATCAACCGACCAGACTGAGGCCCCTGACGGCGAGGACCAGGCGCAGCGCGCTGCAGCGGGCCGCCGGTGCGGGCGAGGCGGCGGCCGCGTGGGTGCGCGGGCTGGCCGCCAAGGCGAGGAAGAGCACGCCCAGGCCTTGGAGCGGGCGGCCGAGGCGATCGTCCGGGCGAGCAGCCGCGAGATCGTCCCCGGCAGTGACGGTCTGCCGGCCGAGGATCTGCGCTACACGCTGGCGGCGGGCGTGGTGCTCGGCGCCTCACACACCACCGGCACCCGGCCCGAGCTCCACCCTGGCGAGCGGATGCCGCTGATCACGGTCTGCGCGATCGCCGCCGCCTTCCCGTCCTGCGTGCTGGGCGACCTGACGGCCGAGCTCACCGCGCTCACCGCGCTCACCGGCGAGCTGGCCGCCGCCACCGAGGCCGGCCGGATCGCCACCGCCGCCGGCGCCGCCGGCACGTGCCCCGCGCGGCGGCCCAGGACTCTCGGCTATGACCATGCCGATCCGCTCGACCACCTCACCTACCAGAGCGTCTTCGACCACGCCGCCGAGTCCTTCGAGATCGCCCTGCACTACCAGGACGGGTACGGCGAGCGGGCGCGCGCGCAGGCCCTGCACAACGCGCTCGCCGCCGCTGGCCCCGGCATCGCGGCCGCCGCCCTGCTGCGGGTGGCCGGCGATCCCGCGCTCGGCCTCGACCCCGACCAGTGGGAGCACCTGCACCTCATCGCCGCCGAGCTGGACCTGCGTGTGGCCGAGGACCTGGGCGGCGCGAACGGCGACGGCACCCCCGACCCCACGCTCCCGCGACCGGCGTGACAACGCCTCCACCCACCCGCCGCGCCCGGCGGGCACTCGGCCCCGGCGCCGCCCGGGTACTCGCCGACGCCGTCCGCGCGCCCCGCACCCCGCCGCCCTGGTCGCCGCAGGCCGTCGACGCCACGCTGCGCGGCGTGCTGGAGCGGTTCGAGGCGGCAGCCGAGGCCGCTGGGTGGCGGGACGCCTTCGACGGCCTGGACGAGGACGTGCTGGCGGAGACCGCCGCCGAGGCCCGCGCGTTCGGCGCCGATCCGGCGGCGGCCGTCGACCACCTCGTCGGCGGGCTCCGCCGCCGGCTCGCCGCCTGGCAGCACGCGATCGGCGAACTCGGCCGCGCGCTCACCGCGGCCGCGCAGGACCGGCCGCTGCCCGAATGGGCCGCCGACGCCGGCCGCACCGAGGACATCCGCCGGCGCCAGGCCCGCCGGACACTGCTGGAGGCCATCGCCCGCCACCACCACGGCCCCCTGCCTGACGAGGAACCCGACGACCGGCCGTGGTGATCACCGGTACCCGGGGCACGGAAGGATGAGCCGGGTGACCAGCAGCCAGCCCCTGCCCCGGGGCCTCACCTCCCTGATCCCCGACGCGCCCAGGCCACCCCCGGCGAACGCGCCGCCTCCCAACTCCTCCACCTGCGCGAGGCCACCGTCCCGGTACCGGTCCTCGCCGCGGCCGCCGAACTGATCGCCCCCAGCTGAAGAGCGAGGACCCGGCCACCCGGGAAGCGGCCACCGCCGTCCACGCCCGGCTGCTCGCCGCGATCGACGGCGCCGCCCCGGGGCGGTAACCGCCCGGATCTGCTGTCCCAGCCCGCTACTGCATGCTTCGACCAGGCAAAACGGGGTGGGACAGTCCTAGGACTGAAACAGCCCTCCGCGCAGGAGGATCGTCCCCCCTTCCCGCCGACGTCCCGGCTGAACGCCTCATAGAAGTCAGCCGGTCGTCCCCGGTGCTGTGGGAGGCATCAGGCAGGGGGTTTTGACCCGGAAGAGCAGTAGCCCTCCGGTCGTGGTCTCGACAGTGATCAGGTATCGGCTCGACGTCTGGGATGCGTCGAGGACCGTGTCCACTTTGCCGTCCGTGGTTTCCCGATAGCCGTCGATCTCGAAGCCCTGTTGTTCGAGCATCGTGCGGACCTTGCGCACCGCCTCAGGGTGCTGCTCGAGCGGGGCGGAGCTGTAGACCGCGTACGACATCTTGTACCGGCCGTCCTGGGCGACCTCGTCGTTCTTGCCGACGCAGTCGTTGAAGAAAGGCTCGGCGCTGCCGGCGTCGAGGGCGACACCGGCGCTCTGCGCCATGTACTCGGTCATGTGCTGCGCCCAGTCCTGGACCTCCTGGCGGGCCTTGACGGGCAGCGGATCGTTGGCGCCGGACGTGGTGGACATGCATCCTCCGAGGAGCAGGGGCAGGCAGAGCGCCAGCGCGGCGACGCCGAGTCGCCGGGCTCCCACGGGTCGGTCAGTGGGTCGCGGCAGGGGGAATGGCACAGTGGAATTCCTTGCGGCTGGAACCAGGGTGAGGACCGAGCAGCCGGGCCGTGGCCGGCCCGACCCGGTGATCACAGGGGACCCGGCGGGTTGGCGGTCAGCCGGGGAAGTATGGTCGGCTTCTTCCCGACCATGATGCGGCCCTGGTTGTCGACGCTCTTGCTGCCGTCGTCCCAGTAACCGCTGTGCCCGGATGTGTCGACCTCGAATTGCTGCCCGCCGAACTCGCCGCGTATCGGGTCGAAGCCGAGGCTGTACCCCGAGACCCAAGCGATACGGTCGTCTTCGGCTCTGCCGGTCCAGAAGTGGTTCGGGTCGACCTGGAGCTTGTAGGCACGGTCAACGGTCATTCCAGGACTCGCGACAGCGACGATCTCGTCAGCACCGAGTCCTTGCCCGCCTGCGGCGGCCGCACCGACGAGCGTCGTTCCGTAGCTGTGGCCGAACACCGAGAGGTGACTGGGATGGTCGCCCTGGGCGACCCGGGTGCCGTGGGTGAACTGGCGCAGGGCCTCCGCCCCGTCCTTGGCCCGGGAATCCCAGGCCACGGAGAGGTTCTGCTCCTGCACGACCGGGACCTCGGGAGCGTCGTAACCCAGCCACGAGATCACCGAAACCTTCTGATTCGTCCCTTTCGACGCATTCTTCGCGGCCTCCTGCAGGTCACTGGCGCGCCCGAGCTGGCCTCCTGTACTGCCGATCGTCGTTCCCGTTCCCGGCACCAGAACGGCGGTGTGGTCGGCGGTGTCGGGATTGCCCATCGCGACGATCACCTTGCCATCGCCGCCGTAGGCCGTGGCGTCGAGACCGAGCAGGAACACTCGTTTGTCCTCGGCCGCGTTGTCGTGCTGGTCGAGCTGGTCCTTGAGCTTCATCAACGTCTGTTCGCGGGCGTTGTACTCATCCGCGGTCAGTCCGCTCCCGCGTGCGTTGCCGGCCTTCAGCTCGTCCAACTGCTGGTCGAGGACGAGCCGGTTGGCCTCGTCCCGTGCCTCGGCGGGCAGGCCGTCCAGCTGCCCGATCCGGTCCGGGTAGAGCGCAACGTAGGTGCTCTGCTGCTCGGGGGTCAGCGACTTCCACCAGTCGGCGGACTTCTGCGGGTCCTTGTTGTCCGGGACGTACGGGTCGGCCAGACCGAGGTCCTTCGCCACCTCCCGCACATCGCTGGCGGTCTCCGCAGCGGAGCCGAACACACGCGGGCGGGTCAGGATGCTGGCATCGAGCCTGCCGAGGGCGCGGTCGCCCTGCTCGCTCGCCTGCTTCGCGTCGGCCAGTGCCTTGTTGATCCGCTCCTGAACGTCCCCCCGCAGGGTCGTCAGCGCCCTGCGCTCAGAGCTGGATGCGGCATCCGGGTCGTTCCGCTCGCCCTCGCCCAGCGGCGGCAGGTTCACCGTCCCGTCGGCACCGACCGTCAGACCCCATTCCTCGGCGCGGTGCACCGCGTTCTTGAGGTTGGTCTGCGCCTGGTACATCCGCTCGGCGACCGTGTCCAAGGTCAGCACGACAGCGCCGGACTCGACCCTCAGGATCTCCAGGATCTGCTCGTTCCGGCCCAGGGCGTAGAACGCCTTCTGCGCGTCCTCTCCCTCCCACTTCGCCTGCCGCAGCGGACCGTTCACCTGACTACGGTGCCTGTTTTCGGCGGACTGCGCTCCGTTGGACAGATCGCGCCACGCCTTGGCGGCATCGTGCAGGCTGGTCGGGTCGAAGCGCATCAGAAGCTCGAACAGGTTGCTGCTGTTGCTGCTCACTGTCCCGGCTTCTCCCATGCCTCGCTGATCTTCTGCGTCGTCCACACAGTGGCGACGGCGTTCTCGTTGCTCTTGTAGGCCAGCGCCGTGGCGGTCAGGTTGTCGCCTGTCTGCTTGAGGCGATCGCTGACGCCCGTCAGCACGGGCGCCCACTCCCCCGCCACCCGGCCAAGCCGCGCCGCCACCGACCAGCCCGCCAGCTGACCGGCGGCCGCCTGGCTGGCCGTAACGGCCGCCTGACAAGGCTTCCGGAGATCCTCACCGATGGCCTTCGCCACCCCCGCGGACATGTGGATCTCCGTTGTATCGACCTTGAGATGCCCCACTGCGTTCCCCTCCCGACAGTTCCTCGGTCAGCGAAAAGCCTATGGCGGTGATCAGCCGATTCCCATCCGTATAAGTACTCATCCCATATGAGATGAAGTCAACCGACCCGTGCTCAGGCCACCTCGGCGGGACGCCTACCCGCTCCGACACCTGCGCGAGGCGACCGTTTCGGTACCGGTCCTCGCCGCGGCCGCCGAGCTGATCGCGCCCCCAGTTGAAGAGCGAGGACCGGCCACCCGGGAAGCGGCCACCGCCGTCCACGCCCGGCTGCTCGCCGCGATCGACGGCGCCGCCCCGGGGCGGTAGGCGACCGGGGCCGCCCTCCCCTGGTGAATGGTTCAGCCGTCGGCGCTCTGAAGGGCGCCAGCCGCGGCCTGGGCAATGGCGGGATCGGCCCGGATCGCGGCCACCACCTGCTCGGCCGCGGGCCGGGGAACGGCGGCGGGCGGCGGGCAGACTCGGGCCTCCAGCCGCGCCAGAACCTCAGCAGAATGCCGGCACTCCGCCGCGTCTTCATCGAGACCTCGCCCGGCCAGCTCGCAGCCGATCGCGAGGACACCGTCCCGCAGCCTCAGCAACGCGACACTGGTCCGGCCCGGCACCCGCGCGACGGCCAGGCCCGGACTGCGCTTCGTCGCCGCGAAGACCTTGCCCTCGAGGCGGTCCACCGACTCATGCACGAGTTCCCAGGCCTCCAGCAGCAGCTCCTGCTGCGGGCGCAGAGCGGGCAGCAGGGTCACGGGAGTGCCGTCGGCGCCATCACCACGCCGTCTATGGCGAGCACGGCGCTGCCGTGGACGGCGGTCAGCAACTGGATACCCTCCGCGAGGAGGTCGACGGCGTCGCGCAGGCCGGTCCGCATCCACCGGATGGCGGCGAGCCGGCCTTCGGCCGTGGTCGCCTTCTCGGCGGCCCACAGGGCCAGCACCTCGTCGCCGAGGTGCTCGTGGCACGCCAGCAGCCCGGTCACGGCCTCGACGACATGCCGGCTCCCGCTGGTGGCCTGCTGGTCGGTCACTGACCTCTGACAGGCGATCGTGACCAAT
The DNA here is from genome assembly GCF_040609255.1 of Kitasatospora sp. NPDC004723. NCBI lineage: Bacteria > Bacillati > Actinomycetota > Actinomycetes > Kitasatosporales > Streptomycetaceae > Kitasatospora > Kitasatospora sp. NPDC004723. The sequence continues at coordinate 7,029 of NZ_JBEXJT010000055.1, read as the reverse complement.
TGCCACCTGATCGTGACCGCCAGTGGAGGGGGCAGGCCGAGGTCCGTCATGATCGGGCTATGCCGATCCGCCGTCCTCGCCTGCTGCAACACCTGCACCGCCGCCGACGTCCTCCGGTTGAACACATCAGTCCTGTGGGGTTTCCGTGCCTGCTGGTGGACGACGACGGCTGGGTGATGCCGTGCGCGGACGACAACGAACTCCAGGGGCTGACCGAACCTGACTTCATCGACGACATCGTGGCCGCCTTCGACTCGTCGGCCCGCCCGCTCGAACTGCACCTGGTCGGCAAGGGACAGGTCATCGCCCTGCGCCCGACAGGGGTTCCCAGGCCTGACGAACTCGCCGCGCACGCACAGGCCTACTTCCACCGCTGGACCGACCGGGAAGTCCCCGCAGCAGCACAACCGGCGCTGACCTGCGTCGCGGAGATCGCCGCCGCCGTCCACGACACACCCGTCCGCCGCCGGCGACGCTCCTGACGCGGCCACTGGCCTCCTCGCCCCACCCACAGGTCAAGGTCACCTGGCAAAGGTCAGCGGCGCACCAGCGGTGCTGGAACAGGGCGGGTGGCGAGTGCCGCCGGGTCAGGTTCGGCGGTGGCGTCCGGTCGGCCGGGCCGGGCGGCCGTCGAGCGGGGGCAGGTCGACCAGGGCGGAGGCAGGTCGACCAGGGCGGAGGCAGGTCGACCAGGGCGGCGACGTCGCTTGTCAGCGTCCCGCAGTCGAGGCCGGCGCCCGGCGCGGCCGACTCCCCCGGCCCGGCCAGCATCTGGAACATCAGCAGCGTCCGCGCGCAGCCCGTGCAGCCGAGCGGGCCGGCGCCCAGCTCCGGGCGCACCTGGACCCGGTCGAACCCGAGGCCGTCATCCATGCCCGCTCCAACGACGCCGCGCCTCGCGGAACACGGGTCAGGGCCCGGGTCGGCGGGCGGTCCGGGCGGCGGCCAGCAGCACGCGGCTGCGGTAGGCGGCGACGATCTCGGCGACCGCGACCAGGTCCACCACGGCGGGGACCTGGCCGAGCCGGTCGACCGGCACGCGGCGCAGCAGTTGCTCGGCGAGTTCGGCGTCCAGGCGCTCGGCGTCGCCGGGGTAGCCGTGGCCGGCGCGCAGCGCGGCGCGCAGTTCCCGCACCGTGTTCATCGGCGGCAGCCCGAAGCCACCGCCGTGCCCGTGTTCGGCGGGCTGGGCGCTCATCCCCACCACCTTCTCCCTGTCGGCATCTCCCAGCGCCGGGCCGGGCCCTGTGGTGTCGACGGCAGCGGCCCCGGCCGCCTCTGTGGGCCGAGCCCGGCAACCCGGGTCTGTCCTCCGGACGGGTCGCAGGCGGTGTCCTCTTAGGACCGTGCTCGTTCGTCGGTCGTGACAGCAACCGACACCCCGGTCGAGAACGCCCGAGAACAGCTGGTCCGGAGCGTGGACCGCGTGCTTGAGGCCCGCGTGGCTGTGGTCGACGCGGAGGAGCAGCTGCGCGTGCAGCTGAGCCTGGCCGCCCCGGCCGGCGTCGCCTTCGCAGTGATCGAGGCCCAACTCAGTCGTCTGACGGCCACTCCTGCCGGCCCGGCAGCCGTCACCGTGCCACCTGCCCGAACCCCGGACGACGAGGAGACCTTGGGGAAGCGGTTGGCGGCCTGTGCGACAAAGAAGGGCGCTTTGGAACTGCTGTATCGCCTGCGCGTACGGCCTGGTGACCCGCGCAACCGCAACGCTGTCGCCGAGGCGCTGCTCCTCGAGCTGCTCACCTACGGCATCACGCTCGACCGGGGATCGGCGAATCGCTACGTCGGGAACTTCAAGGTGTCGAGCTCCGGCCGCGGGACGGCTGCACCGTGACCGGCCAGCAGGCCACGGCCGCCGACACCCGGGCTGCGCTCGACGCCGCCGAGAAGTTCCTCTTCCACGAGTCCTACGCGGCCGACGCCGCCCTCAAGGCCGCTCGGCAGCGGGCCGAAAGTGCCCGGCAGCGGTGGGCCGACGTACGCGGCGGGGAGCCGGTGACCGTCGGCGAAGCGCTGGCCGTCGGCGTGCACGTGCGGGCCGAGTTCGGCCGGCTGTGCAAGCAGGGACCTCACCCGAAGGACCTGACCGCGATGGCCGAGCGGCTCAACGGCGCGCGGGCGGACCTGGAAGCGGTACGCCGGGGGATGCTCGCCCTTGGCCACGCCTGGCCCACGGGTCCGCTGCTGCCGGAGTCGGGCTGACCGCAGGCACCCCGTGCCCGACACGGGGTGCCGCACCGCCGGCCGCACGGATGTGCGATCTTTCGATGGGCTCGTATCCGACACCGAGTTCCCCTCTGACCTGCTGGAACTTCAGCGGCGGTGGTACGCCGCCGAGTCCGCCTGGACCGGCGACCCGACCGAGGAGAAGCGGTTCGCGCTCGCCGAGGTCGGCGCCGAGCCGTACGCCCACTCGTTCTGGGCCAAGGCCGGCAACCGGCACGAGGCCGCCATGAAGCTGAAGCAGGCCGCCCGGCCGGCGGACCCGGCGCAGGACCCGGCCACAGCCTGATCCGTCCGCGGCGGGTTCCGGCGCCCGGTCCGGGGAAGGTGCCGGGTATGGGCGAGCGCGACCGGCACCGCGAGCTCGTCGGCCCGGTCTCGCAGGCCGAGGCCCGGCGGCTGACCGGGGAACTGCGGGATGCGATCGAGGAGGTCCGCTCCGCCGTCCTGGTCCTGGCCGCGCGGGTGCGCGCCGCGCACCGGGCACGGGTGTGGACCGCCCCCGGGTACGGCGGATGGGCCGCGTACGCGAGCGCCGAGTTCGGGGTGAGCCGATCGACCGCCTACCGGCTGCTCGACCTGGCGGCCGCGGCCGAGGCGATCGAGGGCGTCGTCGCCCGCCAAGCCGGCCCCGAGCTGTCCCACGCGTGGGACACCGGCCTGGTGCTACCGGTGCGGGCGGTCGTCGACCTCAAGGGCCGGATCGCGGAACTCACCGCCCTGATCGCCGAGCGCCTGGCCGACGCCCAGGCCGAGGCCGGCGCCGCGCCGCTGAAGCCCGGCCGGGTCGGCGAGATCGTCGCCGGCGCCGTCGCCGAACTACGCGAGCGCCCGGACGTGCCGATCGCCGAGCTCGCCGTCGCCGGCGGGCCGGACGGATACGACACCGAGACATGGCGGCGCCACGTCACCACCGGCCGGACCCTGGCCGCCGAGCAGCAACAGAACGACCGGGCACTGGGCGAGATCGCCCTACGCCTCGTGCCCGCGCACCTCTCCGACCGCAGCGCCCTGACCGTCCTGGCGGTCTACGCCGACGACATCGGGGAGGACCCGGAGCTGTTCCTGGCCTGCCGCCGGTACCTCATCACCGGCGACTGGCGCGCCGTCGAGGACGACTACCGCGCCCGCAGGGCCCGCGACATCCTCGCCCGGCACGGCGAGGAACGGTGGGCTTGTTCTTTATCTGCCACGGTCTTCCAGGCTTGCCGATGGCCTTGAGGGTCTCGGGGCGTTTGACGGTCTTGCCGACGTCGTAGCGGGGTGCCCGGTGTTTGTTCTTGGCGCCGGGTGGCCGTCCGGGCCCGGCGCCAACGGGGTTTGGGAACACGGGTCGGGCAGGCGAGGTGAGCGCGGATGTTCCTGGACCCCCGGCGGACCCGGGCCGGGGTGAGCCGATCGGAGGTGATCAGGATCCAGGTCCCGCGGTCCGCCGCCTCAGGAGTACGGAGTTTCGGAGCGGTCCAGCCGAGGGTCTGCTTCGCGAAGCGGAAGGTGTGCTCCAGATCGAAGCGGCGGAGAACGCCTGCCGGAAACGGTCCACGTCGTCCGAGGTGGCGCCGGTCTTGGGGGACCATCACCACACCGGCGGGGCATCCCGTTCCGTCAACAGGGAGGACATCGACACCGGCCTCTCCAGGCTCGCCGCCGCCCTGACCCGCCACCACGGGGCCAGGGCGGGGCCGAGGCGCCCGCCGACGCCCTGCTGCCGGCGGCGGGCGCCGACGACGATACGGCCCTCGTCGTCGTCCCGCTGTAGGAGCCTGTCCGCCGGCGTCCCGCGCCCCGGGACGCCGGGCGCAGGACGTGACAGGTCCGCGGTCCCGCGGGCCTACTCAGGCGCCTCGATCGTCACCGGCTTGCCCAGGTCGTAGAAGTGCTGCGTGGTCGTGCTCAGCACGCCGCCCGTCCGGGACTCGGCCTGACCGCCGTAGGGCGTGAAGTCGTCCCCGAACCAGAGAATGTGCTCCCGCACGGCCGCGCCCAGGAACGTGTACGGCTTCATGTTCACGATCCGCCACGCTGTGACGTCCTCCCCGTTCTCCAGGGAGATCACAGGCCGCTCCTGCTCGACGGTCCACTCCGGCGCCGACGCGACCATCTGGGCCGTCACCTCCGGATCGGCGAGCGCGCGGTAGAGCTTCCCCGTGGCAGCCACGATCTGCTCCTGCGGGTCGCTGCTGTTCTTGTCCCCCTTGACCCACTTGCCGAGCCCTGGTGTCCTGATCCACTCGTCCTCGCCCTTGAAGACGTACGCCTTCTCCCCCTCCGGCCCCGCCATCGATCCGGCCAACGCGGGATGGTCCCCGAAGACGAACCGCGAGGTCCCCGCCTCGTCCCCCGACTGCACGGACTCCGTTCCCGATCCGTAGGCCTTCAGGGCGGCCACCAGACACTTCGACAGGGCCGAACCGGCGAAGGTCGTACCGCCCTTGAGCTGAAGACCGTCGCACTCGGCCGGGGTGGCGAAGGCCGGGGACGACTCCTTCGGGCCGGCGCTCCCCTGCGCGGGCCGGCCGGACGACGACTCCGGACGCGTCGGCTCGGCCGACCCGTCCGACGAGGAGCAGCCAGCCAGGAACCCGACTGTGAGGAGGGCTCCTATGTACATGTGGGGGCGCAGACGTCCAGGTCTCATGCTGTTCGAACTCCACTGGTCACGGACGGCCCGCGACCTGCGGACCGTCTCATGGGCTCTCGCAAATGAATCCACAGCCCCGCACCGCTGCTCGTGGAGGTGCTCACTCGACGGAACGCGGGTGCGGGCCCTGGAATCCTAACGGCCGGGACAGACAGACCATTTCCCGTGCCGATCCGGCAGATCGGACCGCCGAGTGCGGCAGGAGACGGCGGTGAGCGAGGCCGGGGATGGCGGGAGCCGGGCGGACGAGCCGGACGAGCCGGACGAGGCACACCGCCGGCCGGCGGGGATGGACGACGCGACCGTCGAGGCGCTGGGGATGCTGTCGAAGACGCTGGAGTACACCGAGCGGGCCCGCGGCCACCTGTACGCGGTGCACCAGATGACCGGCGGCGCCGACCGGATGCTCGCCGAGGCGGTGCGGATGCTGCGCCAGGCCGGGCACGGGGAGCAGGCCGACGGGGTCGAGCGGGAGCTCCTCGGCCGGGACGTCGTCCCGGGGATGTGGACCCACCAGCTGATCGAGGCGTACGACGAGACCTATTACCGGGTGTCCACCGCCCTGGAGGAGCGGGTCCGCCAGGACCCGGCCGCGGGGCGCCGGCCTGTGGCCGAAGCCGAGATGCAGCACGCCGCACGTTCCCGCCGCCGCCGGCCCACGCTCTCGTAGACGGCTGCGGGTCGAGCCTGCGGCAGGCCGGGCACGGCGAGCCGGCCGACAGTGCCTCACTGTGTGGCCGTGGCGCAGGCCCGACCGGCGCAGCAGCGCTTGTCAGAACCGCAAGCCGAGGTCGGCGCTGAGGACGTAGTCGAGGCCTTCGACGACTCCGCGACCCTGGCGGTGGAGGACATCCTCATCGAGGGCATGGGGGTCATCGAGGGCGTCGGCGTGGCGGTCGGCCGGGCTGTTGTCGGTGCGCAGGACGCGCCACCGGGCGCTGACCGGGTCGCGCCCGTCCGCGAGGTCGTGGCCGAGCGCGACCAGGCGCTCCTCCCAGCGGCGCACGGTGTCGCCGGCGCCTTCCCCGTCCTGGCGCCGGGCCAGCGTCTCGACCTGGTCGCGGGTGGCGTCGGCAGGGTCGGTGCCGGGCTCGGCGGCGACGAGGTACAGGGCGGTGGCGAGCACGCGACGCCATCGGCGAGCACCCCACGGCCGGCGTCGTGCTCGTACCGGAAGTGCCCGTCCGGCCAGCGGCCGGCGAGCAGGTCGCGTATACGGCCCAACCCCGCACACCACGTCTACGGGCCGCCCTCACCGCGCCAGATCCGCGAGCGCTCCTGAAGGATCCTCATGGGGGCATCGTCCCACCCGCTCGGTGCCCCCGCCGCGGTCCTGCGGCGTTCCAGCTTGGACGGCACCCGCCCGAGCCATCATCGCGGCATGGACGACGACCTGACCCCGCCTCCGGCCTGCACCGCGCGGCTCGACCAGCCCGCCGCCACGGCCCGCGACCCGCCGACCGAGACACGCGAACGGATCGAGACCACCGCCCCGGTCCCGGAAAGCCCGAGCCCGCAGACCGTGGCCACGCTGCTGGCCGAGCCCAAGACGGCCGGGCGCGGGTAACGCCCCGGCGGCCCGACTGACCGGCCCCTCCAACAGATCCACCAGGCCTCGACACTGCTCTCGACGAGGCGACGAAGACGCGGCGGGCCGCTGCGGCCGGGCAGGCGCGGGACACAGGCGACCGGGCCGATCACCAGCACCGTGACGACGGAGAGCGGCTCGCCCTTTCGTCGGTGAATTCACGCGAGAGCTCGCAGAAATAGAAAAGTCCCGGCCGCCGAGAGGCGGTCGGGACTTTTGCTTTCGTGTGACTGAGCGCTTCGATGGGCGACCTGAACAAGACCGGTACTGGGAATCGCCGGTCGGCTGGCTATGGACGCGGTTCCAGGGTGATGTGCGGGGACAGCGCGCGAAGAAAGTCGGGCGCGTCGAAGACCTTTCCCGCCGAGGCGACGCCGAGCGCATGGGTCCGGCCGGTGAGGATGCGGTCGACGGCTTCCACCACGAGTGGCGCGGTGACGGCGTAGATGTCCTGACCGCGGGCCACGACGCGTCGTTCGGCCCCGCCCGAGCGCACGACGACGTCGACGAGGAAGGTCTGGGCGGACCGCCCGCGCTCGTCGACCACGGCCGGTGTCGGCGTGTCAGGGGCCGCGAC
>NZ_JBEXJT010000054.1:0-55580 GCF_040609255.1 Kitasatospora sp. NPDC004723 | reverse complement strand
GTGGGGTGGGGAGCGCCCCCCGCTGGGCGCGGGGCCCCGGGGGGCCCCGCCCCGGGGCGGGGCGCCCGGGGCGGCGGGGGGGGGGGGGGGGGTGCGCCGGCCGCCGACGGGTGCGCTCAGCGGCTCCGGGTGGAGCCGACGGTCTCGGTGATCGCCCGCAGGGACTCCTTGAGGGAGCCCATGGTGGCGAGGACGGCGGTCGGCTCGTAGCCGCAGTGCGCCATGCAGTTGGCGCAGCGGGCGTCCTTGCCGCGGCCGTACTTGTCCCAGTCGGTCTTCTCGATCAGCTCGCGGTAGGTCGGCACGTAGCCGTCGGCCATCAGGTAGCAGGGCCGCTGCCAGCCGAACAGCGAGTAGTTGGGGATGCCCCAGGCGGTGCACTCGAAGTCGACCCGGCCCTCCAGGAAGTCCAGGAAGAGCGGGCTGTGGTTGAGCCGCCAGCGCCGCCGCCGGCCGCCGGCGAAGGTCTTGCGGAACAGCTCGCGGGTCTGCTCGACGCCGAGGAAGTGTTCCTGGTCGGGCGCCTTCTCGTAGGCGAACGCCGGGGAGATCATCATCTCGTCGACCTTGAGCTCGTCGTTGAGGTAGTCGAGCACGTCGATGATGGTCTGCGGGGTGTCGGTGTTGAAGAAGGTGGAGTTGGTGGTCACCCGGAAGCCGCGCCGCTTGGCCTCCTTGATCGCCGCCACCGCCTCGTCGAAGGTGCCCTCCTTGGCCACCGAGGCGTCGTGCCGCTCGCGCAGCCCGTCGATGTGCACGGTGAAGGTGAAGTAGGGCGAGGGCTTGAACTTGTCGAGCTTCTTGCGCAGCAGCAGCGCGTTGGTGCAGAGGAACACGTACTTGCGGCGTTCGACCAGCTGCCGGACGATCTCGTCGATCTGCGGGTGCATCAGCGGCTCGCCGCCGGCGATCGAGACCATCGGGGCGCCGGACTCCAGGACCGCCCCGACCGCCTGGGCGACCGGCATCCGCTGCTTCAGCACGCCGGCCGGGTGCTGGATCTTGCCGCACCCCTCGCAGGCCAGGTTGCAGGCGAAGAGCGGTTCCAGTTCGACGATCAGCGGGAATTTGTCGCGTCGCTTGAGCTTCTGCTGCATGAGGTAGGTGCCGACCCGCACGGTCTGGCGCAGCGGCATGGCCATGGCTAGCTCGCCTCCTGGGGGAGCGTCGAGGATGTGGGGTGGTTCAGGGCGGCGGGCGCGGGGCGGGCGCGCGGCGGCCGGTCGTTGTGCAGGTGCCAGTCGACCAGGGCGGGCACCGTGGAGCGCAGGGTCCGCCAGGCGCGGACCCCGGCCGGCAGGGTGCCCGGGCGCAGCAGCTCGCGCTCGGGCGTGTCGACGACGACCCGCAGCACGGCCGCGGGCAGGCCGGGCCGCAGTTCGCGCAGGGCGGCCAGCACGGCGGCGGCCTCCATGTCGACGGCGAGCGCTCCCTGCAGGTGCAGGGCGCGCCGCTCCAGGCCGCGCACCACGTGGTCGGCGGTGTGGTGCACGCCGGTGTGCGCGGTCAGGCCGCGCACGGTCAGGGCCCGGTGGAGCGCCGGGCCGGAATCGACGGCGAAGTGGTTCCCCTCGGCATCGCGCACCCCGTCGGCAACGATCACCTCTCCGGGCGCTATTCCCGGCGCGACGGCGGCGCCGAAGCCGGCCACCACGATGGCGCCGTAGCCGCCCGGGGCGGCGGTGAGCAGCCTCCTGACGGTGAGTGAGGCCCGGCGGCGGCCGACCCCGGTCCGCACCACGACGGGCGGGCCGCCCGCCGCACCGCGCCAGTCCCCTCCGCGCAGGGCCCACACCTCGGGGCCGAGCGCGCACAGGACCAGCAGCGGGGAAGCGGTCACCGGGACGCCCCGATCCCGGCGGGACCCCCGGCCGGGCGGCCGATCGCGGGGTTGCCGTGCAGGTAGCGGCCGAGCGCGGTGACCGGGAACACCAGCCGGTACAGGTGGTAGTTGATGGAGAAGTCCCACGGGAAGCCGGTGCCGGTGAACTGGGGCTCGTCCCAGGTGCCCTCGGGCAGTTGGGTGCGCACCAGCCAGTCGACGCCGCGCTCCACCGCCGCGTTGGCCCGGCCGTCCGGTCCCTCGCCGGCCGCGAGCAGCGCCATCAGCGCCCACGCGGTCTGCGAGGCGGTGGACTCGCCCCGCCCGGCCCAGCGCGCCGGATCGTCGTAGGAGCGCATGTCCTCGCCCCAGCCGCCGTCGGCGTTCTGGCGGTCCTCCAGCCAGCGCACCGCCCGGCGGATCGCCGGGTGCTCGGCGGGGACGCCGGCCGCGACCAGGGCGGGCAGCACCGAGCCGGTGCCGTAGATGTAGTTGGTGCCCCAGCGGCCGAACCAGGAGCCGTCCGCCTCCTGGTTGCGCAGCAGCCATTCGACGCCGCGCCGGGTGCGCGGGTCGGCCGCCCGGCCGACCTCGGCGAGCATCTCCACGACGTGTGCGGTGACGTCCGCGGACGGCGGGTCGACGACCTCGCCGAAGTCGCAGAACGGCAGCTTGTTCGGCAGCGTGCTGGTGTTGTCGACGTCGAAGGCGCCCCAGGCGCCGTTCTTGGACTGCATGCCGAGGTTCCACCGCACGCCCCGGTCGACGGAGGCGGCGACCTTGCCGGGGTCGGGGTGGGCGACCCGGCGCAGTGCGAGCACCACCTCGGCGGTGTCGTCGATGTCCGGGTAGGTGTCGTTCTCGAACTCGAAGGCCCAGCCGCCGGGGGCGAGCGAGGGCCGCTGGACGGACCAGTCGCCGGCCTTGGTGATCTCCTCGCCGAGCATCCAGTCGACGGCGGAGACCAGTGCCGGGTGGTCGGCCGGTACGCCGGCGTCGACCAGGGCGATGGTGGCCAGGCAGGTGTCCCAGACCGGGGACTGGCAGGCCTCCAGCCAGCGGCGGCCGTCGGGGGTGTGCACGGTGAAGCGGTCGAAGGAGGCGAGGCCGGCCCGCATCACCGGGTGGTCGAGCTCGTAGCCCTCCAGGTTCAGGGCGATCAGCGAGTAGACGGCGGGCGGCTGGATGCCGCCCCAGCAGCCGTCGGCCTCCTGGCGCTCGACGATCCAGCGGCAGGCCTGGGAGAGCGCGAGCCGGCGCAGCGGGCGCAGCGCGCGCCGGTGGTAGGCGTGCAGGACCTTGTCGAGGCGTTCGAACAGGCCGTCCCAGCTGGTGGCCGGGGCCATCGGCCGGGCGGGGTAGGGGTCGTCCGGGTCGGTGTGCAGCTCGGTGAGCGGGAAGGGCGCCGGGCGCACCGGGCGGTGGGCGGAGACGATGGTCAGCGGGACGATGGTCTGCCGGGCCCAGCAGCCGAAGGCGTAGATGTTCAGGGGGAGCCACTTGGGCAGGAACATGATCTCCGGCGGCATCTCGGGCAGCCGTTCCCAGGGCCACCAGCCGAAGAGCGCGAGCCAGATCCGGGTGAACACCCGGGAGGCGGCGATGCCTCCGGCGGAGCGGATCCAGCGGGCGGCGGCCAGCATGTGCGGGGCGTTCGGGTCGTCGCCGGCGAGCTTCAGGGCGACGTACGCCTCGACGGTGGTGGAGAGCTCGGCCGGGCCGCCGTGGAAGGTGGACCAGGTGCCGTCCTCGCGCTGCTGGGAGCGGATCCACTCGGCGGTGGCCTTGGTCTGCTCCTCGGTGAGGATCCCGAGGAACTGCCGGAGCAGTAAGTCCTCGGCGTCCATGGTGACGTTGGTCTCCAGATCGCCCTTCCACCACCCCTCGGAGCTCTGCAGGGAGAGCAGGTGGGTGGTGGCACGGGCCAGTGCCTCCTCGGCGGAGGCGGCCCCGTCCTGCTGCTGATCGGTCCGGCCGGCCGGGGCGTCCGGGGCGGATCCCTCGGGCTGCCACCGCCCGGCGCTCAGCAGCGCCGGGGGGAGGCCGCCCACCGCGACCGGCTCGGAATCGTACTCAGGGTCGAGCCGGCCGTCCGCGGTTGCTGTCAACGTAACGTCACCTCTCTCGTACCACCACGAATTCGGCGAGTGCGACGAAGTGCTCGCGCACCACATCGGGCATGGGCACCTCGTCCAGCGCGGCGAGGGCAGTCGTGTGCTGGCGGCGGGCCTCCTCCTGGGTCCAGGCGCGTCCGCCGGCCTTCTCGATCAGCAGCGCGCGGGCGGCCAGCTCGGTCTCGCTCTCCTCGCCGCGCCCCTTGGGGTCGGCGAGCTGTTCGGCCAGTTCGCGGGAGGCCTCGCCGCCCTCGGCGAGGGCGGCGGCGACCGGCAGGGACTTCTTGCGCTGGCGCAGGTCGCCCCAGTGCGGCTTGCCGGTGACCTCGGTGGCCCCCCAGATGCCGAGCAGGTCGTCGACCGCCTGGAAGGCCAGGCCCAGGTGCTCGCCGAAGCGCTGGAGGGAGTCCGAGACCCGGTCGTCGGCGCCGGCCAGGACGGCGCCCAGCGCCGAGGCGGCGGAGAGCAGGGCGGCGGTCTTGCCGCCCTCCATCTCCAGGCACTCGGCGACGGTGACGGTGTCCCGCTGCTCGAAGGCGACGTCCATCGCCTGGCCGTCGATCAGCCGGCGGCTGGCGGTGTTGAGCAGCCGGACGGCGCGCGCGGCATCGGTGGGGCTCGCCCCGCCCGTGGTCGCGGCGTCGAGCAGCACCTCCGTACCGAGCGTCGCCAGGGCGTCACCGACCAGGATCGCCTGGGACGGGCCGAAGACCGTCCAGGCGGTGGCCCGGTGGCGCCGGGTCTCGTCACCGTCCATCAGATCATCATGGAGCAGGGAGAAGTTGTGCACCAGCTCAACAGCGACCCCGCCGGGCACACCGGCCTCCGCCGGGGCGCCGGCGGCCTGGGCCGAGAGCAGGGCCAGGGCCGGGCGGACGGCCTTGCCGCCGTCCCCCGCGACCGGTGTGCCGTCCCGGTCGATCCAGCCGAAGTGGTACGCCGCGACGGTGTTCATGGGTTCCGCCAGACGGGCGACGGCGGCCCTCAGCGGCGGGGTACAGAGCGCGCGGGTGCGGTTGAGCAGCTCCGGCACCGAGACCGGTTCGGCATGTGCCGTGCCTCCGACGGCCGTGCCGATGCGTGACTCCACGTACGTTCCCTCTCCCTGGTGGTGCCTGGCCGCGTGGGACGGCCGGACGCTGGCGGTGGTGGTGCGGCCGGTGGGGCCACGGCCGGCACGGGGGGTCGCGCCGCCGGGACCCGGGCGGTGGGCGCCGGCTCTGGCGGGCTCGCCGCGGTCCCCGGTGCGCTGGGCGCCGGTCACCGCGGCCACCTCCCGTCGCCGCGGTCCGAGGGCCGGCGCCGACCCTCGGCGGCGAGGGCCGCGTCGGCGGCGGCGTGGCCGCTGCGCACCGCCCCCTCCATCGTCGCGGGCCAGCCGGTGGCCGTCCACGCGCCGGCCAGCAGCAGTCCGGGGACGGCGGTGAGCGGGCCCGGCCGCAGCGCCGCCGTGCCCGGGGCCGGGTCGAAGGTGGCGGTGCGCTCCCTGGTGACGAAGAAGTCCAGCACCTCGGCGCCGCCGGCGGCGGGCAGCAGCCGGGCCAGCTCCGGCAGGTAGCGCCGGCGCAGCTCGGCGACCGGCAGGTCGATCTCGTCCTGCACCGCGGACTGCGACAGGGCCAGGTACTGGGCGTCCGGGTGGGCCGCGCCGAGCTCGGTGCCGGCCAGGCCGGAGTGCCGGGTGCGGTCGAAGACCCACTGGACGGGCGAGCCGAACGCGGCGAAGAACGGCCTGCGCAGGACGCGCCGGTCGTAGATCACGTGCACGTTGAGGATCGGCGCGGTGCCGAAGCCGGCCAGCCGCTCCTGCCCGGGGAGCGCGTCCGGCGGCAGCAGGGCCGCCGCGGTGTCCTGGGCGCCGGCCAGCACCACGGTGTCGGCGGCGAGCGGCTCGTCGACGCCCTCCAGCCGGACGGCGTGCTGCGGGACGGCCGGCTTGAGCTCGCTCACCCGGGCGCGCAGCAGTACCTTCACTCCGGCGCGTTCCAGCTCGGCGAGCGCCCGGTCGTGGTGGATCACGCCGAGCGGGACGGTGGGCGTGCCGATGTCGGAGGCCCCGGGGTCGGACAGCAGCCCGGTCTTGAACACCATGGCGGCCAGCGCCAGCGACACCTGGTCGGCGCGGGCGTTCAGGGTCGCCACGCCCACGAGGTCCCAGAGCGCGGCCAGGGTGCGATCGTTCTGGCCGTGGGACCGCAGCCAGTCGGCGAAGGAAACCTCGTCCAGCGCCGGGTCGGCGAGGTCGAGGCGGCGCAGCGCCAGGGCGCCGCGCACCACCCGGGCCCGGTCGGCCGGGCTCAGGTGCGGGTAGCCGGCCAGGCTGCCGGCCAGGTGCAGCGGCACCGGCAGTGCGGCGCGCTCCAGCTTGCCCAGGGTGCGCACCGGTGCGCCGGCGGGCCCGGAGACGCCCAGCACGGGCACCTGGAGGCGGTCCTGGAGGTGCACCAGCCGGTTGGCGCCCAGCCGCTCCAGCAGGCCGCGGTAGGCGGTGCAGCAGCGCAGGTAGACGTGCTGGCCGTTGTCGACGGTCAGCTCGCCGCGCCGGAACGAGAAGGCCAGGCCGCCCAGCCGGGGACGGCCCTCGGCGAGGGTGACCCGGTGGCCGGCCTCGGCCAGCCGCAGGGCGGCGGTGATGCCCGCGAGGCCGCCGCCGACCACGACGGCGGCCGGGCGCGCGGAGTCGGCTCGCCCGGTCATCGGACCTCCCCCTCGCGTCCGGCGTCCGGTCCGGTCACGGCCGGAGCGCCCGTGGTCAATGCGGTCGGACCCGGGACCGGTGCGGTCGGATCCGGCACAGCCGTCAACAGGGCTCTACCCACAAGTGATTCCCCGCTGACACAGCGTGACAGAACTGTGGCAAGAATCAAGAACGCCCCCCGGCGAGCCCGGAAAGCGCGACGTACGCCTTCTCCCAGCCCGGCAGCGACACCCGGCCGCGCAGCACCGACTCCGGGTCGGCGGCGATCCGGCCGAGCAGCCGGTGGTAGATGCCCGCCATCGCGGCGGTGCAGGCCCGGCTGCGGCGGTCGAGCATCGGCAGCAGCCGCAGGCCCTCCTCGAAGGCCGCCTGGGCGCGGGCCGCCTCGAAGGCGATCAGGCCGGTGAAGTCCGCGCCGACCGGCGGCCGGGACTGCGCGAAGCCCTCCTGGCAGCCGAACCGGACGAGGTCCTCGGTCGGCAGGTAGGTGCGGCCGTTCAGGGCGTCCTCGCGCAGGTCGCGCAGGATGTTGGTGAGCTGGAGCGCCAGGCCGAGGGTGTCGGCGTACCGGGCGCCGCGCTCGGGGTCGTCGCAGCCGTACACGCCGAGCGAGAGCCGCCCGATCGCCCCGGCCACGCACCGGCAGTAGACCTTGAGCTCCTCGTACGTCTGGTACTCGGCGCCCTTGAGGTCCATCTCGACCCCGTCGATCAGCTCGTCGAAGCCGCCGAGCGGGATCGGGAACCGCCGGGCCGCGTCCGCCAGCGCGACCTTGATCGGGTCGGTGTCGTCCTCCGCGACCGAGCCGGCCCGGATCTCGTCGAGCAGCTCGCGGGTGCGCAGCAGGGCCTCGGCCTTGCGGTCGTCCGGGAGGTCGCCGTCGCCGATGTCGTCCACCCGGCGGGCGAGCGCGTACAGGGCCGACATGGCCAGCCGCTTCGGTTCCGGCAGCAACCTGATGCCGTAGCTGAAGTTGCGGGCCTGCAGCCCGGTCACTGCCTCGCAGTACCGGTACGCCGCCATGACCGGCGCCGACGCCAGTGGTGATGCCGCCACGCGGGCGTTCACCTTCCCTTCGCGAAGATGGCCGCCGCCTTCGCTGCGAGGCGGCGCTTGTCCGGCTTCGCCTGCTGGGCGAGCACGTCGTACCCGGCGTCCTCGACGGCCGCCAGGGCCGCGTGGCCGCCCGCGGTGAATCCCGCCAGGAGCAGTCGAAGCCTCCCCCGAACCGTACCTACCAATGGCGCACCGCGGTCGAGCAGGGTGCGGGCCCGGTCCACCTGGAAGGAGATCAGCCGCCGCACGGCGGGGCTCGCGCTCGGCGCGGCGAGGTCCTCCTCGGTGACCCCGAACCGTTCCAGGTCCTCGGCGGGCAGGTAGATCCGGCCGCGGGCGAGGTCCTCGGCGACGTCCTGGAGGTGCTCGACGATCTGCAGGGCGGTGCAGACGGCGTCGGACATCGCCACCCGCTCGGGGGTGGAGACGCCGGCGATGGCGAGCACCAGGCGGCCGACCGGGTCGGCGGAGAGCGTGCAGTACTCGAGGAGGTCGTCGTAGCGGGGGTAGCGGTCGGTGGTCTGGTCGACCCGGTTGGCCTGGATCAGCCGGCGGAACGGCTCCGGGGTGAGGCCGTGCCGGTCGACCAGCGGGACCAGCGGGCGCATCAGCGGGTGGCGGGGGGCCTCGGCGGCCGAGGACGGGGCGAGGGCCGTCTCGAAGACCCGGTCGAGGTCGCGCTCCAGGCCGTCCAGCAGGGCGAGCCGGAAAGCGGTCTCCTGGGGGCCGGGCCGGTGCGGGCCGGCCCCGGGCCCGGCCGCGGGGGCGGGCGCCGCGGGCGGGGCGGGCACGCCGAGCAGTGCGGCGGTGCCGGCCGGGTCGGCGAGGTCGCCGTCACCGGCGTCGTCGACCAGCCGGGCGAAGCCGTAGACCGTCATGAGGTCGTCGCGCCACGCGGCGGGCAGGAAGAACGGGGCGACCGGGAAGTTCTCCGCGCTCGCCTTGGCGAGGGTCGCCGCTCCCGCGGCACCCTCCGCGGGCGGGGAATCACTGTTGGGCTGGGCCGAAGCCGACACTGCTGTCACTCCCCCGTTCTACACCGCTCCGGTGACCGGCCCGAGTCGGACACGCGTCCGACCACGGGAGTCACGTCCGGCACACCACCCCCGCGCCTACAGCCTGACACCAACGGCCGCGCCGGAGAAGGGCGCCTCGCCCGGCGCACGGGGCGCTCACCCGGGCGGCGGCGGGCCACCCGGGGCACGACGGGGCGGGGCGGGGCGCACGAACGACGGCGGGGCCGGTCCCGGATCTCCTCCGGGACCGGCCCCTCCGCGGGGTCCTGCGCGGTCCGGTCCGCCGTCAGGGACGCTCGCCGCGCTCGTAGCGGCGGACGACCTCCTCGGTCGGCCCGTCCATGACGAGCTCGCCGGCCTCGATCCAGATGGTCCGCTCGCAGGTCTCGCGGATCGACGCGTTGTCGTGGCTGACCAGGAAGACCGTACCGGCCTGCTCGCGCAGCTCCTCGATCCGCTTCTTGCTGCGGGCCTGGAAGGCCTGGTCACCGGTGGCCAGCGCCTCGTCGATGAGCAGCACGTCGTGGGTCTTCGCGGCGGCGATGGCGAAGCGCAGGCGGGCGCCCATGCCGGAGGAGTAGGTGCGCATCGGCAGCGAGATGAAGTCGCCCTTCTCGTTGATGCCCGAGAAGTCGACGATCTCCTGGTAGCGGCGCTTCACGTCGGCCGGCGACATGCCCATGGCGAGACAGCCGAGGACGACGTTGCGCTCACCGGTCAGCTCGTTCATCAGCGCGGCGTTGACGCCGAGCAGCGAGGGCTGGCCGTTGGTGTAGATGCCGCCCTTCTCGGTCGGCAGCAGGCCGGCGATGGCCGCCAGCATGGTGGACTTGCCGGAGCCGTTGGAGCCGATCAGGCCGATCGCCTCGCCCTTGTACGCGGTGAAGCTGACGCCCTTGACCGCGTGCACCTCGCGCACGCCGGAGCCGCGCTTGCGGCTGATGATCCGGCTCATTGCCGAGGTGGCGCTGCCCTTCCCGGAGCCGGCGCCGTGCACCCGGTAGACGATGTGCACGTCGTCGACGACGACGGTGGGGTCGCGGGCCACGTCGGCGTCGAACACCTTGCGGCGCGGACGGGCGTCCTTGAGGTCCTTGCGCAGGTCGTCGGTCCCGCGCACGTCGGTGTCAGCCACGGCCGTACTCCTCCTCAGCCTTCCAGAAGAAGACGTATCCGATGACCAGCATGCCCACACCCCAGGCGATCCCGTACTTCCACTGGTGCGCCGGGAACTCCAGGAAGACCTTCTCGTGCTTGTTGTAGATGATCGGCGCGAGCGCGTGGCGGACCAGGTCGATGTAGACCGAGGCCGGGTTGAGCTCCATCACCTTCTGCCAGAACGGCGGCCACTCCTTGATCTTGTCCGAGATGCTGTACATGACGCCGGACAGGAACAGCCAGGCGCGCATCGCGAACGGGATCAGCTGGGAGATGTCGCTGGTCTTGGCGCCTATCCGGGCGAAGATCAGGGCGACGCCGGTGTTGAACATCGACTGCAGCACCAGCGCGGGCACGACCAGGATCCAGGTGCGGCCGGGTTCGATGCCGTTCATCAGGACCACGGCGAACAGCACGACCATCGAGATCAGCAGCTGCTGGAGCTGGATCACGGTGAACGCGACCGGCAGCGAGGCGCGCGGGAAGTGCAGCGCCCGGATCAGCCCGAGGTTGTCCGAGATCGCCCGGGTGCCGGACTGCACGGCGTTCTGGGTGAACTGGAAGATGAAGACGCCGATGCAGAGCCAGGCGACGTAGTACGGGTTGTCGTCCTTGTTCTTCAGGATCTCGCCGAAGACCAGGTAGAACACCGCGCAGTTCAGCAGCGGCGTCACGACCTGCCAGACCTGGCCGAGCTTGGCGTCGGTGTACTGGGCCACCAGGCGCGCGGTGGCGAAGGCCCAGATGAAGTGACGGCGGGCCCAGAGCTGCTTGCTGTAGGCGAACAGGCCGGGCCGTCTGCCGCTCACCGTCAGACCGTACTTGTCCGCAAGCTGCTTGGGGGTCAGGCCCGCGTCCGCCCCCCTCGGGGCGGAGAGGCTGACGGGTTCACTCACTGTCGACACATTCGTCCTTCGCGCGGGATCGTCGGGGCGAACCGGTCGGCGGGGGTCCGCCGGCCTGCCCCGAGGGGGATCCACTCGGATATCGGGGGGAGTGCGGCCGGTACGTGGGCACCGGCCATGACGACCGTCCTACCGTACGGTCGTCGGACGGATCAGATGACCGGCGGCCGGCCCAGCCGGGTCAGGCGCCACACGGTACGCCATCGCATGGGCCGCCGCGCACCGCAGGGTTCGCGCCAGCCCGCCTTGAACCCGCCCAGCCAGGCCTTGAGGGCCTCCGGGGAGGGCCGACGGGCCAGCGTGAGCAGGAACCAGGTTCCCAGGTATAGAGGCACCAACAGGGCCGGAAGGTTCCGCCTCGCGAGCCAGACCCTGTTCCGGGCCACGTTGTGGAAGTACGTGGCGTGCCGGGCGGGCGAGGTGGTGGGGTGGTGCAGCACCACGTCGGCGCGATAGTCGATGGCCCAGCCGGCGTCCAGCGCGCGCCAGGCGAGGTCGGTCTCCTCGTGCGCGTAGAAGAACTCGCCGGGCAGCTGGCCGGCGTTCTCGAACACGGCGCACCGCACCGCGCTCGCGCCGCCCAGGAAGGTGGTCACCCGGGAGGAGCGCAGCGGGTCGCTGGCGCGCAGCCGGGGCACGTGCCGGCGCTGGGTGACACCGGTGTCCGGGTCGGCGATCCGGAAGCTCACGATGCCGAGCTCCGGGTCGGCGGTGAAGGCCTCGCGCAGCAGGCGGGCCGCGTCGGTGCCGGGCAGCCGGCCGTCGTCGTCCAGGAACAGCACCGCGTCGACCTCCCGGCCGTTGCGGCCGAACAGCTCGATGCCGACGTTGCGCCCGCCCGGGATGCCGAGGTTCTCGGGCAGCTCGACGGCGCGCACGCCCTCCGGCAGCGGGGGCATCGGGGCGCCGTTGGCGACCACGGCCAGCTCGACGGCCGGCCCCTGCTGGGCGCGGACGGAGTCGATCAGGGCGATCAGCTCGTCCGGGCGGTTGCCCATGGTGATGATCACCGCGCCGAGCCGGAAGGCGTCGGCGCCGGCCGTGCCGCCCGCGGTGCCGCCCGGCGCGGTGCTCCCGGTCGTTCCGGTGGCCGTCACGTCGCTCCCCTTCACGTCACTCCCCGTCACGTCACTCCCCTTCACGTCGCTCCCCGTCGCATCGGTCACCGGAGCCTGCTCGACAGGACGATGCTCAGCAGGTGCAGCACGGTCTGCAGCATGGCGATCGCGGCCAGCACGACCACCGCGACCCGGGTGAAGAACAGGCCCCCGTGGAGGACGTCGGCGACGCCCGCGGCCAGGATGAACAGCGAGGCCTCGACCGCGCCGACCAGCCGGTGGAACTTGAGGAGCGAGGCGGCCCGGCGGGCCCTGGCGACGCCGGCCGAGCGCGGCACCGAGGCGCTGTCCTCGACCGCCGTCAGGCCGCTGCGGGCACGGGCGACGTCGACCAGGTCGGTCTCCGACTTGATCAGGATCGCGCCGAGCGCGGCCAGCGTGCCGAGGAAGGCCCACTCCCAGTGCGCGGCGGCGCCCTCGCGGTGGAGCAGGTCGGTGCCGCGCAGGCCGAGGCCGGTCAGCAGCGCCGCCTCGGACATGTAGTGGCCGACCCGGTCCAGGTAGACGCCGGTGAGCGAGGTCTGCCGGCGCCAGCGGGCCACCTCGCCGTCCACGCAGTCCAGCAGCAGGTACACCTGGATCAGCAGCGCCGCCAGCACCGCGCCGGCGATGCCCGGGACGACCAGCGCGGCGCCCGCCAGGATGCCGGTGACCATCATCAGGTACGTCAGGCCGTTGGGCGTGATCGCCGTCACGGTGGACAGCACCCGGGTGATCCGCAGCGAGATCCTCCGCATGTAGAGCCGTCCGGCCCAGTGCTCGGCGCTCCGGCGCTGGAGCATGCCCTCCGGGTGGATCACCGCGCGCAGTTCCTCGATCGAGGGCCGGCGGGTCAGGTCCACCGGCGGTGGCACGGCCCCCGCGGCGGAGCGGTCAGCTGTTGACGGCTTGGACATAGTCGGCGTACGCGTCCCTGATTGCGGAGGGGGAGAGGTCGAGGTGCTCGAGGATGGTGAAGCGGCCCGGCCGGGTGTTCGGAGCGTAGTGCACAGCCTCGGTGAACTCCGCCTCGGTGAAGCCGATCTGAGCGGCGGTCACCGGCAGTCCGTGGTGCGCCAGGCGCTCCACGATCAGGCCGGCCAGCTCGCGCTCGCCCCGCAGGAAGCTGGCGAAGGCGGCACCGAGGCCGACCTGCTCGCCGTGCTGGGCGGACCGCTTGGGGTACAGCACGTCCAGGGCATGCGAGATCTCGTGGCAGGCGCCGGACGAGGGCCGGGTGCTGCCGGCGATGTTCATCGCGATGCCGGAGAGTACCAGTGCCTCCGCGAGGGCCGTCAGGAAGCCCCGGTCCTGGAGGTTGCCCGGGTGCCGCAGCAGGTTCTCGCCCGCCGAGCGGGCCATCGCGACGGCCAGTCCGTCCACCGGTTCGCCGGTCTCGGCGTGCGACAGCTCCCAGTCGGCGCAGGCCGAGATGTTGGAGACGATGTCGCCGATGCCGGCCGCGACGAAGCGCGGCGGGGCGCCCAGGATCACGTCCAGGTCGATCACGATGCCGATCGGGCTGGGCACCCCGTAGGAGCCGCGCCCGCCGACGTTGTCCAGGGTGGAGACCGGCGAACAGATGCCGTCGTGGGCCAGGTTGGTCGGGACGGAGACCAGCGGCAGGCCGATCCGCGCGGCGGCGTACTTGGCGACGTCGATGATCTTGCCGCCGCCCAGGGCGACGACGGTGTCGTAGTGGCCGCCGTGCACGCCGCCGCGGATCTCGTCCGCCAGCCGGACCGCGCTGTCGAGGCTGCCGTCCTCGACGCTGTACCAGTCGGCGCCGGGCAGCGCCGGCTCCAGCCGGGCGCGCAGCACCGAGCCCGAGCCGTTGCTGATCGCCACCGCGATCCGGCCCGAGGCGGACAGCCGCTGGTCGGCGAGGATGCCGCCGAGCGCGTCCAGGGCGCCCGGGCGGATCTCCACGAAGACCGGCGACGGCACCAGCCGGGTCAGTACTGGCACGCGATCTCCCGCGCCTTCGCCAGGTCGTCGTGGTTGTCGACCTCGACCCAGGAGACCTCGCCGATCGGCTGGACGTCGATCCGCAGGCCGCGGTCGACCATCTCCTGGTAGCCGTCCTCGTAGTACAGCTGCGGGTCGCGCTCGTAGGTGGCGCGCAGCGCGTCGGCGAGGTCGGCGGCGGCGGACGGGTTGATCACGGTGACGCCGATGTACTCGCCGGTGGCCTCGGCCGGGTCCATCAGCTTGGTGATGCGGCGCATGCCGGCGGTCGGGTGCACGACCACCTTCATCTCCTCGTCGGCGAGCCGCTTCACCGTGTCGAGGGCGAGCAGGATGCCGGGCTCGCGCCCCTCGGCGGCCAGCCGGGCGCTGCCCTCCAGCATGGTGCGCTGGACGGAGACCGGGTGGACGGTGTCGCCGTTGGCGAGCAGCAGGCCCTCGGTGAAGAGGT
This sequence comes from Kitasatospora sp. NPDC004723, assembly GCF_040609255.1. Lineage (NCBI taxonomy): Bacteria > Bacillati > Actinomycetota > Actinomycetes > Kitasatosporales > Streptomycetaceae > Kitasatospora > Kitasatospora sp. NPDC004723. The sequence continues at coordinate 41,295 of NZ_JBEXJT010000054.1, read as the reverse complement.
CGCGGGCGCACCAGAGCGAGTACGCGTTGTTCCACTCCTCGGCCTTGTCGTTCTCGACCAGGGTGAGCTTGACGCCGTACTTCCGCTCCAGAGCGTCCTTGCGCTCCTCCACCGCCTCCTTGCGGTAGCCGACGACGATCGCCGCCTCGCGCAGGCCGACCTCGGCGAAGTTGCCGAGGGTGAGGTCCAGAACGGTCCGCTCCCCGTCGACCGGCACCAGCGCCTTGGGCAGCGTGTCGGTGTACGGGCGCAGTCGGCGGCCGGCGCCGGCTGCCAGAACGAGGCCGATCATGCGAGGTCTCCTGATCCGTCGTGCGGTGCGCGGCCGCGCGCGGCTACCGGGAGTCTCCGGGTGACCGGCGATGGCGCGCCGGGGCCGCCGAGATGCGGCCGCGGTGTCCTATGTGATGGTAGGCGACCACGGCGACCAGCCCGAACGCGGCCGGAGCGTCGAACACAGATCGAACACATTCCGAACAACTCTGCTAATGCGGCGCCGCTCCCCGGCCACCGGGCGTCCCCTTCCCGCCCGGTTGTGCGTCGGACCTCGGCGTGGTGCCACCCGTACGGCAGACTGGGGCGCGACGCCACCGGTGCGAGCCGTGGTTGCTCCCCGTGCTCCCGAAGTGCTCCCGAAGCTGCCGAAAGAGGCCTCATGCCCCAGAGCCTGCCGACCGACCGCCCGACCCACCTCGACCCGCGGACCGGCCCCGGTGCCGACGCCGACGGGCCGCTCGACTCCGGCGTGGACACCGGAATCGACACCGGCCTCGACACCGGCCTCGACGTCGAGACGGACGTGGACAGCGGCGCGCGGCCCTCCGGCGCCCAGCAGGAGATCCTGCTGGAGCTGGTCGACGACGAGGGCGTGACGATCGGCACCGCCGAGAAGCTCTGGGCCCACCAGCAGCCCGGCCGGCTGCACCGGGCCTTCTCGGTGTTCCTCTTCGACCGGCAGGGCCGGATGCTGCTCCAGCGCCGGGCGCTCGGCAAGTACCACTCCCCCGGCGTCTGGTCGAACACCTGCTGCGGCCACCCCTACCCCGACGAGCTGCCCTTCGTGGCCGCCGCCCGGCGGACCGCGGAGGAGCTGGGCGTCGCCCCGGCGCTGCTGTGCGAGGCGGGCACGGTCCGCTACGACCTGCCGGACGAGGCGTCCGGGCTGATCGAGCGGGAGTGGAACCACCTGTTCGTGGGCCTGGTCACCGGGCCGGTGCGGCCGGCGCCCGAGGAGGTGGACGACTACGCCTTCGTGACCGCCGAGGAGCTGCGCGCGCTGGAGGCGGAGCGACCGTTCTCGGTGTGGTTCCGGACCGTGTTCGAGGCCGCCCTGCCGGGGATCCGCGAGATCGCCGGGAACGCCTGGTAGACCGCCCGGGAGACCGTCCGGCGCCGCCCGCTCCGACAGCGGCTCCGGCCGTCAGCTCCGGGGGAGCGGCAGCGAGGCCCAGATGACCTTGCCGCCCTCCCCCGACTTCTCGACGTCGCAGACCCCGCCGGCCTGCAGCGTCACGCTCTTCACCAGCAGCAGCCCCCGCCCGCCGGTGCGCCCGGTGTCGGCCGCCAGGGCCTTCGGCCGGTACGGGTCGCCGTCCTCGACGGAGACCCGTACCCAGCCGTCCCGCACCGCCACCTCGGTGGTCACCTCCGGCGACAGCTCGGCGGCGTGGGTCACCGCGTTGCCGACCAGCTCCGAGACGATCAGCAGCAGGTCGTCCACCAGCTCCTGGTAGCGGACCTCCGCCAGGCCCTGGGCCAGCAGCCGGTCGCGCACCGCGTGCCGGGTGCGCGGCACCGAGGCCTGCTCGGCGGGCACGGTGAACCGCCACACCCCCTCGGCGGGCCCGCCCCGCGCCGCCGCCTCTTCCTCGCTGATCCGCTCCACGTCCAGCCGCCCTTCGTCCGCGACCCGGGAATCAGGCGTTCCGCTCATGGCGCCCTCGGTCCACAGAGGCTAGGAGAGCCGCCCCGGCGGCCGGGGCACCGTCGACAAGTTGCCCGTGTCGGACCACCCCTGCCCGTTCCCGACCGTTCACCATCCGCAACTCGACCGTTTACCACCGACGAACCACCGCTTCGCGCACACCTGCGATCCATCCCACGGCCCCCCACCATCCCCACCGGGGAAACGCAGGTGAGAAGCACTCCGAAACCCTGGTAATGTTCTCTCTGTCGCCGAGGGGGCGAGCAGAAATCCCCCGAAGCACACACCCCGTCCGGGTGGCGGAATGGCAGACGCGCTAGCTTGAGGTGCTAGTGCCCTTTATCGGGCGTGGGGGTTCAAGTCCCCCCTCGGACACCATGGATTCCCCGTGGGAACTCGAAAGAGATCCCACGGGGAATTTCTTTTTTCACCCTTTCGCACCGCCTGTCGCCAACCCTTCCGCGACCCGCCCCCACGGCACGATGGTTCGGACACGAGATGACAACGATCGGGTGTTTTGTGCCGCATTTGAGGGTCATCTGAGGTTTCGCCCGATTTGGCCGCCTAGGCTGTCTCCGTTTGTCCGGAAGACCAAATGGCACGATGAGACAGAGGACCGATACGGTGAGTGACCCCGAGTCGACGACGGCATCCCATCAGCACTACCGCCGTTCGCTCGGCACCATCAGCCTCACCGCCGTGGGCCTGGGGTCGATCATCGGATCCGGCTGGCTCTTCGGGGCCGAGCGGGCGGCGCGGCTGGCCGGGCCGGCGTCGATCGTCGCCTGGGTGATCGGGGCGGCCGTCGCCCTGACCATCGCGCTCACCTACAGCGAGCTGGGGTCGATGTTCCCCAAGGCCGGCGGCATGGTCCGGTACGGGCAGTACTCGCACGGCTCGCTGGCCGGGTACCTGGCCGCCTGGGCCAACTGGATCGCCATCGTCTCGGTCATCCCCGGTGAGGCGACCGCCTCGGTGCAGTACATGAGCTCCTGGGACTTCGACTGGGCCAAGGGCCTGTACGACGGGCGGGAGCTGTCGGTCAGCGGTGTGGCGCTGGCGAGCGTGCTGCTGCTGGTGTACTTCGCGCTGAACTGGTTCGCGATCACGCTGTTCGCCAAGACCAACACCGCGATCACGGTGTTCAAGATCGTCGTCCCGACGGTCACCGCCGGCGCGCTGCTGCTCGCGCACTTCGACACCAAGCACTTCACCGACCACGGCGGCTTCGCCCCGAACGGCTGGAGCGCGGTGTTCACCGCGGTGGCCGTCTCCGGCATCGTCTGGGCGTTCAACGGCTTCCAGTCCCCGCTCAACCTGGCCGGCGAGGCCCGCGACCCCGGCAAGTCGCTGCCCAAGGCGGTGATCGGCTCGATCCTGATCGCCCTGGTGATCTACGTCGCACTGCAGATCGCCTTCCTCGGCGCCGTGCCGACCGCGGACCTGGCCAACGGCTGGAGCGGCCTCGGCTACACCTCGCCGCTCGCCGACCTGGCCGTCGCCTGGGGCCTGAACTGGCTCGCACTGCTGCTCTACGCGGACGCCTTCGTCTCCCCCAGTGGCACCGGCATGATCTACGCCGCCACCACCTCCCGGATGATCCACGGCGTCCAGGAGAACGGCCACCTGCCGTCCGTCTTCGGCAGGGTCGACCCCCGGACCGGCATCCCGCGCCCGGCGCTGGTGCTCAACCTGGTCGTCGCCTTCGGCTTCCTCGCGGTCTTCCGCGGCTGGGGCTCGCTCGCCGAGATCGTCTCGGTGGCCACCGTGATCTCGTACATCACCGGCCCGGTCGCCGTGATGGCGCTGCGCCGCCTGGCGCCCGAGCTGCCGCGCCCGGTCCGGCTGCGCGCGATGCCGGTGATCGCCCCGGTCGCCATGATCTTCGGCTCGCTGGTGCTCTACTGGGCCCGCTGGCCGCTGACCGGCAAGGTCATCCTGCTGATGGCCGCCGGCCTGCCGATCTGGGCCTGGTACGAGCTGCGCAAGCCGTTCGCCGAGCTCAAGCCGCACCTCAAGGCGGGCGCCTGGATGATCGCCTACCTGTTCGTGATGGCCGGCGTCTCCTGGGCCGGCTCCGCCGACTTCGGCGGCCACGGCTACCTGCCGGAGGGCTGGGACCTCCTGTTCGTCGCCGCGATCGCCCTGGTCTTCTACGCCTGGGGCGTGCGCAGCGCCTGGGCCAACCCCTCGCTGGCCGCCGTCAAGCGCGAGCTGACGGAAACCGACGGCGCCGCCGACCAGGCGCCCCGCGCGCCGGAAACCGGCACGGCCTCCCGGGTCTGAGACCCCTCCCACCTGCGAAAGCGCCGACCGGGCGATGTCCGGTCGGCGCTTTCGCAGGTTCGGGGCAGGGGGGGCAGGCGTACGTATTTCGTTGGTCAGGGGGCAATAGTTTCATCATCTTCCATTCAGTTGGGGGCGGCTGCCAGCATCGGCGGACCGTCACCGCCTGAGGGAGATGCCGATGAACCGCCCCCGTCCCCTGCGTTGTCTGGCCGCGCTGGCACTGGTGGCCCTCGCCGCCACCGCCTGCGGGCGTTCCGATCAGGGTTCCGCCGCCGCACCCGGTGCGGCCGGCGGGGCCGCCGACACCGCCGGGAAGAGCTCCGCCGAGCTGCTGCCCGGCACGTTCAAGCAGGCCGGCGTGCTCAGAGTGGCGACCGCCGTGGGCTACCCGCCGATGGAGATGTACAAGCCGGGCACCACCGAGCTGACCGGGGTCGACCCGGACCTCGCCGCGGCGCTCGCGGCGAAGCTCGGGCTGAAGCTGGAGATGACCAACGCCTCGTTCGACGGGCTGATCCCGGGCCTCCAGGCCGGCCGCTTCGACCTGGTGATGTCCTCGATGACCGACAGCGAGCAGCGCCGCCAGGCCGTCGACTTCGTCGACTACTTCCGCACCGGCGGGGTGGTCATGACCGCCAAGGACAACCCCCAGGGCATCAAGTCGCTGGAGGACCTCTGCGGCAAGCAGGTGGTGCTCGCCAAGGGCAGCTCCAACCTGGAGATCGGCGAGCAGCAGAACGCCAAGTGCGCGCAGAAGATGACCATCTCGCAGAGCGAGGACGCGCCCACCGGACTGCTGCAGCTGGACAGCGGGCGGGCCGTCGCCACCATCGTGGACTACCCGGTCGCGCAGATGTTCGCGCAGAAGAACACCGCGTACCAGGTGCTGCCCGAGCAGTACGGGACCGCGCCCTGGGGCATCGCGGTGGCGAAGAAGGAGAGCGGGCTGCGCGACGCGGTGCAGCGGGCGCTCCAGGAGCTGATCGACTCCGGTGAGTACCGCACGGTGCTCGACAAGTACGAGGTCGGCGGCAGCGCCGTCACCAAGGCCACCCTCAACACGGTCGGGCAGTGAGCACGGTGACGGGCGAGGGCACGAGAGGCGCCACCGCGACCGCCCCGGCGGCGAAGGCGATCGAGGACGACGACCTGGAGCTGCGGGTCACCGGGCGGCCCCGGCCCGGGCGGTGGGTGGCCGTGCTGGCGGCGGCGTTCGCCGCGGTCTGGCTGGCGTACACGATCATCGTGAACCCCAACCTGCACTGGGACGTCATCGCGAAGTACCAGTTCGACGGGGTGATCCTGGACGGCCTGTGGGTCACCGTCCAGCTGACCCTCATCTCGCAGGTGGCCGGCATCGTGATCGGTGTGGCGGCGGCGGTGATGCAGCTCTCGGACAGCCCGGTGCTGCGGACCACGGCCGGCGCGTACACCTGGTTCTTCCGCGGGACGCCGCTGCTGGTGCAGCTGATCTTCTGGTTCAACCTCGCGCTGCTGTTCCCGGAGATCAGCATCGGGATCCCGTTCGACGGGCCGAAGCTGATCAGCTGGCAGACGAACGCGCTGATCACCGGGTTCGTCGCGGCGCTGCTGGGCCTGTCGATCAACGAGGGCGCCTACATGTCGGAGATCGTCCGGGCCGGCATCCAGAGCGTCGACCCCGGGCAGCGGGAGGCCGCGGCGGCCCTGGGCATGTCCAACCGGCAGATCCTGGTCCGGGTGGTGCTGCCGCAGGCCATGCGGGTGATCATCCCGCCGTTCGGGAACCAGTTCATCTCGATGCTGAAGACCACCTCGCTGGTCTCGGTCATCGCGGGAGCCGACCTGATGACGGTCTCCCAGCACCTGTACCTGGCGAACTTCGAGGTCATCGCGCTGCTGGTGGTGGCGTCGATCTGGTACCTGGTGCTGACCACCATCGCGAGCGTCGCGCAGCACGCCGTGGAGCGGAAGTTCAGTCCCGGCGCGCAGACGGCGCGCCCGGGGCTGGGGCAGCGGGTGCTGCGCAATCTGCGGCCCGGTGCGAGGAAGACCGACGTCAAGAAGAAGGGGGCGGCGAAGTGACGGTGGCCACGGACGAGGTGATCCTCTCGGCGCGCGGGGTGCGGAAGCACTTCGGCGAGCTGGAGGTGCTGCGCGGGATCGACCTGGAAGTGCGGTCCGGGGAGGTGCTCTGCGTGATCGGGCCCTCCGGCTCCGGCAAGTCCACCCTGCTGCGCTGCTTCAACCACCTGGAGAAGATCGACGCCGGGCGGATCGCCGTCAACGGCGAGCTGATCGGCTACGAGCCGGCCGGCTCCGGCGGCGTCCTGCGCGAGCGGCGGCCCAAGGACATCCAGCGCCAGCGCGAGCGGATCGGCATGGTGTTCCAGCGCTTCCACCTCTTCCCGCACCGCACGGCGGTGCAGAACGTGATGGAGGGACCGGTCGCCGTCCAGGGACGCGGCCGGGCCGAGGCCGAGCGGCAGGCCCGTGAGCTGCTGCGCCGGGTCGGCCTCGACGACCGCGCCGACCACTATCCCGGCCAGCTCTCCGGCGGCCAGCAGCAGCGGGTCGCCATCGCCCGGGCGCTGGCCATGGAGCCCACCCTGATGCTCTTCGACGAGCCGACCTCCGCACTCGACCCCGAACTCGTCGGGGAGGTGCTGGGCGTGATGCGCGATCTGGCCCGCAGCGGCATGACGATGATCGTCGTCACCCACGAGATGGGGTTCGCCCGCGAGGTCGCCGACCGGGTCGTCTTCATGGACCAGGGCGCGGTCGTCGAGGCCGGGCACCCCGCCGAGGTGTTCACCGCCCCGCGCCACGAGCGCACCCGGGCCTTCCTGGCGACGGTGCTGTGATGGCGGCCGTGGAACTGCTGGTGCGCGGCGGACTGCTGGTGGACGGCACCGGGGCACCCGCGCGGCCGGCCGACCTCGCGGTGGCGGGCGGGCGGGTCACCGTGCTGGCGCCCGGGGCGGACGCGGGCGCGGCGGGTGACACCGGCGGCCGTCCGGTGCCGGTCGTCGACGCCACCGGGCGGGTCGTCACCCCCGGGTTCATCGACGTGCACACCCACTCCGACGCGCTGGCCGCCGTCGGCGGGCCGGGCGTGGACGCGGAATCGGGGACGGGGACGCAGGGCGCGCGGGCGGACGGCGCGGACACCGCGTGGGACGCGCTGGAGGAGCTGCGGCTCGCCCCGCTGCTCCAGGGCGTGACCACCGAGATCAGCGGCAACTGCGGCAGCAGCCTGTTCCCCTGCCTGCCCGAGCGGCTGCCGGAGCTGGCCGAGCACCTGCGGGTCACCTTCGGCCTCGGCCCGGTCCGCCCCGCCGAGGACTTCGCCGCCTTCGCCGCCGCCCAGCGGCCCGAACTGCGCCGCAACCACCTCGCCTCGCTGGTCGGCCACGGCACCCTGCGCGCCGGGGTGATGGGCTTCACCGACCGGCCGCCCCGGCCGGAGGAGCTGGCCGCGATGTGCGAACTGCTCGACCGCGCCCTCACCCAGGGCGCGGCCGGGCTCTCCACCGGCCTGATCTACCCGCCCGGCACCTACGCCGACACGGCGGAGATCGTCGCGCTCGCCCGCGTCGCGGCCCGCCACGGCAAGCCGTACGTCACCCATCTGCGGGACGAGATGTCCCAGGTGGAGAAGGCCCTGGAGGAGGCGCTGGAGATCGCCGAGCGCTCCGGCGCGCCGCTCCAGGTCTCCCACCACAAGACCGCCGGCCGGCACGCCTGGGGCGCCACCCTGCGCACCCTCCCCCGGCTCGAACAGGCCCGCGCCGACGGCCTCGACGTCCTGCTCGACGTGTACCCCTACACCGCCGGCAGTACGGTGCTGCACGCGATGCTGCCGCCGTGGGCCAGCGAGGGCGGGATCGGCGCGCTGCTGGAGCGGCTGGGCCGTCCCGAGGTGCGCGAGCGGATCCGGGCGGACATCGCGGGCGGCGTGGACGGCTGGGAGAACACCGTCGGCAACGGCGGCTGGGACCTCATCGCGGTCGCCGCCGCCCCGGCCCGCCGCGCGGCGGAGGGCCACCGGATCGCCGACCTGGCGGCCGCGGGCGGCGTCGACCCGGTCGACTACGTCTGCGACCTGCTGCTCGACTCACGGGGAGAGGTGACCATCATCAGCCACTCGATGCGCGAGGACGACGTCCGCCGGGTGCTGGCCAGCCCGCTGTCGATGATCGGCTCGGACGGGGTGCCCAAGCCCGGGCGCCCGCACCCGCGCTGGGCGGGCAGCTTCGCCCGGGTCCTCGGCCACTACGGCCGGGAGGAGGGGCTGCTGTCGCTGGAGAACGCGGTGCACAAGATGACCGGGCTGCCGGCGGCGCGGTTCCGGCTCGCCGGGCGCGGCGTGGTCCGCGACGGCGCGGTGGCCGACCTGGTGGTGCTCGACCCGGACGCCGTCCGGGACGCGGCCACCTTCGAGCGGCCGCTGCTGGCGCCGGAGGGCGTGGCGGCCGTGGTGGTCGCCGGGCAGGTCGCGGTGTGCGACGGGCGGGCGACGGACGCCCGGGCCGGAGAGGTGGTACGGGTCCGATGATCCTGGCGCAGGTGGCGGCCGCCGCACGGTCGGCGGCCGCGCTGCCGTTGACCCTGGCGGTCGCGGCGGTGGACGTGGATGCGGACGCGGAGCTGACCGCCGGGACCGGCGACAGCGCGGTCGGGGTGGACGACACGGTGGTGCTGCCGGTCGCCAGCGCGTCCAAGCTGCTGCTGCTCGCGGAGGTCGCGCGCCGGCTGGACACCGGGGAGCTGCGGGCGGACGCGGTGGTGCCGATCGAGGCCGAGGACGTGGCCGGGGGCACCGGACTGCTCCGGCGGCTCGCGCGCGGGCGTGCGAGCGGGCGTGCGGCCGACGGCGGAGGCGCGGGCAGTGCCGACGGCGCGGGCGCGTGCGGCTGGACGGTCGAGGACCTGGCCTGGCTGACCGCCTCGGTCAGCGACAACACGGCCACCAACGCGCTGCTGCGCACGGTCGGCCTGCCCGCCACCGAGCGGCTGGCCCGGGAGCTCGGGCTGGAGCGGCTCACCCTGCACGACCGGGTCCGGGACGTCCGCGGGCCCGGTGTGCCGCCGGTGTTCGCCACCGGGACCGCCCGGGACCTCGCCCGGCTGGTCGCGCTGGCCGTCCGGGGCGAGCTGGTCACGCCCGGCGCGTCGGCGCGGCTGCTGGAGTGGATGCGCTCCAACACCGACCACGGGCTGGTGCCGGCGCTCGTCCAGCACGACCCCTACGCGGAGTGCTTCCCCGACTCGCTGCCCGGCGGGCTGCTGGTGGCCAACAAGACCGGGACCGACACCGGGGTGCGGGCCGACGCCGGGGTGCTGATCGGCACCCGGCGGGTCGCCTACGCGGTCATCGCGCACTGGGACGTGGCGCTCGGGCCGAGCACGGAGCGGGCGGCGGTGCACGCCATCCGCGAGGTCGGGCGGGCGCTCGCGGCGGGCGCCCAGCGCGGCGAGCCGGCGAACTGCGCGCTGCTGCGGCAGCCGGGCGGCTGAGCCCCCGGGGTCTCCGGCGGTGAGCGGCCGCCGGGGTGGTCAGGACCACTGCAGTTCGAGCAGTGACCGGACCTCCCCGGCGGCCGCGCGCAGTTCGCCGAGGAAGGCGCGGACCGCGGGGTTGCGGTTGGTGGCCCGGGTGGCCACGCCGATCCGGCGGTGCAGCTGCGGGTGGTCCAGGCGGCAGACGTGCACACCGGCGCTGTCGGCCAGGCCGAGCGCCGGGATCAGCGCGACGCCCATACCGGCCCGGGCCAGGCTGATCGTCACCTGGTAGTGGTCGCTGCGGCAGCGCACCCGGGGGCGGAACCCCTCGGCGGCGCAGGCGCGCTCCAGCACCGGCTCGCCGGTCGAGCCGCCGTGGGTGCCGATCCAGCTCTCGCCGTCGAGCTCGGCGAGCCGGACCAGGGTCCGCCGGCCGAGCCGGTGGCGCAGCGGCACGATCACCAACTGCGGCTCGTCGAAGTAGAGTTCGACCTCGGCGACGCCCTGGCGGCCGGCCTGCCGGATCCACGGGTCGAGCGGGTGCTCGAAGACCACGGCGGCGTCCAGCCGGCCGGCCTCCAGATCGGGGAGCAGCTCGTGCGGCTGGCCCATGATGAGTTCGAGTTCGACCTGCGGGTGGCGGGCCGAGAACGCGGTGAGCGCGCGGGGCAGCAGGTCCAGGCCGGCGGAGGCGAAGAAGCCGAGGCGCAGCACGCCCGCGGTGCCCCCGGAGTGGGCGCGCAGGTCGTCCTGGGCGACGGCCATGAGGTCGGCGATCGCCTGGGCGTGCTCGGCCAGCCGGACGCCCGCCGGTGTCAGCCGCAGGGACTGCGGCTGACGCTCGACCAGGGCGACGCCCAGCTCCTGTTCGAGCCGGGCGAGCTGGTGGGAGACGGCGGACGGGCTCAGGTGGAGCGCCTGCGCCGCGGCCACGATGGTGCCCCGGCGGGCGATCTCCAGCAGGACGAGCAGGCGGGCGCTGTTCAGCATCGGGCCAGGGTAGGTCATCGTGGCTGGTCAGGGGCGGAGGGCGGGGCGGCGGGCGGGGCGGGGCGGGGGCGAGGCGGCGGGCCGGGCGGTGCGCCCGGCACCGGGGAAGGAGCGGACCGGTCCCCCCGTTCCGGGGGACCGGTCCACGTGTTCGGCCGGGTCCGCGCTCAGGCGCCGGCGGTCCGGGCCGAAGCGGCGGGGAGCGTGGCGAGGCCGTCGGCCGGGCCGTCGGCGTCGAGGCGGAGCAGGTCCTCCTCGGTCTCCCGGCGCACCACCACCCGGGCCTCGCCGTCCCGGACGAAGACCACCGCCGGGCGCGGCAGCTTGTTGTAGTTCGACGCCATCGCGTACCCGTACGCGCCGGTGACCGGGGTGGCGAGCACGTCGCCGATCCGCAGCCCGGCCGGGAGGGCGGCGTCGTCGATGATGACGTCCCCGCTCTCGCAGTGCTTGCCGACCAGGCGGGCGCGCAGCGGCCGGGGCTCCTGCGGGCAGCGCGGCAGGAACGCCTCGTAGCGCGCGCCGTAGAGCGCCGGGCGCAGGTTGTCGCTCATCCCGCCGTCGACGCTCACATACGTCCGGACGCCGGCGATCCGCTTGACCGTGCCCACCCGGTAGAGGGTGAGCCCGGCCCGGGCGGTGATCGAGCGCCCCGGCTCGACCCCGAACTCCCCGGTCCAGCCCGCCCCGCGGACGGCCGCCCGGACCCGGTCCGCCCACACCGCGAAGGACGGCGCGCTCTGGCCCGCCAGGTAGGCCACGCCGAGTCCGCCGCCCACCGTCAGCCGGGCCACCCCGGAATCCACCGCGAACCTGGCCACGGCGGCGGCGCCGTCGGCGAGTTCGGCCGGGTCCAGGACCTGCGAGCCGACGTGCGCGTGGACGCCCTCCAGATGGACGGCCGACGAGGCGGCGGCCCGGCGGACGGCGGCCTCGGCGGCCCCGTCGGCCAGGCCGAAGCCGAACTTGGAGTCGTGCCCGCCGGTGCGGATCGCCTCGTGGGCGCCCGCCGCGACGCCGGGCGCCACCCGCAGCTGGACCCGGGCCGGCGGCAGGCCCTCCTCGGCGACCAGGCGCTCGATCCGGTCCAGTTCGTCGAAGCTGTCGACGACGACGTGCCGCAGGCCGACGGTGAGCGCGGTGCGCAGTTCGGCCTCGCTCTTGTTGTTGCCGTGCAGCACGATCCGCTCCGGGGAGACCCCGGCGTGCAGGGCGGTGCGCAGTTCGCCGCCCGAGGCGACGTCGAGCAGCAGGCCCTCCTCGGCGGCGAGCCGGGCCATCGCGGTGCAGAGGAAGGCCTTCGAGGCGTAGGCGACGTTGCCCGGGCCGAAGGCGGCGACGGCCTCCCGGCAGCGGCGGCGCAGGTGCTCCTCGTCGTAGACGAAGAGCGGGGTGCCGAACCGGCGGGCGAGCTCCGTCAGCGCCACCCCGCCGACGGCGAGCCCGGCGGGGCCCGTCCCGGCGGTGAGCGGCAGCAGTCCGGCGTCGACCGGCGGCTCGGCGGTGGGGCGGCCGTCGTCGGCGGGCGACGGGACGGCGGAGGGCGGGGCGGCGGGCGAGATGGACGACACGGATTCCTCCCGGCGGGCTGGTTCGCCTGCCATCCTCGGCCGGGTGGGAGGAGTCGGAAAAGCGCTTTCTTCCGACCCTGAGCAGTACCGTCTTCGATGCTCCTGCCCGGTGGCACGGCGTCGGCGGAACGCGCGTCGGCCGCGCTCCCCCGCAACGGGGGTGCGCGGCCGACGGACGGCAGGCGGCAGGCGGCAGGCGGCAGGCGGCAGGCGGCAGCCGACGGGGCGCGGTCAGCCGCGCCGGGCCCGGCGGATCGCGGAGGCGACCACCGGCGGGAGGAGGTCGCCCACCGCCCGCTTGGCGACATTGGCCGGACGGCGGCGCTCGGCGGCGCGGGCCCGGCGCTCGGCGAGGTCGCGCACGGCCTCGTCGCGCTCGCGCTCGGCGGCGCGCAGGGCGTCCTCGGTGGCCCGGGCGATCTCCCGGCGCGCGGCCTCGGAGGCCAGCCGGGTGTGGTGGCGGGAGACCCGGAACGGCGCGGCCCCGGCGTCGCTGCCGCCGATCCGGACCACCCGCTGCCCGGCGAGCGTCTCGTTGGTGACGTCGGACTGCGGCAGGGTGCCGCGGCGGGCCAGCAGGTCGAGCTGGGCGGGCTCCGGGTCGCCCCAGGTGCCGTAGAACTTGGAGTCGGTCAGCACGATCGGCCGCAGGCCGTTGTTGAACACCGCCTCCCAGGTGGCGGCGGCGACGCCCGGGGTGTGCGCGGAGCGGTAGTCGTCCAGCACCACGACGCCCTCCGGGGCGAGCGCGTTCCTGGCCACCTGGAGGTCGCCGGCCACGTGCTCGTAGAGGTGCGAGGCGTCGACGTGGATGAACCGGAAGGCGCCGGGCGGGATGCGGCCGCCGGCCAGCGTCGCGGTGGTGGCCTGGATGATCTCCGGCAGCCGGTCGTGGAAGGAGAGGTAGTTGGCCTCGAAGGCGGTGCGGGTCAGCGTCCTGCGGTAGGACATGTCCATCTCGGCGGCGTTCTCATCGTCCGGCGCGTCCGAGTCGAAGAGGTCGCAGACCGTGAAGGTCTCGCCCGCCTGGAGGTGCGCCCCGATGACGATCGCACTGCGGCCGAGGTAGGCGCCCATCTCCAGGAGGTCCCCGGAGACGCCCGCCTTCTCCTGCCGTCCGAGGAACCAGTCGAAGAGGTGGCGGTCGTGGTCCCAGAACCACCCGGGGACGTCGTCGAGCACCGCCGGCTCCACCGGCTGCTGATCGGCACTGCGTGCGGCGTCGTTCATGAGGCGGCTCCTAAGACGGTACGAACGACCACGGGCTGGATCTCCGGGCACATGGACAGGACCCGGCCTGCCGGCCGGCCCTGGTCCGGCGCGCCCGAGTGGGCTGCAATCTACTCGCCACCGGGCCGGCTCGGGAGAACTCGCGGGAAAGAGCTCCGGTCACCCGGCCATGTGCGGGCGTACTTGACCATCTGGCACAAAACACCGGCCCGGTTCGTCCATACTCCGCCGGGTCACCCGGTTTGTCACCAGCACCGGAAACGATCTTCACCGCACCGGAGTAGGCGCGGGAGGGCCGGTCCTTGCGCCTGCCGGGGGCGCACCGTTGACTGGTCCGGGACCCGGTCGGCCGTCCGGCGGACCGGCGGGGCCCGGGAACGATCTGAACCGGTACGAAGGGGCAGCACATGGCGGACGAGACGCAGCGGGCCGCAGGGTACGCCGAGTACACCGATCAGTACGTCGACGGCGCCTGGCGGCCCGCCCTGGACCAGGGGTCGATCCCGGTGCTCGACCCGGCGACCGAACGCCTGCTCGCCACCGTCCCGGCCGGCGGGGCGGCGGACGTGGACGCGGCCGTCGCGGCGGCCCGCCGGGCGGCCCGCGCCTGGGGCGCGACCGGCGCCGCCGAGCGGCTGGTGCCGCTGACCCGGCTGCGGGACGGCCTGGCCGCGCACCAGGAGGAGATCGCCGCCACCCTGACGGCCGAGCTGGGCGTGCCGATCGGCTTCGCCACCACCGTGCAGGCCACGCTGCCGCTGACGGTCACCGAGACCTACCTGGAGCTGTTGGCCGGGTACCCGTTCGAGGAGCGGATCGGCAACTCGGTGGTGCACGCCGAGCCCGCCGGGGTGGTCGCGGCGATCACGCCGTGGAACTACCCGCTGCACCAGATCGCCGCCAAGGTGGTGCCCGCGCTGGCGGCCGGCTGCCCGGTGGTCCTCAAGCCGGCCGAGGACACCCCGCTGGTGGCCCGGCTGTTCGCCCGACTGGTCGACGCGGCGGGCTTCCCCGCCGGGGTGTTCAACCTGGTGACCGGCACCGGCGCGGTGGCCGGCGCGGCGCTGGCCGCCCACCCGGACGTGGACGTGGTGTCCTTCACCGGCTCGACGGCGGTCGGCCGCACGGTCGCCGAGACGGCCGGGCGCGGCATCAAGCGGGTGTCCCTGGAACTGGGCGGCAAGTCCGCCAACGTGGTGCTGCCCGGCGCCGACCTGGCCCGCGCGGTGAACGTCAACATCGCCAACGTCTTCGCCAACTCCGGCCAGACCTGCAGCGCGTGGACCAGGCTGCTGGTCCACCGCGACCAGTACGACGAGGCGGTGGCGCTCGCCGCGAAGGCCGCCGCCAAGTACGCCCCGGGCGACCCGACGGACCCGCTGACCCGGGTCGGGCCGGTGGTCAACGCCCGCCAGCGCGAGCGGGTGCGCGGCTACATCACCGGCGCCCTCGCCGAGGGCGCGCGCCTGGTCTCCGGCGGCGCCGAGGCCCCGGACGGCCTCGCGACCGGCTACTACGTCCGCCCGACCGTGCTCGCCGACGTCACCGCCGACATGACGGTGGCCCGGGAGGAGGTGTTCGGACCGGTGCTGGCGGTCCTCGCCTTCGACGACGAGGACCACGCCGCCGAACTGGCCAACGCCACCGAGTACGGCCTGGCCGGCGGGGTCTGGGCGGCCGACACCGACACCGCCGCCCGCTTCGCCCGCCGTCTGGACGCCGGTCAGCTCCACCTCAACGGCGGTCCCTTCAACCCCCGTGCCCCGTTCGGCGGTTACAAGAACTCCGGCCTCGGCCGCGAACTGGGCCGGCACGGCCTGGAGGAGTTCCTGCAGTACAAGTCGCTGCAGTACTGACGCCGCAGCAGCAGTGACCCACGTCTCCCCCGGCCGGCACCGCGCTGGGCAGCCTCCGCGGTCGCGCGCCCACAGAATTGGGGCTCCCACCGCGCCCGCGGAGGACTCAGCAGAAGGGGATGAACGTGCAGACGGGCACACCCGCCGAACCGGGCCACCGACCGGTGGCCCGGCTCACCGCCCCATTGACCTCGTCCACCACCGAAGTCATCGGCGAGCTGCAGCGCACCGATGCCAAGGCCGCCGGAATCGGAGCGACCTCGGCGGCCGGTCTCACCACCGCCGCCGCCCTCTGCGGAACGCCGCCGCCACTGACCTGGACCACGACCGCGGTCATCGCCGTCGCGGTCACCGCCCTGGCCGGCGCACTCGGCCTGGCCCTGGTCGCCGTCCGGCCGCACCTCAAGCACGGGCAGCACCTCGCCGTCTCCTACCTCGACTTCGCCCGCCTCACGCCCGACCAGCTGCTCGAAGCGGTCGCCACGCACCACGACGCCGACGCCCTGGCCGCTTCGCACGCGCAGAGGCTGGTGGCACTGTCCCGCCTCGCCCGCCGCAAGTACCGGCTCCTTCGTGTCTCGGTGGACCTCCTGTGCGGCGGGCTGGCCCTCGGCGCGACGGCCATCGCCCTCTCCTGGCTCGGTCACTGACGGCCGGTCAACCGCGTACCATCGTTCCGCGCCCCCTCGGCTGTCCGTGGACAGCAGAACCGGCCCGGCCTTGGCGCGGGCCCGGCCCGCATCCACGGGAGGCCACGATGCCGACGTCCCATCGAGAGGCCACGATGCCGACGTCCCATCGGGAGGCCCTCGGCGAGAACCGCTGGGAGGCGCTCCGGGAGCTCGCACCGGTCCGTTTCCGCGCCGCGCAGAGCGAGCTCCTGCGGCAGGACCGGGCCGGCACCTGCGTGATGCTCCTGGAGGCCGGGAGAGTGATGGTGACCGCGACCGGGCCGCTCGGCCGGGAGCAGCTGATCGCCGTCCGGGGGAGCGGCGAAATCCTGGGCGAGATGGCCGTGTTGACGGGCATCAAGCGCAGCGCGACCGTACGGACCCTCACCTCCTGCCAGGTCCACGTCATCCCCGCCGACGAGTTTCGCACCTTCGTGGACGAGCACGGGCTCCTCCAGCCGCTGCTCCAGCACTCCTACGGCCGGATCCGCGAGTCCGAGCAGAGCAGGCTGGAGCTGGCCACCGGTTCCGTCGCGGTCCGGCTCGCCTGCCTCCTGACGAGGCTGGCGGGGACGGCCTCCGCCGAGACCCCGGCCCGGATCGGCCTGCGCCAGGAGGCCCTCGCCCAGTTGATCGGCGCCTCGCGCAACGCGGTCGGGAACGCGTTGAAGGAATGGCGTGACCGCGGCTGGCTCACCACGACGCCCAGTGGCGGCATCACCGTCACCGACATCACCGCGCTGTACGACCACGCGACCGCTCCGTAGCGCCGGAGCGCCGCCGGTCCCGACCGCGTGGCACAGCTCACCCGCCACCTGCCCAGCAATGGGCAGCGCGGTCGCCCGGTCAGCGGTGATGATCGGGTCATGGTCACCGAGTGACCCGGACCTCCGACCCAAACGGAACACCGCCATGTCCCAGCAGAGCGCCGCGAACCCTCGCGATCTTCCACCCGACGTCGCGCTCTTCGTGGTCGACATCGTCGGCTACAGCAAGATCCACGAGACCGAGATGCCGAAGCTGCGGTCCGCGCTCGACGACGCGCTCGCGGAGTCGTTCGACCGGAGCGGCCTGTCCGACGAGTGGGCGGACCGGACCACCGCCCGCGACACGGGCGACGGGTGGATCAAGATCGTGCCGGCCGCCCGAGTGGCACAGCTCGTGGATCCGGGCATCGCGCTGCTGGAGGAGGCGCTGCACCGGCACCACTGGCAGCGTCGTGCCTCGGTTCCCGCGCTCCGCACCAGGGTGAGCGTCCACCTGGGGCCGCTGTCCGCCGACTACCGGGGCGACGCGATCAACGACGCCTGTCGGCTGGTCGACAGCGACGCGGTCCGGGCAGCCGCCGAAGTCGCGGCCGTGCACGAGTCGTTCACGGCGGCGATCCTCTCGGACGAGGTGTACCGCCGGGTCGTCGCGGCCCGCCGTACCGTCCACCTGTCCGAGCGGGACTTCCTCGAAGTGTCCGCCACGGTGCGGCAGAAGCAGTTCAGCCGCACGGCGTGGGTGCACGTCCCCCGGCTCTCCCCCGCCCTCCTCACGGCCGGCGAGCCGGAGCCGGATCCCGCGCCCGTGACTCCCGCTCCGCCCTCCGCGGGAGGCACGTTCCACATCGCCGGGAACGTCGGCACGGCCGTGAACTCGATCGGAACCATGACCGTCGGAGACATCAACTTCGCATGACAGAGGACGACCTGGAAGACCTGCTGGCCTTCCTGCCCGCACCGAAGCGGACGGAACAGCGCGGCCCCGCGCCGGGCCCCGGTCAGGCGGACGCCCCGGCCGCCGCCACGGCGAGCGCGCCCGGTGGCGGCCGGACGTTCAACGTCGGCAACGCCGGTGTCGCCGCCTGGCACATCGGCACCGTGGTCCAGGAAGTCCGGCGGGACCTGCTGTGGGCCAGGCAGCTCGACCGGGGGGAGATCCTCGGCTCCCGCACCTTCGCGCGCCCGGCCGGCTGGAACGGCGCATGGGATCAGGGATGGGCCGCCCTCGCCGACCCCGACGTCCGGGTGATCATCGTCGTGTCGCCGCGGGGTTTCGGTTCGACCACCTTCGCCCACCAGTTGCTGGCCGCCCGGACGCCGGGGCGGATGACGCTCGTCCAGCTCGAACCGGACTGGCCTCGTCCCCAGGTCGAGAAGCTCCACCTCGAACCCTTCCACGCCTATCAACTCAATCTCAAGAACCCGGAGAAGGACCGGCCCTCCCAGGCGTTTCTGACGGATCTGGCGAAGAAGGTCGAGAAGCTGAGGTCCGACAGGTCGATCTGGGTCCTCACCGTGGCCGCCGACCTGTGGGCGAGCCATTGGGCCTGGTCGGCGCCGGGTGTCCAGGTCATCGAACTCCGGTCGCCACCGGACTCCCAGGTCGTGGTGGAGAAGGCGCTCGCCGCATCCGGGCATCCCTGGCTCACCGAGTACGTCCGGACGCCGACCGCCCGAAGGCAGGTGTCGGCGGTCCGGGACGCCGTCCAGGCCGTCCAGGCCGCTTCCTCGGTCATCGGCCAGTGGCGGGAGTACCGACATGACCGGCCGCTGGAGGCCCGTGCCGTCGTGACGAGCCGCCCGGTCGACACCGGACGGCCACCGGGCAGCGCTCTCGACGCCGACCTTCGGCAGCGGATCGAGAACGCTCTCGGGGACTGGCGCGCCGAGTTGGACGAGACCTTCGCCGGGGGCGGCGCCGGACGGACGCTCTCGCTGGAGGACCGCTGCCTCCTGCTCTCGCTCGCGGTGCACCGCCGCGCGCCCGCGGCGGTGATCTACAAGGACGCGCGGCTGCTGGAGAAGCTGATCGCCGAGTCCGACCGCACCACGCCGCCGACCAACCTCGGACAGGTCTTCGCGGGCCGGGGGCTGCGCCAGCGGCTCACCGACCTTCGGGCCGAGGTGAACTCCCAGGATGTCGTCGAGTTCCACCGCCCCGGATTCGACGGCGCCGTCCTCGGCTACGTCTGGGACAACTACGAGGACATGCGTCCGGTGCTGCTGCGCTGGCTCGTGGAGATCGCTCCACCGGGCAGTCGTCGTTCCGACCTGGGCATCGCCTCGCTCACCACCCTGGCCGTCCGGCACCAGGATCCAGCGGTGCTGACGGACATCCGCGATGCCGCTTCGGGCCTCGGCCGGCCGGATGTGTGCGCGGAGGTCATGTCCCACGCCCTGCGGACCGAGCGCATGGAGTGGGCCGTCTGGGCCAGGCTCTACGACTGGGCGGACCACCGGGCGGAGACGCAGCTCCTCGTCGTGGCCGTGGCCGACCGCGTTCTGGCCGACCCGGAAGGCACGCCGACCGCCCGACGCAAGGCCGTCACCCGGCTTCGCCGGGTCGCATCGACCTCGAAGGACGTCTCGGTGCTCCGCGCGGTCCACGACACCTATCGACAGCTGGGCTCCGAAGAATCCGGACGGGATCTGCTGCTGTCCGAGGTGGTGCTGTGGAAGCTCGAACGCAAGGCTCCGCTGCCCGGAAAGATCGCGCTGTTGGCCCTGGCCACGGATCAGCACACGGCGGACCACCCGCTGCCCTGGCTGCTCCGCATCGACAACCAGGAGGTGCGCACCGCCGTGGACGACGGACTGCGTGAGCTGCTGTCGGACCCGGCCTTCGAGGCCGAGGCGGTGGAGGCGATCGCCAGGTGGCTGCAGGCCGCCGCCGGCGACATTCCGGCCTACCGAGTGGTCCTCGACCGCGCGGTGCCCCTGTTGCGGGGCCGTCCGTCGCGGACCGCGGGTGTCCATCTGATGCGCAGTATCGAGGGACTGGTCCTGCCCGACGGCAGCAGCGTCGGGGACGACGTGTGGGACGCGCTCTCGGCCATGCCCTAGCGGCGTGACGGCTCGCGGGCCGTCACGCCGCGGGTCGGGGTCAGGACAGGTCGACGCCCGGGTAGAGGGGGAAGTCGGCGAGGAGGTCGGCGGCGCGCTTGGCGACGGCCCCGGCGACGGCGGGGTCCAGGGCGTACTGGGCCTTGGACGGGGCGCCGGCGGCGGTGGTGGCCGGGGTGGTGGCGCGCAGGACGGTGTCGATGAGGTCGGCGATCTCGTCCATCTCGGCGGTGCCGAGGCCGCGGGTGGTGAGCGCCGGGGTGCCGAGCCGCACGCCGGAGGTGTACCAGGCGCCGTTGGGGTCCTGCGGGACGGAGTTGCGGTTGGTGACGACGCCGGAGTCGAGCAGCGCGGCCTCGGCCTGGCGGCCGGTCAGGCCGTGGCCGGAGACGTCGGCGAGTACGAGGTGGTTGTCGGTTCCGCCGGTGACGAGCGTGCCGCCGCGGCGCAGCAGGCCCTCGGCGAGGGCCTGCGCGTTGTCGACGACCTGGCGGGCGTAGGCGCGGAACTCGGGGCGGCGGGCCTCCGCGAAGGCGACCGCCTTGGCGGCCATGACGTGCGCGAGCGGGCCGCCGAGCACCAGCGGGCAGCCGCGGTCGACGTGCTCGGCGAGTTCGGTGGTGCACAGCACCGCGCCGCCGCGCGGGCCGCGCAGCGACTTGTGGGTGGTCGTGGTGACGATGTCGGCGTACGGCACCGGGTCGAAGTCACCGGTGAGCACCTTGCCCGCGACCAGGCCGGCGAAGTGCGCCATGTCGACCATCAGGGTGGCGCCGACCTCGTCGGCGATCTCGCGCATCCTGCGGAAGTTCACCAGTCGCGGGTAGGCGGAGTAGCCGGCCACCAGGATCAGCGGGCGGAACTCGCGGGCGGTGGCGCGCAGCGCGTCGTAGTCGATCAGGCCGGTGACCGGGTCGGTGCCGTAGCTGCGCTGGTCGAACATCTTGCCGGAGATGTTGGGGCGGAAGCCGTGGGTGAGGTGGCCGCCGGTGTCCAGGGACATGCCGAGCATGCGCTGGTTGCCGAGCTCCCGGCGCAGCTCGGCCCAGTCCTGCTCGGTGAGGTCGTTGACGTTGCGGACCTCGGCGCGCTCCAGGGCGGGGCTCTCGACGCGCTGGGAGAGCACGGCCCAGAAGGCGGTGAGGTTGGCGTCGATGCCGGAGTGCGGCTGGACGTAGGCGTGGTCGGCGCCGAACAGGGCGCGGGCGTGCTCGGCGGCGACGGTCTCGACGGTGTCGACGTTGCGGCAGCCGGCGTAGAAGCGGCGGCCGGCGGTGCCCTCGGCGTACTTGTCGCTGAGCCAGTTGCCCATGGCGAGCAGGACGGCCGGGGAGGCGTAGTTCTCGCTGGCGATGAGCTTGAGCGAGGCGCGCTGGTCGTCGATCTCCCGGCCGATGGCGTCGGCGATCCGCGGTTCGACCTCGCGGACCACGTCGAGGGCGGAGCGGAAGGCGGTGTCGGCGGCGGGGGTGGCGGCCGTGTGCGGCTGCGGGGCCATGGCGGTCTCCTGGTGGGGAGGTCGGGAGGCCCAGGCGCTCGGCAACTGCGTCGTGTTCGGCACGGGGCCGCTTCCCGATGGTCGATTCCATCCGTGCGCGCCAGTCGCGGCCCGCCGGAATCGTACCAATGCCGGGCGGTCTGTGGCGGAGATCTCACCATACGGGACGGTGGCGGACATGACACGCCTTTTGCCCCGGTATGCCCGGTCCAGTGCTACGGCAGTATTGCGGCGGAATGAAACCGCAACAATTCCCGAAACAAAGTACTCGAAGTACCCCGGCGACGCCTTCGGAATGATTTGCGAGAAGTCCCCGGGATCCGATCTGATGACGCCCGTCGGCCTTCCGGGAAACCCCCGGATCGGCCGCTCGGAAATGCACGTCGGCGCCCCCTGGACCGCAGGGGGCGCAGAATTCGGGGAGTACGCCTCTCATGGCCGTGGTCGAACAAGTCGCCGCACCGGACGCCCCGGCGCCGTCCCCGGCGCCCGTCCCGACGAGCCTGCTGCGCCGCGTCTGCCGCGACCGCACCGGGGCCGTCGCGCTCGGCGTCGTGGTGTTCTTCCTGCTGATCGCCGTGGCGGCCCCGCTGATCGCCGCGCTGTACGGCAAGAACCCCACCGAGCACTACGGCCAGAACGTTCCGGGCCTGCTCAGCGACGGCGGCCTGCCGATCGCACCGAACGGCGGCATCTCCGGCGACTACTGGTTCGGCCTGGAGCCCGGCCTCGGGCGCGACGTGTTCACCCAGCTGCTGTACGGCATCCGCACCTCGCTGCTGATCGCCTTCGCCTCGGCCGCCGTGACCACCGCCCTCGGGGTGCTGGCCGGGGTCGCGGTGGGCTACCTCGGCGGGGTCACCGACCGGCTCTTCGGCTTCCTGTCGAACGTCCTGCTGGCCTTTCCGACGCTGCTCCTGCTGCTCGCGCTCAGCCCGGTGATCCAGTCCCGGCTGGTCGATCCGGGCACCGCGGAACCGGAGTGGATGCAGTTCCTGGTGCTCGTCCTGGTCTTCTCCGCGTTCGGCTGGATTCCGCTCGCGCTTTCCCTGCGGGCCGCCGTCCGGTCGCTCCGCGAAAGGGATTTCGTGCAGTCCGCCCGGGCGCTCGGCGCCGGCGGATTCCATATCGTCTTCCGGGAACTCCTGCCGAATGTCCGGGCGCAGCTGCTGGTGCACGCCACCATGGCGGTGCCGACCTTCGTCGCCTCCGAGGCGGTGCTGTCCTTCCTCGGCGTGGGCGTCAACGAGCCGGTCCCGGACTGGGGCCGGATGATCTCCCGCGGCTCCGAGGTCTTCCAGGCCGACCCGACCTACATGTTCTTCCCCGGCCTCGCGCTGCTGGCCTTCGTGCTCGCCTTCAACCTGCTCGGCGACGCCGTCCGGGACGCCCTGGACCCGCGCGCCGCGCGCTGAGGCCTCCTCCCGAAACCTCCCTCGTTCACACCGTTCACCCGACCCGCCCCGGAGCTCCCGGGGCAAGGAGAGATTCGCCATGCGCTGGATCAGACCGTCCCTCGCCGTCGTCGCGACCGCCCTGCTGGCGACGTCCTGCTCGGCCGGCGCGGGCACCACCGGCAGCGGCCCGAGCGCCGCCGCCAAGGACAGCTCGCCGCTGACCGCCGCGCTCGGCACCGAGCAGGAGAGCGCCGGCCCGGCCCCCGCCGTCCCCGGCGCCCGCCCGGGCGGCACGGTGAACGTCTACAACGCCACCGACTTCCGCCACCTGGACCCGCAGAAGGTGTACGCGGGCGCCGCCTACAACACCTCGCTGCTGTGGGGCCGCCAGCTGACCCAGTACCAGGTGGTCGACGGCAAGGCCAAGCTGGTCGGCGACCTCGCCACCGACACCGGCACCTCCACCGACGGCGGCCGCACCTGGACGTACAAGCTGAAGGAGGGCGTGGCCTGGGAGGACGGCCAGCCGATCACCTCCCAGCAGGTCAAGTACGGCATCGAGCGCTCCTTCGGCAAGGGCTACGAGGTCGGGCCGCCGTACTGGCCGCAGTGGCTCACCGGCGAGGCCAGCTACGACGACGCCCGCAAGAAGTACGGCGGCCCGCAGGACGGCGACCTCGCCGCGATCGAGACGCCGGACGAGCGCACCGTCGTCTTCCACTTCCCGCAGCCGCAGGCCGACGTGCCGTACATGGCCGCGCAGTCCTCCTCCTCGCCCGTGCGCAAGGACAAGGACACCGGCGTCGACTACGACCGCCAGCCGTTCGCCACCGGCCCGTACCGGATCGTCGAGCACGTCCAGAACACCCGGCTGGTGCTGGAGCGCAACCCGAACTGGAAGGCGGAGACCGACCCGATCCGCCACCAGTACCCGGAGAAGTTCGTCTTCAGCTTCGGCAAGGAGGCGCTCAACATCAACCAGGAGATCCTCTCCGGTCGCGACGGCGGCGCCGACGCCACCACGGTCTCCACCCCGCTCTCCCCCGAGCTGTACCAGACCGTGGACACCGACCCGAAGGCCAAGGAACTGGTCACCTCCGGCCGGCGGGGCGCCTTCGTCACCTACCTCATGGTCAACAACGAGCGGGTGAACGACGTCGAGGTCCGCCGGGCCCTCAACCTCGCCTACCCGCGCCAGCAGGCCCGCCAGGTCCAGGGCGGCAGCCGGGTCGGCGAGTTCGCCAGCACGCTCAGCTCGCCCGCCCTGGTCGACTGGCAGAAGTACGACCTGAACCCGGCGAAGCCGGAGGGCGACCCGGAGGCCGCCAAGGCCGCGCTGGCCAAGGCCAAGCAGCCGCCCGCGCCGCTCACCTACGCGTACGCCAACACGCCCGACGGGCAGCGGGTCGCCCAGGTGCTGGTCGACGGCTTCGCCAAGGCCGGCATCACGGTCGTGCCCAAGCCGGTCGACGCCAAGGCCCTGCTGGACGAGGCGCACCGCGCCGACTCCCCGTACGACCTGTGGGAGGAGACCAGCTCGGTCGACTGGCCGACGCCCTCCACCCTGATCCCGTTCTCCTTCGACGGCCGTGCCAACGCCGACCTCAACTCCGCCCGCTACCGCAACGGCGAGGTGGACAAGGAGATCGACCGGATCAACCAGATCGGCGAGCCGCACGCCAAGGCCAAGGAGCTGTACGCCCTGGAGCAGACGGTGATGAAGGACCTGCCGGTGCTGCCGTGGGTCTACCCGAACGTCGACCAGCTGCACGGTGCCAACGTCGGCGGCTCGTTCATCCACCCGATCTACGGGTCGGTCAGCCTCGCCTGGCTCTACCTGAAGTCCTGACGCCCCGAAGTCCCCGGACGGTCCCGCCGCGCGCCTCCCCCGAGGAGCGCGCGGCGGGACCACCACCCCGACGCCCCCCGACCCCGGACCGGCCACCATGCTCTCCTTCGCCCTGCGGCGGATCCTCCAGGCGCTCGCCGTCCTGGCCGCCGTCTCCGCCGCCGCCTTCGCCCTCTTCTACGCCGGCCCCGCCGACCCCGCGCGCGCCGCCTGCGGCCCGCGCTGCGACACCGGCCAGGTCGCGGCGGTCCGCACGAGCATGGGCCTGGACCAGCCGCTGCTCGCCCAGTACACCGACTACCTCACCGGGATCGTCGCCGGCCGGGACGTCCAGGACGTCGACGGCTCCACCCGCCACTGCGACGCGCCCTGCCTCGGCTACTCCTACCGGCTGCACCAGCCGGTCACCGAGGCGCTGGCCGACCACCTGCCGGTGACCGTCTCGCTGGCGGCGGGCGCGCTGGCCGTGCTGGTGCTGTTCGGGCTCGGCACCGGCTTCGTCGCCGCGCTGCGGCACGGCACCCGCACCGACAAGCTGCTGTCCGGCTTCACGCTGGTCGGCGCCAGCGTGCAGATCTACTTCCTCGGCTACGTCGCGCAGTGGGGGCTCGTCTACACCACCGGACTGCTGCCGCTGCCCTCCTACACCCCGCCGGCCACCGACCCCGTCGCCTGGGCGGGCGGTCTGCTGCTGCCCTGGATCGTCCTCGGCTTCGTCAACTCGGCGGTGTTCGCCCGGCTCACGCGCTCCCAGCTGCTGGAGACGATGAACGAGGAGTACGTGCGCACCGCCCGCGGCAAGGGCCTCGGCCGGCTGCGCACCCACCTCAAGTACACCTCGCGCGGCGCCGCCGGACCGCTGGTGCAGCTGCTCGGCCTGGAGGCGGGCGCCCTGCTCGGCGGCGCGGTGATCACCGAGACGGTGTTCGGGCTGAACGGCGTGGGCCGCTTCGCCCTGGAGGCCGTCGAAGGGCAGGACCTGCCGGCCGTGGTCGGCGCCGTCCTGCTGGCCGCCTGCTTCGTCGTGCTGTTCGTCGCGCTGGCCGACCTCGCGGTGGCCTGGCTCGACCCGCGCATCCGCCTCGGCTGACCGTCCCCGCCGCCCCCTTCTGGAGCCCCACCGTGAACCCCTCCCCCGCCGCCGCCCCCGGGCACCGCGCCGAGCAGCACGCCGACCAGCACGCCGAGCCGGCGGTGCTCAGCGTCCGGGACCTGTCCGTCACCTTCGCCGACCCGCGCGGCGGCGCGCCCGTCGCCGCCGTGCGCGGGCTCTCCTTCGACCTCGCCCGCGGCGAGGTGCTCGGCCTGGTCGGCGAGTCCGGCTCCGGCAAGTCCGCCACCGGGCTCGCCGTGCTCGGCCTGCACGACCCCCGCACCACCACCGTCACCGGCTCGATCCGGCTGGCCGGGCAGGAGCTGGTGGGCGCCGGGGAGCCGGTGCTGCGACGGGTGCGCGGCGGGCGGGTGGCGCTGGTCTTCCAGGACGCGCTGACCTCGCTCAGCCCCTTCCACGGCGTCGACGCGCAGCTCGCCGAGATGTACCGGCTGCACCACCCCGACGCGGGCCGGGCCGAGGCCCGCCGGCGGGCGGCGGCGATGCTCGACCGGGTCGGCATCCCGGCCGCCCGGGTCCGCGACTACCCGCACCAGTTCTCCGGCGGCATGCGCCAGCGCGTGATGATCGCGATGGCGCTGATGAACGACCCCGACGTGCTGATCGCCGACGAGCCGACCACCGCGCTCGACGCCCGCGTCCAGCGCCAGGTGCTGGACCTGCTGGGCGAGCTGCAGCGCGAGCACGGCACCGCGGTGCTGCTGGTCAGCCACGACCTCGGGGTGGTCGCCGGCACCACGGACCGCACCCTGGTGCTGCGCGGCGGCCGGCCGGTGGAGAGCGCGCCGACCGCCACCCTGCTGGCCGCGCCCCGCGAGTCGTACACCCGGGCTCTGGTGGGCGCCGCGCTCACCCTGGACTCGGTCCCGGGCACGCCGCTGCCGACCGTCGACGACCCGTCGCCCGCGCCCCGGACCGCCGCCCGCACCGGGCCGTCCGACGCGGTGGCCGGCGCGCCGCCCGCGCCGGACCGCCACTGGCTGGTCGAGGTCGAGGACCTCGCCGTGCACTTCCCCGGCCGCCGCCGCGGCCTGGCCCTGCCGGGGCGCGGGCGGCCCGCACCGGTGCGCGCGGTCGAGGGCGTCAGCCTGCGCATCGCCCCCGGCGAGACGCTCGGCCTGGTCGGCGAGTCCGGCTCCGGCAAGTCCACCACCTCCCGGGTGCTGGCCGGCCTCCAGGCCGCCACCGCCGGCACCGTCCGCTACGACGGCGTCGACGCCACCGCCCCCGACCGCGCGCTGCGGCGACGGCTCGCCAAGGAGGTCCAGCTGGTCTTCCAGGACCCGTACGCCTCGCTCAACCCGCGCCGCACCGTCGCCCAGACCCTGGACACCCCGCTGCGGCTGCACACCGCGCTGGACGCCGGGCAGCGGCGCGCCCGCTCCGCCGAACTGCTGGAGCAGGTCGGCCTGCCGGCCGCCCACCTGGACCGCTACCCGCACGAGTTCTCCGGCGGCCAGCGCCAGCGGATCGGCATCGCCCGGGCGCTCGCCCCCGAACCGCGGCTGATCATCGCCGACGAACCGGTCTCCGCTCTGGACGTCTCGGTCCAGGCGCAGGTGCTCAACCTGCTGATGGAGCTGCGCGAACGCCTCGGCGTCGCCTTCCTGTTCGTCTCCCACGACCTCGCGGTGGTGCGCCACTTCTGCGACCGCGTCGCCGTGATGCACCGCGGCCGCCTGGTCGAGTCCACCGACCGCGACCGGCTCTTCGCCGCGCCGCACACCGACTACACCCGGGAGCTGCTCGCCGCCGCGCACTAGCCAGGAGCTGTCCGGTACTCCGGTGGGAGTTCTCCCTCGGGCCCCGCTCACCAGGTCACGGGCAGTGACCGCATCCCATAGATGAACGACTCGGTACGGAACTCGCGCTCGCCGGCCGGCCGCAGCCCCGGCAGCCGGCGGAACAGCGTCTCCAGGGCGATCTGGAGTTCGGCGCGGGCCAGCGGCTGGCCCAGGCACTGGTGCACGCCGAAGCCGAAGGCCAGTTGCCGCCGGGCGTCCCGGTCCAGGTCCAGCTCGTCCGTCGCCCGATGGCCGGCGCCGCCGAACACCGCCTCGTCCCGGTTGGCGGTGGAGAGCATCGCCATCACGCCCTCCCCGGCCCGGACGGTGACGCCGCCCAGCTCCACGTCCTCCAGCGCCACCCGGGGCAGGCCGGTGTGCACGATGGTCAGCAGCCGCAACAGCTCCTCCACCGCGCCCGGCAGGGTGGCCGGGTCGGCCAGGCCGGGGATCTGCTCGGGGTGCTCCAGCAGCAGCGCGGTCGACAGCGAGATCATGTTCGCGGTCGTCTCGTGCCCGGCGATCAGCAGCAGCACGCCCATGCCGGCCACGTCGTCCGGGGTCAGGTCGTCCCGCGCCGCGAGTCGGCTCAGGACGTCGTCCTCCGGCTGTGCGCGCTTGCGGGCCGTCAGGTCACGCAGGTAGTCCCGGACCTCCTCCTGGGCCTCCCGGAGCTGCTCCACGGTGCTCTCCTGGTTGAGCATCGTGCGGCTCAGGCGCTGGAAGCGGTCGTGGTCCTCGTACGGCACGCCGAGCAGCAGGCAGATCACCAGCGAGGGCACCGGCAGCGCGAAGTCGGTGACCAGGTCGGCCGTGGTCCGGCCCGCGGTCATCCGGTCCAGTGCCTCGTCCACGATCCGCTGGATCTCCGGGCGCAGCGCCTCCACCCGCTTGACCAGGAACTCCCCGGTGAGCATGCGGCGCTGGCGGGCGTGCTCGGGGTCGTCGAGCCGCAGGAAGTCCGGATTGTCGGTGATCAGCTCGCGAGCTCCGGCGACCAGCAGCGGGAAGGCCGGGTGGCGTATGTCGGCACTGAACCGGCGGTCGGACAGCACGGTGCGGACCTCGGCGAAGCCGGTGACCAGCCAGCAGAGGTCGCCGTCGGGCAGCTCGGCCCTGGTCACCGGCCCGGTGGCGGCGGCCTCGGAGTACGCGGACGGCGGGCCGAACGGGCAGCCGCCGGAGTGCCGGGCCGGCAGGGGGAGGACGGGGGTGGTGGGTGCGGTGGTCAAGGCGGGGGTCTCCTCACGTCGTGGGTGTTCTCGTGGGGTTCGGGGCCCGGGAAGGTTCCCGGCGGCCCGCGGGGCCGGCGGCGGGGGCCGTCAGGCCCCGGTCCGCGCGGGCTCGTCCCCGGTGACGGTGATCGCCCGGCCCGGGCAGAGCTCGGAGGCGAGTCTCACGTCGTCGAACTGCTCGGGCAGCAAGACGGTCCGACGAAGCCTCACGAGACTGTCCCGGTCGTCCTGGTCGAAGACCGCGGGGGCGTTCGTCACGCACATGCCGGAGCTGCAGCAACGGTCCCGGTCGACACTCACCTGCATGTCGGGCACCTTTCGCCAGGGCGGCGCCGAC
The DNA here is from genome assembly GCF_040609255.1 of Kitasatospora sp. NPDC004723. Lineage (NCBI taxonomy): Bacteria > Bacillati > Actinomycetota > Actinomycetes > Kitasatosporales > Streptomycetaceae > Kitasatospora > Kitasatospora sp. NPDC004723. Next base: position 12,236 of record NZ_JBEXJT010000054.1, on the reverse strand, counting down.
TGCCCGGCGGCCGCCTCTCGTTGTCACGGTCAACCTAGCCATCGCCGGTCCGTTCACGGAGGGGTCCGGTGGCCGGATCGAGAATGGCCGATTCGGCCCCTGTGCGTGAACTCCTTTGCCGCGCACTGCGTTTCAACTCGCGGCACTTCGCCGGACGGGTCGGCGGACCCGGCCGCACGGACGGCCCCACAAGCCTTCAGTGGTGGCCAACTCCCGTACGGAGGAAACCGTTTCGTCCTCGGCGGCGCTCTTGTCCGGCCGGTGGCGCACCACCCGGGCGAATCGCAGGACCGGCCCGCCGGGGTAGCGGGGGCTGCCCTGCGGGGTAACCGGGGCTGCCCCGCAGGGCCGGCCCGGCGGGGCAGCGGGGGCTGCGCTGGAGGCCGTCGAAGGCGACCTCGACCAGTTCCGGCCGGACCAGCGCCGTCCGGATGTCCCGCCCGGTCTCCCGGGCGAGCAACCCGGCGGGCCGACCGGCCGGCCGGTCAGCCGGCGGGCCCCGGCGCCGCCGGCCCTGCGCCGGCCCTGCGCCGGCCACTTCGCGGCTTCGGCTGCGCGCCCGGCACCCGGCGGGTTAGCGTGCTGCGTCCGACCGTTGCGCCTGAACTCCGTTGTGATTGCCGGGAACGACCAGCCGGGGGAGACGTGTCCGAGGAACTGCTGCTCGCGAGGATCAACCACGGCTTCGACCACCTCGACGCCGACGGGGACGGCCTGCTGACCGAGCACGACCACGTGCTGATGGGCCATGCGGTGGCCCGCTCGCTGGGCCACGCCGAGGGCTCGCGCGCCGAGCAGCGGATCGTCGCCGCCTACCTCGCCATCTGGCGGGACCTGCACGTCTCCCACCTGCCGATCGGGACCACCGCGATCAGCCGCCGGCAGTTCGTCGCCTCCACCCGCGCGCTCGCCGACGACCCGGTGGCCGCGCGGACCGTGTTCGGGGCGCTCGCCGAGGCCTTCCTGGCCATCGCCGACGTGGACGGCAGCGGGACGGTCGACGCGGGCGAGTTCTTCGTCTTCCAGCGCGGCCACTTCTCCGCGCTCTCCCGCGACGACGCGGACGAGGCGTTCCACCGGCTCGACCTGGACGGCGACGGCACGCTCTCCGCCGAGGAGTTCGTCTCCGGCCTGATCGAGTTCTGGACCAGCCGCGCCCCGCAGGCCCCCGGCCACTGGTGGGCCGGCCGCCCGCCCTACCTCGGCTGACCGGCCTCACCCGGCGGGGCGGCCCGCCCCGGCCGACCGGCCGTCACTCCTCCACGTCGTCCGGGAAGTCGCGCAGCGCGCGCACCTCGCGGGTCAGCAGCAGCGGCAGCAGGGAGAGCAGCGCCACCCCGGCGACCACCCAGAGCGCCGGACGCGTACCGACCGCCGACCCGAGCAGACCCCCGGCGGCAGCGCCCAGCGGCAGGGTGCCCCAGATGACGAAGCGCACCGAGGCGTTCATCCGGGCCTGCAGCGCCGCCGGGGTCACCGCCTGCCGCAGGCTCACCTGGGCGATGTTGTAGGCGGTGATGCCACAGGCCATCAGCCCGGCCGCCGCCGCCAGGGTGGGGACGGCCCGGCCCGGCTCGGCCGTGGCGAGCAGCAGCACGCCGAGGCAGGGCAGGAACCGGGAGGCCAGCAGCAGCCGGCCCAGGCCCAGCACCCGGACCAGCCGGGCGGTGAACAGCGCGCCGAGCAGGGCGCAGGCGTTGCCGAGCATCAGCGCGAGGCCGAGCCGGCCGGGCGAGAGCCCGAGGTCCCGCAGGGCGAAGGCGGGCAGCAGGGCGCTGAGCGCGCCGCCGAGCCCGGCCAGGTTGGCGACGGCGGTGGCCAGGGCGAGCGAGCGCAGGGCGCGGTGGCGCAGCACGAACCGCAGGCCCTCGGCGATCCGGGTGCGCATCCGTTCCGGCGCCGCGGGCGGTCGCGGGTCCGCCCCGGCGGCCGGGGCGGCGACCGGGGCGGCGACCGGCCTCGGGGGGCGGATCGCGCCGAGGAGCAGCGCCGAGACGAGGTAGCTGGCCGCGTCGGCGAGCAGGACCAGCGGGGCCGTCACCCACTGGAGCAGCAGGCCGGACAGGCCCGGTCCGGCGAGTTCGGCGGCCGAACGGGAGAACTCCAGGCGGCCGTTGGCGTCCGCGACCTGGCGGCGGCCGACGACCTCGGGCAGGAAGGCCTGGTCGGCGATGTCGAAGAAGACGGTGAACAGGCCGGTGACGAAGGCGACCGCGCAGAGCAGCGGCACGCTCAGCACGTCCAGCGCGTGGCCGAGCGGGACGACGCCGAGCGCGACCGCCCGGCCCGCGTCCGCGGCCACCATCACCCGCCGCCGGTCCCAGCGGTCGAGCAGCGCGCCGGCGGGCAGGCCGACCAGCAGGAAGGGCAGGGTCTCGGCCGCCGAGACCAGGCCGAGCTGGCCGGGGGTCGCGCCGACGGTGGCGAGCGCGAGGACGGGCAGGACGAAGAGGCTCAGCTGGGTGCCGAACTGACTGACGGTGTGGGCGGACCAGAGGGCGGCGAAGTTCCGCTGCCGCCACAGGGCCGGTGGCGGGGCGGCCGCGGGTCCCGCCCCGGTGGCCGTCGCCGTCCGCGTGCTCGTCATACCGCTCCCCCGGTCCCGGCGCCGGCTCCCCCTCCGGGCCGGGCACCCGACGGATGGTAGTCGAATGATCCGCTCCGGCGCGGGCACGCGGCGGATCCCGGACCGGGGCCGGGGCGTGCGCGGCGGGCGCCACCCTGAGCACCCTGCTCGCCACCTGGTCCGGCCCCGCGGACCGAGGCCGCCCGCGTAGGCTGGCGGGCATGCTCCTGTGGATCAACGGCCCGTTCGGCGGCGGCAAGACGCAGGTCGCGCACGAGTTGCTGCGCCGGCTGCCCGGCAGTGTCGTCTGCGACCCGGAGGAGGTCGGCTTCGGTCTGCACCGGATGACCCCGAAGCCGCTGCGCGGCGACTTCCGGGACCTGCCGGCCTGGCGCCAGGGCGTGTTCGAGGTGCTGGATCGCACGCTCGCCGGCCACCGGGGCACGGTGATCGTCCCGATGACGGTCACCGAGCCCGGGCACTTCGCCGAGACGGTCGGCCGGCTGCGCGAACGCGGCCACGACGTACGGCACTTCGCGCTGCTCGCGGAGCGCGAGGTGGTGCTGCGGCGGCTGCGCGAGCGCGGCGGCGGCCGGGCCGTCCAGCTGATCGCCGGCAAGGAGGCGCCGCTGCGCCGGGAGTCCTTCGCGGTCACCCGGCTGGACCACTGCCTGGAGCGGCTGAGCGGCCCCGCGTTCGGCGAGCACGTGCGGACCGACCGGCTGACCGTCTCCGAGGTTGCCGGCCGCCTCGCCGCCTCCGCCGGCCTGGCGCTCGCCGCCGACACCGACGGCCCGCTGCGCGCCCGGCTGCGCCGCGCCGCCGTCGGCGCGCGCCACATCCGCTTCGTCTGAGAGGACGGCGACACACCGTGCGACGGTTCATCCTCACCGGCACCCCGGGGTCCGGGAAGACCACGCTCCTGGAGGAGTTGGCGCGGCGCGGCCACGACGTCGTGCGGGAGGCCGCGACCGACGTGATCGCCCGGCGGCAGGCCGCCGGGGAGGCGGCGCCGTGGGAGCGGGCCGGCTTCGTCGACGAGGTGGCGGACGTGCAGCGGGCCCGCGCCGCGGCGGGGCCGTCGGCCGCGGCCGGGGCGGTCCGGTTCCACGACCGCTCCCCGGTCTGCACCGAGGCGCTCAGGATCTTCCTCGGCCGCCCCGCCTCGCCCGCGCTCACCGCGGAACTGGACCGGATCGGGGCCGAGGCCACCTACCGGCGCGAGGTGTTCTTCGTCCGCGGGCTCGGCTTCGTCGAGCGGACCGCCGCCCGCCGGATCTCGCTCGCGGACGCGCTCGCCTTCGAGCGGCTGCACGAGGAGGTCTACCGGGCACGTGGCTACCGGCTGATCGAGGTTCCGGCGGCGGCGGTGTCCGCGCGGGCGGACCTGGTCGAGGTGGCGGTGCGGGAGATGCTCCCGGAGGTCTGATCAGGCCTCCGGGACGGTGCGGGCGACCAGGGTGTCGACCAGGGCCGGGAGGGCGTCGGGACCGAGCACGCCGGGCAGGGTGAGGTGCTCGACGAGCAGGCCGGTCATCGCGAGGTAGAGGACGACGACGGTCTCGCGGTCGCCGGGCAGGCCCTCGTCCAGGTGGTAGGCGATGTTGGCGTCCAGCTGCTCGCGGACGGTGGCGGTGAGCCGGGCGCGCACGTCCGGGCGGCGGGTGGCCTCCAGGCGCAGTTCCAGCAGCGCGAGGTAGCCGGAGCGGTCGGCGTCGATGCGCCGCACCAGGTCGTGCATCAGGGCGGTGACCAGGGCCCGGTCACGGGGCGCGCGCAGCAGCTCGCCGATGATCACCGGGTCGGGGGTGAGCCGGTGGTGCACGTGCCGGGCGGTCTGGTCGAGCAGGTCCTCGCGGCCGGTGAAGTAGTTGGACGCGGTACCGGCCGGGACGCCCGCCCGCAGGTCCACGGCGCGGAAGGTGAGTCCGCGCGCCCCCTGCTCGGCGAGGACGTCGACGGCCGCGTCGGTGAGCGCGGCACGGCGGGCGGGGTTCTGGGCCATCGCTGAAGCTCCCTCAGAAAATCTCTTGCAACCACTACAGACGAAGTACTATAACTGTCGTGGTTGATCGATCCGAACGGAGTCGGTCCGAACGGAGTCGGTCCGACCGAAGTCGGTCCGACCGAAGTCGATCCGAACAAAGGACATGGATGCGAAAGCTCACGTACTACGTCGGCACCACCGTCGACGGCTTCATCGCCGCCCCGGACGGCGACTACCAGTTCCTCATGCCGTACGTCGGCGGGGAATTCCTCTCCCACCTGTGCACCGAGTACCCGGAGACGGTGCCGACCCCCGGCCGGGCCGCGCTGGGGATCGCCGAGGCGCCCAACCGGCGCTTCGACACCGTGGTCATGGGCCGCGGCACCTACGAGCCGGGGCTGGCCGTGGGCCTCACCAGCCCCTACGCCCACCTGCGGCAGATCGTCTTCTCGCGCGGCCTGGGCGAGAGCCCCGACCCCGCCGTGGAGGTCACCGCGGCCGACCCGCTGGACGTGGTGCGGGAGCTCAAGCGGCAGGACGGCCTCGGCATCTGGCTCTGCGGCGGCGGCGAGCTGGCCGGCCGGCTGCTGCCGGAGATCGACGAGCTGATCGTCAAGCAGTCCCCGGTGGCGATCGGCGCCGGGGTGCCGCTGTTCCGCGCGGGCTTCGCCCCGCACACCTTCACCCTCACGGACTCCCGGGTCTTCCCCAACGGGGTCACCGTGCGGACCTTCGGGCGGACGGGCGCGCCGACAGCCGGCTGACGCTCACCACCAGGCAGACGCCCGCGACCACGATCGCCCCACCCAGCAGGGTGGGGCCGGTCAGCGGCTCGGCCAGCACCAGCCGGCCCAGCAGCACGGCCACCACCGGGTTCACATAGGCGTAGGTGGCGACCAGGGTGAGCGGGGCCGAGCGCAGCAGCCAGGCATACGCGGTGAAGGCGACCAGCGAGCCGAACACCACCAGGAAGCCCAGCGCCAGCCAGGAGCGGGTGGAGATGTCGCCGGGGTGCAGACCGTGCTGCTCCCCGCGGGCCAGTCCGATCAGCGCGTTGCCGAGCCCGCCGGCCAGCATCTGGTAGGCGCTGGCGGCGAGGACGTCGGCGGGCATCCGGATGCGCTTGGACGCGAAGGAGCCGAACGCCCAGGTGAGGGTGCCGCAGAGGATCGCGACCACCCCGGCGGGCGCGATGTCCCCGCCGACCGCGGGGGCGGACAGCACGGCCAGGCCGACCAGTCCGAGCAGCACGCCGGCCAGCTCGGCCGGCTTCGGCCGGTCCCCGCCCGCCGCCGTCAGCAGCACCATCCACAGCGGTACGGCGGCGACCAGCAGCGCGGCCAGGCCCGAGGGGACCCAGGTCTCGCCGAGCACCACCAGACCGTTGCCGCCGGTCAGCAGCAGGCCGCCGACCAGGGCCGAGGAGCCCAGCTGCCGCCGGTCCACCCGCAGGCCGGACCGGCCGTGGCGGACGGCGACGAACCCGGCGAGCAGCAGTCCGGCGGTCAGGAAGCGCGCGGCGGCGGAGAGGAAGGACGGCATCGTCTCGACCGTGATCCGGATCGCCAGGTACGTCGAGCCCCACACCACGTAGACGACGGCCAGCGCCACCCACACGCCCGCCCCGAGCCGCGCCGCGGCGGGAGCGGGGCCGGCGGGCGCGGCGTCCGCGGGCGCGGCCGGTCCGCGCTCGGCGGGAGCTGTCACGGGTGTCCCCCTTGGACGGTGCTGGCAGGTGTACCCGCCATGACACCGCATCGGGCACCCCGCGCGCCAGTGGGTATCACCGAACGGGCACCATCGACGTTTCCACCGGCCCCCCGTTCGAGGAGGAACCCCCGTGCCCGCCGCACCCGCCGCCCTGCCCTTCTTCGTCTACGGCACCCTGCTCACCGGGGAGCGCAACCACGCCGCCTTCCTCGCCGGCCGGTGCGCCGAGGTGCGGGCGGCGGTGCTGGAGGGCGCGGCGCTGCACGAAGGGCCCGGGTTCCCCTACGCCGTACCGGACCCGGCGCCGGGGCGGCGGATCAGCGGCGAGCTGGTCACCGTCCACCCGGCCGCCTACCCGCGGGCGCTCGCGGCGCTGGACCGGCTGGAGGACTGCCGGCCGGACGGCCTCGGCGCGTACGTGCGCGAGCGGCTCACCGTCCGGACGGCGGACGGCGCGACGGCCGACGCGTGGGTGTACCTGGCCGGACCGGCCGCCGCCGCCCGGCTGCGCGCCCGCCCGGCGCTGATCGCCTCCGGCGACTGGCGCCGGCGCTGAGAACGCGGCCCGGGGGCGCGGGCCCGGCGGACCCGCGCCCCCGGCGGCGGGAGCGGCGGAGGACGGCAGGGCGCCGTCAGGCCTTGCCGACGCCCTTGGCGATCCGGTCGCCCAGCGCCTTGTCGACATTGCGCCAGTACTGCACCGCCCGCTCCAGCACCGGATCGCTCACCCCGCCCTGGAGGTGCCCGACGATGTTGGAGACCAGCCGGTCGCGCTGCGCGTCGTCCAGCACCTTGCGCACCATGGTGCCCGCCTGCCCCCAGTCGTCGTCCTCCCTGTGCAGCGAGTACGCCTCGCGCACCATGTCGCCCGAGCTGTGCCAGCCGGCCGACGGGTCGTCGTAGCGCCGGGGGTCCGCGGCCGGCCCGCCGTAGGAGTTGGGCGCGTAGGGCCTCGCCGTCCGCGCCGGGTCGAAGCGCATCGGCCCGTCCTTGGCGTAGGAGTGCGCCGGCACGTGCGGGCGGTTCGGCGGCAGCTGCGCGTAGTTGGGGCCGATCCGGTACCGGTGGGTGTCCGGGTAGGAGAAGATCCGGCCGAGCAGCATCTTGTCCGGCGAGACGCTGATGCCCGGCACCAGGTTGGCCGGCTCGAAGGCGGCCTGCTCGATGTGGACGAAGTAGTCCTCCGGGTTGCGGTTCAGCGTCATCGTCCCGACCCGGATCAGCGGGTAGTCGCCGTGCGGCCAGACCTTGGTCAGGTCGAAGGGGTTGAAGCGGTAGTCGGGCGCCTCGTCGAACGGCATGACCTGCACGTACAGCGTCCAGGACGGCGGGTTGCCGCCCTCGATGGCCTCCCAGAGGTCCTGCCGGTGCAGGTCGGGGTCCGAGCCGGCCAGCCGGTCGGCGTCCGCCTGGGTGAGGAAGTCGATGCCCTGGTCGGTCTTGAAGTGGTACTTCACCCAGAACCGCTCGCCGCCCCCGTTGACCCACAGATAGGTGTGCGAGCCGTACCCGTTCATGTGCCGGTACGACTTCGGGATGCCCCGGTCGCCCATCAGCCAGGTGACCATGTGCGCGGACTCCGGCGAGAGCGTCCAGAAGTCCCACTGCATGTCGTTGTCGCGCAGACCGTTGTCCGGGCGGCGCTTCTGCGAGCGGATGAAGTCCTGGAACTTGATGGTGTCGCGGACGAAGAAGACCGGCGTGTTGTTGCCGACCAGGTCGTAGTTGCCGTCCTCGGTGTAGAACTTCAGCGCGAAGCCGCGCGGGTCGCGCCAGGTGTCCGGGCTGCCCTGCTCGCCCGCCACGGTCGAGAAACGGGCCAGCATCTCGGTCCGCCGGCCCGGCTGGAACAGGGTCGCCCTGGTGAACCGGCTGACGTCCTCCGTCGTCTCGAAGACGCCGTACGCCCCGGCTCCCTTGGCGTGCACCACCCGCTCCGGCACCCGCTCCCGGTTGAACTGGGCCATCTTCTCGATCAGGTAGTGGTCGTGGAGCAGGATCGGGCCGTCCCTGCCCACCGTGAGCGAGTTGTCGTCGCTCGGCACCGGGACGCCGGCGTTGTTGGTGGTGTACGGGACCGCTGACTCGGACATGCTGTCCTCCGTTGCGTGCTGAGGTCCCCCCGGAGGTGTTCCCGGCACGACGCTAACCCGCTGCGACCGGGCCCGCACCCTGGCTCACCGGCCGCCGGATACCGCCAGGTAGGCTGCCCACACCCTGGTCCCCGGCCCGCCGGCGATCAGCCGCCGAGCCGGCGACGACCCGGCGACGACCCACCGCCGACCCGCCCCGAGGAGCCCACCGGTGCCCCAGCAGCCACCCCCGATCACCGTCGTCGGGATCGGGGCCGACGGCTGGCCCGGGCTCGCCGGCACCGCCCGCGCCGCGCTGCGGGCGGCCGGCGCCGTGATCGGCGGCCCCCGGCAGCTCGACCTGCTGCCCGCGGACGAGGTGGCCGCCGAACGGGTGCCGTGGCCGTCCCCGCTGCGCCCGGCCGTGGCCGGACTGCTCGACCGCTACGCCGGACGCCCGCTCGCCGTACTGGCCAGCGGCGACCCGATGTTCTACGGCATCGGCCGCACCCTCGCCGAGACCGCCGGCCCCGAGCGGCTGCGCGTCCTGCCGCACCCCTCCTCCGTCGCGTACGCCTGCGCCCGGCTCGGCTGGCCGCTGGAGGCCACCGAGGTGGTCAGCCTGGTCGGCCGCCCGCTCGACACCCTGCGGCTCGCCCTCAACCCCGGGCGCCGGCTGCTCGTGCTCAGCGCGGGCGCCGCCACCCCGGCCGCCGTCGCCGGGCTGCTCGCCGCGAGCGGCCACGGCGCCGCCCGGCTGCACGTCCTCGAACAGCTCGGCGGCCCCGGCGAACGGCGCCTCGACGGCCCCGCCGACGGCTGGCCGCACCCGCCCGGCGACCCGCTCAACGTGATCGCCGTCGAGCTCCCCGCCGACGGCCCGCGCACCCCCGTCGTCCCCGGCCTGCCCGACGGCGCCTACGAGAGCGACGGCCAGCTGACCAAGCGGCACGTACGCGCCGCCACCCTGGCCACCCTGGCGCCCGTCCCCGGCGAACTGCTCTGGGACGTCGGCGGCGGCTCCGGCTCGATCGCGATCGAGTGGCTGCGGGCCCACCGCGACAACCGGGCCGTCACCGTGGAACGCGACCCGGTGCGGGCCGAGCGGATCGCCCGCAACGCCGCCGCGCTCGGCGTGCCCCGGCTGCGGGTGGTCACCGGCGCCGCCCCGCGGGCGCTGGCCGGGCTGGCCGCGCCCGACGCGGTGTTCATCGGCGGCGGGCTCACCGCGCCCGGTCTGCTGGACGCCTGCTGGGCGGCGCTGGCGCCCGGCGGCCGGCTGGTCGCCAACACGGTGACCCTGGAGTCGGAGGCACTGCTCACCGACCGGTACCGGCGGCACGGCGGGGAGCTGCTGCGGCTCGCCGTGGCGCACGCCGTCCCGGTCGGCGGCTTCACCGGCTGGCGCCAGGCGATGCCGGTCACCCAGTGGTCCGTCGTCAAGCCCGCCACCACGCCCGCGCCCCCCACCTCCGAGGAGAACGCCCCGTGACCGTCCACTTCATCGGGGCCGGCCCCGGCGCCGCCGACCTCATCACCCTGCGCGGCCAGCGGATCCTCGCCCGCGCCGAGGTCTGCCTGTACGCCGGCAGCCTGGTGCCGCGCGAGCTGCTCGCCGAGTGCCCGCCGGGCGCCCGGCTGGTCGACACCGCCAACCTCACCCTCGACGCGATCACCGACGAGCTGGTCCGCGCGCACGCCGCCGGACAGGACGTCGCCCGGCTGCACTCCGGCGACCCGTCGGTGTTCAGCGCCGTCGCCGAGCAGATGCGCCGGCTCGACGCGGCCGGGGTGCCGTACGAGGTGGTGCCCGGCGTGCCGGCCTTCGCCGCCGCGGCGGCGGCGCTCAAGCGCGAACTGACCGTGCCGACGGTGGGCCAGACCGTCATCCTCACCCGGATCGCCAAGCGTGCCACCCCGATGCCGCCGGGCGAGGACCTCGCCACCCTCGGCCGCAGCGGCGCCCTGCTGGTGCTGCACCTGGCCGCCGGGTACGTGGACGACGTGGTCGAGCAGCTGCTGCCGCACTACGGGGCCGACTGCCCGGCCGCCGTGGTCGCGATGGCCAGCCGGCCGGACGAGCTGGTGCTGCGCGGCACCGTCGGTGACATCGCCGGACAGGTGAAGGCGGCGGGCGTGGTCCGCACCGCGGTGATCCTCGTCGGGCGCACGCTCGGCGCCGGGCAGTTCCGCGACAGCCACCTCTACTCCGCGGACCGCGAGCGCCCGCACGAGCCCTGCGGCGCGTGAGCGGGGGAATCGCCCGATGACGCACGTCCTCCTCCTCGGCGGCACCACCGAGGCCCGTGCCCTCGCCGCCGCGCTGGCGGCCGGGCGGCCCGCCGTGCGAGTCACCAGCTCGCTCGCCGGGCGGGTCGCCGAGCCCCGGCTGCCCGCCGGAGAGGTGCGGATCGGCGGCTTCGGCGGCCCCGACGGCCTCGCCGCCTGGCTGCGCGCCCAACGGGCGGACGCGCTGGTGGACGCCACTCACCCGTTCGCCGCCGCGATGTCCCGCAACGCCGCCGAGGCCGCCGCGGCGACCGGCGTACCGCTGCTCGCCCTGCGCCGCCCCGGCTGGGCGCCGGTGCCGGGCGACCGCTGGCACCGCGTCCCCTCGCTCGCCGCGGCGGCGCACCTGCTGCCGTCCCTCGGCCGGCGGGTGCTGCTCACCAGCGGCCGGCAGGGCATCGGCGCCTTCGCCCACCTGGACGGCCTGCACTTCGTCGCCCGCTCGGTCGATCCGCCCGAGCCGCCGCTGCCCGCCTCGCTGGACGTCCTGCTCGACCGCGGCCCGTTCACCCTGGACGGCGAGCGGGCGGTGCTGCGCGAGCACCGGATCGACGTCGTGGTCACCAAGGACAGCGGCGGCGCGGCCACCGCGCCCAAGCTCACCGCGGCCCGCGAACTCGGTCTGCCCGTGGTGGTCGTGGACCGCCCGCCGGCTCCGGCCGGCGTCCCGGTCGCGGAGAGCGTCGAGGCCGCCCTGGCGTGGCTGGCGGACCGTTGATTCCCGTGCCGGGCCGGTGTCCGCCCTGCCACCATGGCCCGATGACGGATGCCTACGACCTCGCCGACGCCGCCCGCACCGAGCCCCCCTCGGCCGGCGACGAACGTGCCACCCTGACCGCCTTCCTGGACTTCCAGCGCGACACCTTCGCGATGAAGTGCGCCGGGCTGACCACCGCCCAGCTCCGCGCCCGCCCGCTGTCCTCCTCGACGCTCTCCCTGCTCGGCCTGACCCGCCACCTCGCCGAGGTCGAGCGCAGCTGGTTCCGCAACGCCCTCAACGACGAGGCCCGCCCCGGCTTCTGGAAGCACCCGGACGGCAGCTTCGCCGAGTTCGACGCCGACGAGGCCGACCCGGACGAGGCCTTCGGCATCTGGCGCCGCGAGTGCGCCCACGCCCGGGAACTCGTCGCCGCCGCCCCGTCGCTGGACGTCCTCGGGTACCTGCGCCCCGACGGCGGGCAGAGCTGGTCCCTGCGCTGGATCCTCACCCACATGATCGAGGAGTACGCCCGCCACAACGGCCACGCCGACCTCCTCCGCGAACACCTCGACGGCCGCACCGGCGAGTAGCAGCCGCACCACGGCGGAAGGCTCCGGACGATGAGAACCCGGCAGAAGGGAAGCGGCACCCCCGGCCCACAAGGAGCCGTGGAACGAGATCGTGCCGGGCCTCTGGATGGGCGGGCACGACTTCACGCCGCCCGGCGGCAGACCAGAGCCCGCCGTCGCGGGACGGGAGTTCGACCTGGCCGTGAGCCCGTTCACGCTGCCCGGCCGTGGGGGGGCGGGGGGGGGCCCGGCCCCCGGGGGCCGGGTACCGAAAAGAATTGGGGGGAAGTGTAGATAGGGGCGCCGCTAGGATTGATTCGGACGCCGACGTGAGAGGAGACAC
>NZ_JBEXJT010000053.1:0-59668 GCF_040609255.1 Kitasatospora sp. NPDC004723 | reverse complement strand
CTCCCCCTGCGCCACATCCTCGCCACCGACTACGTCGACGCCCAACTCCTCCCCGAGGGCATCAACTTCGTCTACTGGGGCGGCCACCTCACCCCTGCCCAGGAAACGATCGTCGCCCGCCACCGACCCCCCGCCACCATCACCGCCGTCCACTGGCTCCACCCCCACCAACTCCCCGACGCCATGGCCCCCGACCAGCACCGCCGCACCACCCAAGCCCTCACCGCCCTCACCAACGGCACCCACCTCCCCTTCCTCCTCCGCGGCACCCCCGCCGAATAGCCGACCCGCAACCCCCGGGGCCGGAACCACACGGTTCCGGGCCCCGGGAACGCTCCGTCGCTATGTGTTCCCGGAGTGGGAAGTCGTGCCCGCCGACTTCCCACTCCGGGGCGCTGCTCAGGTCGCGGCGCGGCTCAGCGGCAGAACTCGGCCTCGCCGAGGCCGCGTTCGTTCTCGACCCAGTCGGCGTTGGTGTTGAACGCCGCCGCATGGCGCCCGTCGCGCGTCGTGAGCGCGATGGTCGAGGAGCCGTGGATGCCGCCCGTGTGGCCCCAGACGGTCACCCCGCAGGAGAGCTTGACGCTGCCGATGCCCAGTCCGGGACCCCCGGCGGCCGGGACCATCTCGTCCAGCTCGGCCTGCGGCAGCAACTGTCCGCGCATCAGGGCGGAGTAGAAGCGCGTCAGGTCGGCGGTCGTGGAGATCATCTCCCCGGCCGATCCGCCCCACGACGGGTTGAGCTCGGTGGCCTCCAGTGGCGTCGGCGAGCCGCCGAACAGCTTGGAGTAGCCGAGCGCGTGCGGCTTCGGAAGCCCGACGGCGGTGCCGGGCAGGGTCGTCGCGGAGAGGCCCAGCGGCCGGATGATCCGCTTCTCGATCTCCTCGGCGTACGGGCGGCCGGTCACTTTGCCGATGATCATCCCGGCCAGGACGAAGTTGGTGTTGGAGTACGAGCGGGTCGTTCCCGGTGCGAACAGCGGGGGGTGGGAGACCGCCGTCCGGACCAGGTCCTCGGGCCGGTAGGTGTCGAAGCGGTGGACCAGGAAGTCCGGACTGGCCAGCCGCTGGATCATCGTCGGATCCTCGTCGTAGGAGAACAGCCCGCTGGTGTGCGCCAGGAGCTGCCGGACCGTGATCCTCGACCCGTCGTTCCCGTTGCCCCGCACCACGCCCGGCAGCCACTTCTCCACCGTGTCGTCCAGGGAGAGCCGCCCTTCGGCCCGGAGTTGGAGCACCACGGTGGCGGTGAACGTCTTCGTCACGCTGCCGATCCTGAACCGCTCCCGGGGCGACCGGGGCTGCCCGGTCGCGGTGTCGGCCACTCCGACGGCCGCCGACCAGCTGCGGTCGCCCTCCCGGACGCCGGCTATCGTGCCGGGCAGGCCCTCGGTCCGTATGAGCTCCGCCATCGCCGCCCGCGTCGCGGCGTGTGGGCCGTCACCGTGTCCTCCGTCGGCGCCGGCCGCACTGGCCGCCGTCACCGTTCCCGCTGTCATCGCGGCGGCCACCGCCACCGCGCCGAAGCCGCGCCGAAGCGCCCCCTGCCGAGCCATACCGACCTCCATAGGTCCGAATCGCCCGTCCCCCGTGATGGGATCAACGCCCCTTCGCCCCACGCTGGTTCCCGACTGGCGTCGCATCACGCCACGTCGCCGGCCGCCGTCCAGCGGGTCAGCTTCGCCGGGTTGCGGACCGCCCAGATGCGGGTGATCCGGCCGTCGACGACGTCGAGGGCGGCCACCGTCGCGGTGACGCCGTCGCGCTGGGCGACCAGGCCGGGCAGGCCGTTGACGGTGCGCTCCAGGAGGGTCAGCCCCGGCGCCATCGCGGCCATCAGGACCAGGTACTGCGCGATGCGCGGGCCGCCCTCGACCGGCCGGACCACGGCGCTGACCAGACCGCCGCCGTCGGCGACCAGGGTGGCGGCGGGGTCCAGGAGGCCGACCAGCGCCTCGATGTCCTGGGACTCCCAGGCCTTGCGGAACTTCCGCACCACCTCCGCCTGCCGGTCCTGCCCGGAGGCCGGAGCCTGTGCGGCAGTCGGAGCCTGTGCGGCGGACGGGGCCTGCCCGGGAGACGGGGTCCGTGCGGCGCGGACCCGTCGGCGGGCCGAGGAGGCCAGCTGGCGGCAGGCCGCGGCCGTCCGGTCGAGGATCACGGCGATCTCAGGGAACGGGTACCGGAAGACGTCGTGCAGGACGAACACCACGCGCTCCGCCGGCGTCATCGACTCCAGGACGACGAGGAAGGCCATGCCCACCGACTCGTCCAGGGTGATCCGGTCGGCCGGGTCGGCGGACGCGCCCCCGGCGGCGCCGGGCCACTCGGCGCGGTCGGGCAGCGGCTCGGGCAGCCACTCGCCGACGTAGCGCTCGCGCCGGACCCGCGCCGAGCCGAGCACGTCCAGGCAGATCCGGCTGACCACGGTCGTCAGCCAGGCGCCGGGCACCTCGACCGCCTGCCGCCGCTCCGGCGCCATCGCGTACCAGCGGGCGTAGGCCTCCTGCACGGCGTCCTCGGCCTCGGCCGGTGAGCCGAGCAGCCGGTAGGCGAGGTTGATCAGGTGGCGCCGGCCACCGAGGACCGTGTCCGTGGGCCGTCCGTCCCCGGTGTCCATGCCGGTCCCCCTGCTCGTGCCCGCCCGCCTCACACTTCGCGGGCCCGTTTCGTCGAATCACCGGGACACTATCGATCCACCGCCGCGAGGCAGGAAGAGGGACCGCACCATGGCCATCCCGAGCAACGCCGTCGAGCGCCGCAGCTTCACCTTCCCGCAGGTCGCGCTCGCCCTGCAGACCCTGGCGGTCCTCTTCCAGGCGACCACCGCCGGGCTGCTGCTCTCCACCTCCTACGGCGAGACGCTGCACAGCGTCGGGGCGCGGGTGATGTACGGCGCCTCGATGCTCTACCTGCTGGCCGCGGTCCTGGCGTGGCGGCCCGGCGGCGGTCCGGCCCGGCCGGTCCTGTACGCCACCGGGTTCCTCGTGCTCGCCTCGGCCCAGGTGGTGCTCGGCGTCGCCCACGAGCCTGGGCCGCACGTGCCGCTGGGCGTGCTGATGTTCGGCCTGAGCCTGCTCGACCTGGGCCGGAGCCTGTCCGCCGGCACGCGCCACGGCCGGTGACAGTGACCGGTGGCCGGGCCGGGAGCGCTCCCGGCCCGGCCACCGGTCGGGGCTTCTCAGAAGGTCAGCGCGGTGGGCTGGGCGTCGGGGCGCATCGCGGCGTCGGTGCCGCCGTCCACGAACAGGGTGGCTCCGGTGGTGAAGCGAGCCTCGGGCCGCAGGAACTGGTGCACCCAGAAGGCGATGTCCTCGGGCCGGCCGAAGAGGCCCAGCGGCATGGGGGTGGGGAAGTCGTCGGCGTCCGGCTCCTCGCCCGCTCCGGTGGACCCGAGCATCAGCGGGGTGATCACCGCGCCGGGCGCGATGACGTTGAGCAGCACGCCCTCGCGGGCCCACGCCGGGGTGACGGCCGTCCGGCGCGCCCAGCGGGCCAGGGCGAACTTGGAGGTCGCGTACGCGGAGATGCTCGGCGCACCCCGGGTCGCCCGCGCCGCCTCGGCGGGGAGCGCCGCCAGGGCCGCGCGGGCGTGCTCGCGGGCCGCGTCCTCGTCACCCGAGAGCAGCAGATCGACGAGCTTCTCGTCGATCATCGGGACGGTGGTCGAGGAGTTGGAGCCGATCACCACGGCGCGCCCCGCCGAGGAGCGGGCGAGCGCCGGGCGCAGCCCCTCCAGCAGGTCGACCGGGCCGAAGTAGTTGATGGAGGCCACGGCGGCGGGGTCCTTCATCGCGGGGCCGACGCCGGCCACCGCCGCCACGCCGTCGAGCACTCCGCCGGAGGCCTCCAGGATCCCCTGGACGGCGGCGCGGCGGCCCTCGACGGTGCCGAGGTCGGCGGTGATGTCGGCGTCGCGGAGGTCGACGCCGATGACGGTGTGGCCGGCCTCCCGGAGGACGGCGGCGCTGGCGGCGCCCATTCCCGAAGCGGAGCCGGTGACGGCGTGGATACCCATGGTGCGAGCCTCTCGATCACTGTGCGCGTGGGGGCGCACGGGACTGGCGGCGCGCCCTTCCGGGCGCCTGCCAATCAGGATTCAATCACTGATTGGATAGTAACTCGGGTTCCTGTGGTGCAATGGCGGCATGCCGGATGGAACAGCTCAGGATCAGAACCCGACCCCGGACGCCGCCCCGGCCCCGGACGCCGCCCCGACCCGGGACCGGCTGCTCGCGGCTGCCGAGCGGCTCTTCCTCCGGCGCGGTGTGGGCCAGGTCTCGGTCCGCGCGATCAACGCGGAGGCCGGCCTCAACCCGGGCGCGGTGCACTACCACTTCGGCTCCCGCGAGGGCCTGGTCGCGGCGCTGCTCGGGCGCGAGCTGATGCCGCTCTGGCAGGGGCGGCTGGAGACGGCCACCCTGAACCCCGGGGCGACGGGGCCCGCGCAGGTGCGGACCCTCGTGGCGGCCGTCGCCGCACCGTTCGACGAACTGGTGCAGACCGAGCGCGGCCGGATGCTGTGCCGCCTGCTGGCCCAGACCATGCTCACCGCCGACCGGCCGCTCAGCGGCTCGCCCTGGGCGGGCACCGCCCCGTTCGAGGTCGTCCTCGGCCGGGCCCTGCCCGACCTGACCGTCCGCGAGATCACCGACCGCTGGCGGCTCGCGTTCACCACCCTCCTGGAGGCCTACGGGCGCCCGCTCGCCGCCGAGGTGGACTCCACCGCCGAGCCGTCGTTCCCCGAACTCTCCACCGTGGTCGCGTTCCTGACCGCCGGTCTGACCGCGCCCGGGGCGGAGGGGCGGGCGGCGGGCTAGTGGCCGAGGTGGAGGCCGGGGGGAGGGGTGATGCCGAACTCGGACTCCAGGGCCGCCCGGACCCCCTCCGTGCCGTCGAGCTCCTCCACCGTCACGGTGCCGTCGTTCGCGGTGCGGGTGAGCCTGGTGCCGTCCAGCGACAGGTGTCCGGTGGGAAGCGTCCGCTGTGCGAAGAGGCGGCGGAACGGCGAGCGCGGGTGGGTGGCGACGTACCAGTTGGCGATGTTGATGTCCGGCGCCGGCGCCGGGTCGAGGGTGAACGACACCAGCTCCCGCCACTCGTCGCCGTGCCGGGCCTCCAGCACCCAGACCGGCACGGGGGCGTCCGCCTCCTCCAGCACCAGCCGGTGCCGACGGCCCCGGCCCTCCCGGACCAGGCCGGGGATCATCGGCAGCGGTTCCAGCAGCCCGTCCGCCGACCCGAAGCCGACGTCCGCGAGGTAGTCCGCCCCGGGCACCCCGCCCGTGCCGTCCGTGCCGTCCGCCCCGGGTACCCGGACGACCAGCACCAGGTGGGTGCGCGGCCGTATCTCCCCGGGCCGCGCGTTCACCCGCACCCGGCCGGTGTGCCGGGCGACGCCGTAGCCCAGCTGCTCCAGCACGGCGGCGAACAGCGTGTTCTGTTCGAAGCAGTAGCCGCCGCGCGAGCCCGTGACGATCTTGGCCTCCAGGTCGGCGACGTCCAGCGACGGCACGGTGCCCATCACCACGTCGATGTTCTCGAACGGGACGGCCAGCACGTGCGCGTGCTGCAGCGCCCGCAGCGTGGCCAGGGTGGGCGCCCGCCCGCCGTCCCACCCGACCCGCGCGAAGTACTTGTCGAGGTCGACGCTCATACCACCACCGTACGGACCCGGCGGCGCCCCGGCCTCGGGCTGCGGTTCGGTTCCGCCGTGGACCCTGCGACCTAGGACCCGACCTGGGCGGAGATACCGCCGTGATCCCCGCCCGGCAGCGGGAGCACGGGCGCTAGCCGGCCCGAAGCTCCTCGACGTCGGCGATGACGTCGGAGATGCGCCGGTACAGCCGCTGAGGCCGCTCCGGGTCTTCCCTGCGAATGTCCTTGAACCCGTGCGCCCGGTAGAAGCCGGCGGCGCTGTCGTCGATCGCGTCCACCATGAGCAGCCGTCCCGCCGCCATCTGCGCGGCGTCCGCGACCCGCTCGCTGTCGAGCGAGCCCTTCATCGCGCGTCGTCACCTCGCCGTTCGGCCAGGTCGTGGAGGTGGCGGCGGAGGATCAGCAGGGCGGTGCCGGCGTCGACGCCGTCCGGGTGGAGGACCATGCCGAGGGCGAGGCCGTCCAGGAGGGCTGCCAGCCGTTCGGTTTCCAGGGGGAGGTCGAGGTCGGCGGGGACTCCGCCGGAGCGGCGGGCCTCGTCCAGGACGCGGGCGACGAGGCGGCGGGTCGACTCGTGCAACAGGGCCGCGCCGGGCCGCAGTTCGGGGCGGGTGCGGGCGGCGGTGGTGAAGGCCAGCCAGAGCACCGCCTCCTCGTGGCGGGGCCCGTCCAGCGGGAGCAGCTCGGCCAGCAGGGCCTCGACGGCGGCGCGCCGGTCGAGCGGCGCGGTCGGGTCGGCCGCGGCGGTCGGGTCGAGCAGCCGCTCGGCGTGGCCGCGCACGCGGTCGCCGATGCGCCGGCACAGCTCCTCCATGGCGAAGATCACCACCTCGGCCTGGCCGTCGAAGTAGTGGCGCACCGAGCCGATCGCCAGGCCCGCCTCGTCGGCGATGGTGCGCAGCGAGGCGTGTTCGAGTCCGTCCCTGGCCACGATGCGCAGGACGGCCCGCGCCACGTCCTGGCGGCGGGTCTCGGGGATGACGATCTTGGGCATGTTGTTGTTATAGCACGGTCGAGCTAAATTGAGCCGCCGTAGATTCGGAGACCGGGCGGCAGGCTGCCCGGAAGCGCAAGGGGGGTGCGGGCCGTGAACACCTGGCTGCTCGTGACGATCATCGCCGTGGCCGCCGTGGCCGTCGTCGTCAAGCGGTTGATCGGCGAACCGGTCAACGTCCGCGATCTGTTCGGGCCGCCGGTGGTGCTCGCCGCCCTCGGCGTCTGGTTGCTGCTGGAGGCCGAGGACCTGAACGGCGCCGACGTCGGCTGGGTGGTCGGCGGCTGCCTGATCGGCCTGGGCCTCGGCGCGCTGCGCGGCGGGACGGTCGCGCTGTCCACCCGGAACGGCGTCCTCCACCAGCGCTACACCGGGAGGACCTTCCTCGTGATCGTCGTCGCCTTCCTGGCCTCGGCGCTCTACGGACTGCTCGCCCGCGAGCTCGGCATGCACGAGGACGCCCGCCCGCTCAACCTCTCCATCGGCGTCGGCTTCCTCGGTGAGGCGCTCGTCATCGGCTACCGCGGGCTGCGTGCCGGGGCGCCGTTCGCCCCGGAGAAGCCGGGCCTCCTGGACCGGTACGGCGAGCGGATCGACCGGCTCACCCGCCGCTGAGCGTGCCGTCCCGACGTCGTCCCGACGTCGTCCCGACGTCGTCCCGACGTCGTTACGCAGCCGATGAGCCGCTGTGACACGACCGGCCGGGGACCGCGACACGGGCTTTCTACCGTCGCTCTCGACGCACCGGCCACACCCGGCCGGGACCCGCGTCACCGAGGATGAATGGAGAGTTCGCATGGCCACGCGTACGACCAGGAACCGCGCCGTTCTGCGGATGTCGGCCGTCTGCGCCCTGACCGGCGCCGCGCTGCTGACCGTCGTCACGGGCGGGCAGGCCTGGGCCGACGGCGGCGCCGGTGCCGCCACCCCGACCGCCACCCCGTCCGTCAAGGCCCCGGCCGCGGCGGGCAGCACCGGTGGCGGCGCCCAGCCGGCCCCGGCGCCGCCGACCGTTGCCCCGGCGCCGCCGACCGCCGTCCCGTCGCCGTTCGTCTCCGCGGTGCCGACGGTCTCCCCGGCGCCGAAGGACGCCACGCGCCCGGCCGTCCCGCTGCCGTCGCTCACCCGCGACGCCAACGGCGCGCCCGTGCCGGCCCCCGCCCCGGCCTCCGGCCAGCCGCAGGTCCGTGAGGTGCCCAAGGGCGCCGCCCAGGCCGGTGACGGGTCCACCGCCGGTGA
This sequence comes from Kitasatospora sp. NPDC004723, assembly GCF_040609255.1. Taxonomy (NCBI): domain Bacteria; kingdom Bacillati; phylum Actinomycetota; class Actinomycetes; order Kitasatosporales; family Streptomycetaceae; genus Kitasatospora; species Kitasatospora sp. NPDC004723. The sequence goes on along the minus strand of NZ_JBEXJT010000053.1, from coordinate 51,777 downwards.
CTCCTCCGGCCTGAAGCTGGTCGGTGGCGGCGCGGTCGCCGCCATCGGCGCCGGAGCGCTCGGCTTCGCCGTGCTGCGCCGCCGCTCCGGTGCGCGCGGCTGACGACGGCCACCGGGGCGGGCGTCGCCGCGGGGCGCGAGCCCGGCACGGCGGGCCGCGGCCGGGCGGGCTGAAGCGGAGCGTCTTCGGGGTGGCCGGGCTGCTCTGCCTGGCGCTCGGCGCGACCGTGGCGCTCTCGGACCACCGGGAGCCCCCGGTGGTCCGGGTGGAGACCTCGGCCCGGCAGGGCGCGGGGGACACGCCGTCGACGGGGACCGGGACCGCCGCACCGGCCGCCGCCCCGGCCGCCACGGGTACGGGCACCGGAACCGCCGCGCCGCGCCCGTTCGCGGCCTCGCCGCCGACCCGTCTGCTCGTCCCGGCGGCCGGCGTCGACGCCCCGGTGACCGGCCTCGGCCTGAACGCCGACGGCACCGTCGAGGTGCCGTCCGCCGAGCGGGCCGATGAGGCCGGCTGGTACCGCAACGGTCCGACCCCGGGCGAGACCGGGCCCGCCGTCCTGATCGGGCACTACGACACCGCGCACGGCCCGGCGGTCTTCCGGGGACTGCCGAAGCTGCGGGCGGGGGACCGGATCCAGGTGCGGCGCGAGGACGGCGGCACGGTGGACTTCCGGGTCCGTCAGCTGGTCCAGGCCGCCAAGGACGCGTTCCCCACCGACACGGTGTACGGGAACACGACGGCGCCCGAGCTGCGCCTGATCACCTGTGGAGGCCGGATCGGGTCCGACGGCCACTGGACGGACAACATCATCGTCCTGGCCGACCTGGTCGGTCCGGGCGACCCGGCCGCCTCCGCCGGCTGATCGGGCCCGGGCTACGCTGCCCGGACGGCACCCGCCGGGAAACCGGCGGGTGCCGTCCGGGTGATCTGCCGACCGGACACGAACCGACATCACCGCAGACCAGGAGGGCCACCGGAGGATGAGCACCGCCGTCCGTCGTTCACCCGCTCTCCTCCTCGCCCTGCTCGCCGCCGCGCCGCTCGCCCTGACGGTCGGCTGCGGCGCCCCCGGCGAGCTGCGCGACCACGGCGCCGCCGACGCCGTCGCCCGCCCGCCCGCCCGGATCCCGCTCTGGCCGGGCCAGGCCACCGCCCCGCCGCCGGACCTCGCGGCGGGCCGCACCCCGGAGCCGGCCCCGCAGCCGGTCCCGGACGTGACCGTCCCCGGCCAGGACGTCACCGCGGTGGACGTCCGCACGCTGCTGACCAAGGACCCCGGAGTGAGCCAGGACGAGCGGCGGGCCCTGGACCCCTGCGCCGGCTGCGAGGTCCGCAACGCCGAGTACCGCGACCTGACCGGCGACGGACGGCCCGAGCTGCTGGTCGTCGTCGGTCTCGCCGACACGGACGTGCTGCACGTCTACACCGCGTCCGCCGACCGGCTGCTGCCCGTCCTGCGGGTGCAGCTGCTGAAACGGTTCGGCGCCGAGACGCTCGGCACCGAGCTCTGGCTCTACGAGCCCACCACCATCCGCTCCCGGACCATCCGTCGCTACGGCTGGGACGGCGCGCGGCTGGTCCTGACCGATCAGAAGGTCGAGGGCACCGGGCCGACCGCCGAGCCCGAGCCGACGCCGACCGCCGGCCCCGGGGAGCGGCCGAGCAGCCTCCGCCCGGGCGGAGGCGCCTCGCCCGCGCCCATGCCGAGCCTGCCCGTCGTCCGCCGGCCCGACGGCTCCGACCCGGGATCGGGCGCGGGTGTCCCGACGGCCACGCCCGTGCCCGTGCCCAAGGTGCCGCAGCCCGGCCAGCCCCGTCCGATCGTGCCCACGGTTGGGCCCACCCCGCAGCCGCCCGCCGCGCAGCCGCCCGCCGCGCAGCCGCCCGCCCGCTCGGAGACCACGCCATGAACCCCACGGCGCCCAGCCACCCCCGCATCCTCATCGTCGAGGACGACGAGGTGATCCGGGAGGCCACCCGGATGGCCCTGGAACGCTACGGCTTCCCGGTCTCCACGGCCGCCGACGGGCTGGAGGGGCTGGAGATGTTCCACGCCGAGCGGCCCGACCTGGTGCTGCTCGACGTGATGCTGCCGCTGCTGGACGGGGTCGGCCTCTGCCGGCGGATCCGCGAGGAGAGCCAGCTGCCGATCCTGATGATGTCGGCGCGCACCGATCCGGTCGACGTGGTGTCCGGCCTGGAGGCGGGCGCGGACGACTACGTCGTCAAGCCCTTCGAGAGCGCGGTGCTGGTCGCCCGGATCCGCACCGTGCTGCGCCGCATCCGCGTCGTCCCGGCCGCGCCCGCGCCTTCACCCGCGCCGGAACCGGCCGCGCCGGAACCCACCGCCCCCGAACCCGCCGCCCCCGAACCCCGTACGCCCGTACGCAGCTTCGACGGCCTGGAGGTGGACACCGACTCCATGGAGGTCCGGGTGCACGGCCGGCTCGTCCCGCTCACCCCCACCGAACTGCGCCTGCTCCTGGAGTTCACCGCCGCGCCCGGCATCGTGCTGGAGCGCGCCGTCCTGCTGGAGCGGGTCTGGGACTACGAGTGGGGCGCCGACACCCGTGTGGTCGACGTCCACGTGCAGCGGCTGCGCGCCAAGATCGGCGGCGGACGGATCGAGACCGTCCGCGGCTTCGGCTACAAGCTCCGGCGCTCCGAATGACGCTGCGCCGCCAGATCGCCACCGCCGTCGCCGCCATCTCCGTCCTGGTCGCGGTGGCGGTCGGGCTGCTCGTCCACCAGGCGATGGTCCGTCAGCACGTCGACCAGGCGCGCGGATCCGCGCTCACCGCGCTGGACGCGGCGCTCGGCGCCTACGGCCGCGGCGAGGAGGTGACGGGCGGCGGCCGGCACGCCGCGCTGGACGACCCGGTGCTGCCGACCAGGCTGCGCACCCTCGCGGCCGAGGGGCGGCGCGGGTCGCTGCTCGCGCAGGGGCCGGAGGGCGAGTCGATGTGGGCGGCGGGCGCCACCCGCGACGGCGTGCTCTCCGTCCGGCTCGACTTCACCCAGGACCGCCAGTCGATCGCCGACCTGGACCGGATCATCCTGATCACCGTCACCGCCTCCGTCTTCACCACCGTGCTGGTCGGAGTGCTGGTCGCGGACCGGATCAGCCGGCGGCTGCGGACGGCGGCGACGGCGGCCCGGGGCATCGCCGCCGGGCGCACCGACACCCGGATCGGCGAACTCGTCGACGGCCGGGACGAGGTCGCCGACCTCGCGGCGGCCGTCGACCTCATGTCCCGGGAGCTGCACCGGCGCCTGGAGGACGAGCAGCGGTTCACCGCCGACGTCGCCCACGAGCTGCGCACCCCGCTGACCGGGCTGGTCACCGCCGCCGAACTGCTGCCCCCGGGGCGCCCCACCCAGCTGGTGCAGAACCGGGTGCAGGCGCTGCGCGGGCTGGTCGAGGACCTCCTGGAAGTCTCCCGGCTGGACGCCGATGCCGAACTGCCCGACCTCTCGGCGGTGCCGCTGGAACGCGCGGTGCGCCGCACGGTCGCGCTGACCGGCCTGGACGTCACGGTCGAGGTGGTGGCCGACGCGTCGGTGCGCACCGACCTGCGCCGGCTCGACCGCATCCTCGGCAACCTCCTCCTGAACGCCGACCGCCACGGCGGCGGCACCATCCACCTGTGCGTCGACGGCCACCGCATCACCGTCCGCGACCACGGCCCCGGCTTCCCCGACGAACTCCTGCGCGACGGCCCCCAGCGCTTCCGCACCAGCGTCCGCGAACGCGGCAAGGGCCACGGCCTCGGCCTCACCATCGCCCAGGGCCACACCCGCGTCATCGGCGCCACCCTCACCTTCACCAACCACCCCGCCGGCGGCGCCCTCGCCACCCTCGTCCTCCCACCCGCCGACGCGGACGCCGACGACCCGGCGTCCGCGCTCTGACCCTTCCCTCTGCACGGAGTTCGACGGTGAATCACCCGGTTCGGCAGGGCCGTTCGGGACGGTTCGGGGTTCCTTCGAGGCCCAGCATCCGCGCCAACTCCACCACCACCACCACCACCGTCCGGGTCCGGGTGTCGTGCGACGCCGGCGCCCCGCTCGGGCCGGCCGACATCGGCGGTGCGTCTACGTCAACGAGAGGCCGACCCTGCCGTTCCGGGGGACGACGACCTGCGTTCAGGGCGCCACCGTGCAGATCGTCGCGCCGGGCACCAAGGGCCAGTCGCCGGTGAAGCCGGCGCCCAGCACCAAGGGCACCACCAAGGGCACCTCGGCCGGCAAGTGAGCGGCGACCGGGCCTGACGGCGGTCCTCAGGGGGCGGTTCCGGCACTCGCCGGGGCCGCTCCCGCGGCATTCCGTCCCGCCCGGTCAGGTGGCCCGGGGGCCGTCGAGCACCGGCGGGTGCCAGTCGTAGACGGGGGCGGCGCGGTTGAGGAGGACGCGGTCGGGGAGGAGGCCGGCCGCGGTGAGGGCGAGGTCGCGGGCGAGGGCGGTGAGGGGGGAGCGGCGGGCGACCAGGGCGCCGACGGCGCGGGAGCCGTTGACGATCGCGGTGGCGCGGGGGAGCCGGGCGGCGGTGTAGCCGGGCAGGGCGGCGGCCGGGTCCTCGCCGGGCCGGACGCCGGCGGCCAGTACGACCGCGTCCTCGACGGCCTGGCAGGCGCCCTGGCCCTGGAAGGGGCACATCGCGTGGGCGGCGTCGCCGAGCAGGGCGACCCGGCCGCGGTGGTAGGCGGGCAGCGGGTCGGCGATCTCCCAGACGTCGTGGCGCAGCACTCTCGCCGGGTCGGTGGAGGCGAACAGTTCGGGGACGGGCGCGCACCAGTTGCCGTAGCGGCGCAGGAGTTCGGCGCGTTCGTCGCCGTCGGCGGCGCGGGCGCCGGCCGGGGCGAGGGCGGCGCCGTAGACGTACACCCGGCCGTCGGCGAGCGGGACGACGCCGGCGAGCCGGCCGCGGCCCCAGACCTCGCCGGCGGCGAACGGCGGGCGGGGCGGGCGGGCGATCACCGAGCGCCAGGTGGTGAAGCCGGAGTAGCGCGGGCCGGGGTGGTGCGGGAAGAGCAGGCTCCGGGTGGCGGAGCGGATGCCGTCGGCGGCGACGACCAGTTCGGCGGGCCGCTCGCCGTCGGCGGTGCGGACGAGGGCGGGGGCGCGGTCGTCGCCGGGTTCGACGAGTTCGGCCCGCGAGCCGGTGCGGACGGTGCCGGCGGGCAGCGCGTCGACCAGGGCGTCGATGACGTCGGCACGGGCGACGGCGACCAGCTTCTCGCCGAAGTGGGCCTCGACGGCCCCGGTGCCGGTGCGGGCGAGCCAGCGGCCGGAGGGGTGGCGGACGCCGATGGCGGGGTGCGGGGCGGCGAGGGCGCGCAGCCGGTCGCCGACGCCGAGCAGGTCGAGGGCACGCAGGGCGTTCGGGGCGAGCACGAGGCCGGCGCCGACGGGTTCCAGTGAGGCGGCGCGTTCGTGGACGGTGACCGGGACGCCCTGGCGGTGGAGCGCGAGCGCGGCGGTGAGGCCGCCGATCCCGCCGCCGATGACGACGGCGCCCGGTGCCGGCTCCGGCAGGTCGCGGTGGTCCGGGTCACGGTGGCCCAGGTCGCGGTGGTCCGGGTCACGGTGGCCCAGGTCGCGGTGGTCCATGGGGACTCCTCTCGGACGCGGAACTACACCTGTAGTTCCGATCGCATGGGTCGACCGTACTACAGCTGTAGTGTGAGTTGGGCGCCGGTCCCGGGAAGGGCGATGATCGGACCCATGACCAGCAGCGCCGCGCCCGCCGGACCTCAGCGCCAGACCCTGATCGCCGACACCGCCGTCGCGCTGATCGCCGAGCGCGGCCTGCGCGGGCTCACTCACCGCGCCGTCGACGAGGCGGCCGGCCTGCCCACCGGCTCCACCTCCAACCTCGCCCGCACCCGGGCGGCGCTGCTGGAGCTGGCGATCACCCGGATCGCGGAGCTGGAGTCACCGGCGTATGCGATGGACCTGCGGCCGCCCACGGTGGAGCACGCCCGGGAACTGCTCGCCCAGCTCGCCGCCGACGCCGTCCACCAGGCGCTCACCGTCGGCCGCGCGCTCACCGTGGCCCGTTTCGAGCTGGCGCTCGAAGCCACCCGGCGCCCCGAACTGCGCGCCGTCTACGACCGCCTGGGCGCGGGCCTCCTCGGCCTCGCGGTCACCCTGCTGATCCAGTGCGGCTCCCGCGCGCCCGAGGCGGACGCCCGCCGGCTGGTGCGCTGGGTGGACGGCGTGCTCTTCAACGTCACCGCCGGCAGCGGCGCCGGCCGCGTCCCCGACCCGGCCGAACTCGGCGCCGAGGTCGCCCGCTACCTCGCGGCGCTGCTCGACGGCTAGGACCGACGGCTAGGACCCGACGGTCAGGGCCCGGCGGCTGGGATCCGGCGGTCAGGCCGCGGGCGCGTCCAGGGCCGGGGCGAGGACGGCGAAGGCCCGGGCGGTGAGCGCGGTCGGGTCGGCGGCGCCGTCGCTGTCGCTCCACCGCTCCAGGACGGTGCCGAACGCGGTGAGCGCCATCCCGGCGGCGAGCCGGGGGTAGAGGTCGGCGGCGGGGTCGCGGTCCAGCCGGTAGGCCAGCTCGGCGGTCAGCCCCTCGTGCCACTCGGCCTGCCGCTCCAGGAAGCGGGCGTGCAGCGCCGGGGTGCGCAGGATCAGCTGGACGGCGCGCAGCGCGCGGTCGCCGTGCTCGCCGCAGGCGGCCAGCGGCACCGAGACGGCGTGCCGCAGGGCGGCCGAGGGCGGCTCGGAGGCGGGGCGGGCGGCCAGTTCGGCGCGGATGCCGGCGCCCAGCTCGGCCAGGAACCGGACGATCACGTCCTCCTTGGACGCGAAGTAGCGGAAGAACGTCCGCTTGGACACGCCGGCGCCGGCCGCGATCTCGTCCACGGTGACGGCGTCGAACCCCTGGGTGGTGAGCAGCCCGAAGGCGGCTTCGGTCAGCTCGTCCACGACGAGTTGACGCTTGCGCTCGGCCAGGCTGACGGCGGGTCGGGAGGTCACCCGACGATGGTAACGCCATGGCGCGTATGTCATCCAGTAGCGTCTTGACACCGAGTGACACGAACGGCAGCATCTGCCGTATGAAGCCTTTGGAGCCAACAGGCGGCAGTGCGGGCCGGCACGGGCGGGTGTTCGTCGTCACCGGTGCGAGCAGCGGGCTGGGACTGGCCACCGCCCGGACGCTGGCCGAGCGGGGCGGGCAGGTGGTCCTCGCGGTCCGCGACGAGGAGCGGGGGCGTGCCGCCGCCGCCCGGATCGCCGCCTCCCTGCCCGACCCCGGTGTGCCCGACCGCCTCGAGGTCCGCCGTCTCGACCTGGCCGATCTCGACAGTGTCCGGACCTTCGCCGAGCGGCTGCGCGCCGATCGCCCCCGGCTGGACGTCCTGGTCAACAACGCGGGCGTGTTCGCCCCGCCCCGCGCACTCAGCCCGCAGGGCCACGAGCTGCAGTTCGCCGTCAACCACCTCGGCCACTTCGCCCTCACCGGTCTGCTGCTGGACGCCCTCGCCGTCGGCCGCGACCCGCGCGTGGTGACCGTCAGCTCGCTCAACCACCGCAAGGGGCGGATCCGCTTCGACGACCTCACCGGGGCGCACGGCTACACGCCGATGGGGTTCTACGACCAGTCGAAGCTCGCCAACGCGCTCTTCGGCCGTGAACTCCACCGCCGGCTGGCCGCGTCGGGCAGCCCGGTGCGCAGCGTGCTCGCCCACCCCGGCTACACCGCCACCAATCTGCAGACCAGTGGGCCGACCGGCCTCACCCGGCTGCTCTTCGGGCGGCTGCTGCGCCCGCTCGCCCAGCGCCCGGAGGAGGGGGCGCTGCCCCAGCTCCACGCCGCGACCGATCCGTCCGTGCGCGGCGGGGAGTTCATCGGCCCGGACGGCCGCGGCGAACTGCGCGGCGCGCCGACCCGGGTGCGGCTCGCGCCCTCGGCCGAGGACGCCGAGGCCGCCCGCCGGCTCTGGGAGCTGTCGGAGGAGCTGACCGGTGTGCGGTTCGGCCTGGCGGAGGCCCGGAGCTGACGCGCGCCGCCGACCCGGGACACGAGCCGGCCCGGCCCTCAGTGCCCGAGCACCCGCTCGGCGATCAGCCGGGCGCAGGCCGCCGCATCCTGCACGGCGGTGTCCACCTCCAGGTCGTAGCGCACGCCCCGGTGCACCGCCTCGGCCTGGGCCGCGGCCATGCCGACGACGCGGTCGCCGCGGGCCCGTTCGCGGGCGGCGGCCACCTCGGGGGCGCAGCGCACGCCGACCCAGAGCACGTCCAGGCCGTCCAGCGCCTCGTCCCAGCGCCGCTGGGAGGCGGTGGTGCCGAGGAACACCTCGTCGACGACGATCCGCGCGCCGGCCCGGGCCATCGCCGCGACGCCCAGCGTCCACGCGGCGTCCAGGGCGGCGAACGCCGGTCCGACGCTCACCGTGCCGTCGCCGTCCTCCAGGCCGCCGATGCCGGGCGGCCCGCCGGGACCGCCGCCACTGCCCGGTCCGGCCTTACCAGCCGCGCGGGGCGCGGCTGCGGCGGAGCCACCGCCGGAGCCGCGCAGCGCGGCGGGCAGGGCGGCGATCAGCGTGTCCACCCCGAGGGTCAGCCAGGGATCCGGCAGCACCTCCTGCAGTCGGCGGGCGATGCTGGACTTCCCGGAGCTGGAGCCCCCGTTGAGGACGATCACCTGACAATCGGTCATCCGACCACTCTAAAGCGGCGGCCCAGGAGCGGCCGGGTCACTCGACGGTCACACCCACCTCCGTCCGCTCCGCCCCCGGTGTGCCGGCGGCGTCGGTGGTGACGCCGCTCCAGATGCTGTCGGGCTCGTCCGGTACCGGTATCGACGGCGAACGGGGCGATGTGAGGTGTATGTCCTATTTTGACGCCCGGTGTGGTCCCGGCGCCAGACCCAGGACCCCGCCGGTTTCCGCCGAGGACGCCTCAGCCCGCCCGGTACGCCGCGGCCGCCGCCGCGAAGGAGGCGGCGAGCTGCGGGTATCCCGCCCAGTGCAGATGCAGATACGAAGCGTGAACATTCTCCGCGCCGGCCGCGCCCGCGAATCCCTCGGTGTACGGGCCGGTCGGCAACCGCCAGCCCCAGGCGGGCCGTTCGCCGGACCCCGGCTCGCAGACCGTCCGGTGGAACTCGTGCCCGCGCAGCCTGGCGCCGGCCGGGGCCAGCGGCGAGTCGTGCAGCGCGACCGCCTCCCGGTAGCCGAGGGTCAGCCGCTCGGTCATCCGGGCCGAGGTGTCCAGCACGCCGCACATCGGCAGACCGTCCAACGCGCGCCCGAGGTACAGCAGTCCGGCGCACTCGGCCGCGACCGGGCCGCCGGAGGCCGCGAACGCGGCGATCGCGGACCGCAGTTGACCGTTCGCGCTGAGTTCCCGGACGTACAGCTCGGGGAACCCGCCGCCGATCACCAGGCCCGCGGTGCCCTCCGGCAGGGCGTCGGCGTGCAGCGGGTCGAACGGCACCACCTCGGCGCCGGCGGCGGTCAGCAGCTCGGCGTTCTCGGCGTACGAGAAGGAGAACGCCGCACCCCCGGCCACCGCGATCCGCGGCGCGTCGCCGAGCGGCACACCGCCGACCGGCGCGCCATCGACCGGCACACCGTCGAGCAGCGCACCGGACCCGCCCACCTCCACCGCCGGGTCCCACGGCTCGGCGCCGGCCAGCGGCGGCGCCGTCCGGGCCAGCGCCAGCACCGCGTCCAGGTCCACCGAGGCGGCGACCAGTTCGCCCATGTCGGCCACCGCCCGCAGCGCCTCCGCCGAGCGTTCCACGGCCGGGATCAGCCCCAGGTGCCGGGAGGGCGTGGCGACCGCCGCCGAGCGCCGCACCGCGCCCAGCACCGGCACCCCCGACCCCTCCTCCAGGGCCTCCCGCAGCAGCAGCTCGTGCCGGTCGGAGGCGACCCGGTTGAGGATCACCCCGGCCAGCCGCACCTCCGGGTCCCAGGAAGCGAAGCCGTGCACCAGCGCCGCCACCGACCGGGACTGCGAGGAGGCGTCCACCACCAGCACCACCGGCGCCCGCAGCAGCTTGGCCACGTGCGCGGTGGACGCCAGCTCGCCGCGCCCGGAGGCGCCGTCGAACAGGCCCATCACGCCCTCGACCACCGCCACGTCCGCCCCGGCCGCGCCGTGCAGGAAGAGCGGGGCGATCCGCTCCGGCCCGCACATGAACGCGTCCAGGTTGCGGCCCGGCCGCCCGGCGGCCAGCCCGTGGTAGCCGGGGTCGATGTAGTCCGGGCCGACCTTGTGCGGCGAGACGGCCAGCCCGCGCGCGGCGAGCGCGGCGATCAGGCCGGTGGCGACGGTGGTCTTCCCGGCGCCCGAGGAGGGCGCCGCGACGACGAGACGGGGGATGTTCACGGTGCTCAGATCTTCCCGGCTACCACTCGATGCCGCGCTGGCCCTTGCGGCCGGCGTCCATCGGGTGCTTGACCTTGGTCATCTCGGTGACCAGGTCGGCGAATTCGGTCAGGGCCTGCGGCGCGTACCGGCCGGTGATGACGACGTGCTGGCTGCCCGGACGGTCCTTCAGCACGGCCACCACCTCCTCCGGGTCGACCCAGCCCCAGTGCATCGGGTAGGTGAACTCGTCCAGCACGTAGAACCGGTAGGTCTCGGCGGCCAGGTCGCGCTTGACCTGCTCCCAGCCCTCCTTGGCCGCCGCCTCGCTGTCCAGCTCCATCGCGCTGGAACGCTGGATCCAGGACCAGCCGGAGCCCATCTTGTGCCAGTCGACGGTGCCGCCCTCGCCGGAGGCGCCGAGCACCCGCAGCGCGTTCTCCTCGCCGACCTTCCACTTGGCGGACTTCACGAACTGGAACACCCCGACCGGCCAGCCCTGGTTCCAGGCGCGCAGCGCCATGCCGAACGCGGCGGTGGACTTGCCCTTGCCGGGGCCGGTGTGCACGGCGGTGATCGGCAGGGTACGGCGCTGACGAGTCGTCAGGCCGTCGTCGGGGACACTCTCGGGGACACCCTTGGGCATGTCGGCTCAGGCCGCCTTTCGCGCTGCGGTGGTGGTCGGACGGTTCTCGCGGACGAGCGAGGCGACGCCGTCGGCGCGCAGCTCGTCCAGGGTCACGGAGGTGGCGCGCAGCCGGGCCGCCAGGGCGCCGGCCAGGCCGAGCCGGACCGGGCCGGACTCGCAGTCCAGCACCACGCTCGCCACGCCCTGCGCGGCCAGCAGCCCGGCCGCCCGGTGGGACTGCTTGACGGCGTCCCGGCCGCCGCCGGTGGCCCGGCCGTCGGTCACCACGACCAGCAGCGGGCGGCGGTCCGGGTCGCGCAGCCGCTCGACCCGCAGCACCTCGTGGGCCCGCAGCAGGCCGGCCGCCAGCGGGGTGCGCCCGCCGGTGGGCAGCGACTCCAGCCGGGCCGCGCCGACCTCCACCGAGGAGGTGGGCGGCAGCGCCAGCTCGGCCGAGGCGCCCCGGAAGGTGATCATGCCGATCTTGTCGCGGCGCTGGTAGGCGTCCATCAGCAGCGACAGCACCGCGCCCTTGACGGCGGTCATCCGCTGCCGGGCCGCCATCGAGCCGGAGGCGTCCACCACGAACAGCACCAGATTGGACTCCCGGCCCTGGCGCACCTGCTCGCGGAAGTCGTCCTTGTGCAGCACCAGCGCGCGCGAGGAGCGCCCGCGCGCCACCTGGTGCGGGGCGGCGGCGCGCAGCGTGGCGCTCAGGTGCAGCCGGGCGAGCCGGCCGCGCGGGCGGCGGGCCCGGACGGTGTGGCCGCCGTCGGTCTCGGCGGGGGAGCGGCGGCCCTGGGCGCCGCGCCCGGTGCCGTCCACCGCGAACAGCCGGGTGCGGTACGGGTCGCCGGCCGCGACCGGCGCCGACTCCCGGGCGGGGGCAGGGTGCTGGGCCGGGACGGGCTGCGGGGCGGGGTCCTCCCCGGCCGCCGGGTCCGCCGCCTCGACGGGCGGGCCGTCCGGGCCGGCGGGCTCCGGCGCGCCGCCGCCACCGCCGTCGGGGCCACCGTCGGGGCCGCCGTCCTGCGGGCCGTCGCCGTCCGGGCCGTCCGGACCGTCCGGGCCGCCCTCCGGGTCCGGGTCCTCCTGCGACCCTTCGGCGGTCGCGGGCCCGGGTTCGGGCTGCGGCTCGGGCTCCGGCTCGGCGTGCTCCTCCAGCACCCGGTCCAGCTGCTCCTCGTCCAGCCCGGGCGCGTCGAAGGGATTGCGCCGGCGGCGGTGCGGCAGCGCCAGCTGGGCGGCCTTGCGGACGTCCTCGGCCAGCACCTCGGTGCGCCCGGACCAGGCGGCCAGCGCGACGGCGGTGCGCGCCATCACGATGTCCGCGCGCAGCCCGTCCACCTCGAACGCCGCGCAGACGGCGGTGATCTGGCGCAGCGCCGTGTCGGTCAGCTCCACCTGCGCCAGCAGCTCGCGCGCGGCGGTGATCCGGTCCGCCAGCGCGCGCTCGTCCGCGGCGAAGCGGGCGGCGAAGGCGGCCGGGTCGGCGTCGTAGCCGAGCCGGCGGCGCACCACCTCGGCGCGCTCCGCCGGATCGCGGGTCGCGGCGATCTCCACCGTCAGGCCGAACCGGTCGAGCAGCTGCGGCCGCAGCTCGCCCTCCTCCGGGTTCATCGTGCCGACCAGCAGGAAGCGCGCCGCGTGCCGCACCGAGACGCCCTCGCGCTCGACGTAGGAGCGGCCCATCGCGGCGGCGTCCAGCAGCAGGTCCACCACGTGGTCCTGGAGCAGGTTCACCTCGTCGATGTAGAGCACGCCGCGGTGCGCCTGGGCGAGCAGGCCCGGCTCGTAGGCCTTGACGCCCTCGGCGAGCGCCCGCTCCAGGTCCAGCGAGCCGACGATGCGGTCCTCGGAGACGCCGACCGGCAGCTCGACCAGCCGGGCGGGGCGCTCGGAGACCGGGGCGCCGGCGTGCGCGCCGTCCGGGCACTGCGGGTCCGGCGCCGCCGGGTCGCAGGCGAAGCGGCAGCCGTCGACGGTCGCGATGGACGGCAGCAGCCCGGCCAGCGCGCGCACCATGGTCGACTTGGCGGTGCCCTTCTCACCGCGCACCAGCACCCCGCCGACCGCCGGGGAGACGGCGTTCAGCAGCAGGCCGAGCCGCAGGTCGGCCATGCCGACGATCGCGGTGAACGGGTAACGGACGTCACTCATGCAGTCTCCCCAGGGGCCCCGGGCGGAAGGAACGGCAGCGATCCGGCCGCCGGCACCCCGCCCTCGATCAGCTTCCACAACGCGTCGGTGTCCGCGTGCTCCTCGATCAGCTCGCCCAGCCGGTCCAGCCGGGCCTCCCGCGCGTCGGCGAACGAGGTGTCCGGCGCGGGGACGAAGGCCCGGCCGGCGGCCTGCGCGACGTCGCGCAGCAGCGCCCGCCGGAAGCCGTCGTTCTCCAGCGCGCCGTGCCAGGTGGTTCCCCACACCTGGCCCACCCGGCAGCCGTCCAGGCCGTGTCCGTGGCCATCGGAGATGAACGGCTCCCCGCCGTCCACCGCGACGACGCCGTGATGGATCTCGTAGCCCTCGACCCGCTCCCCGTACGCCTCGCCGACCGGCCGGCCGAGCACCTTCTCCGCGCCGAACCGCACCCGCGTCGGCAGCAGCCCGAGGCCGTCCACCGCGCCCGCCTTCGACTCGACCTCGTCCACGATCGAGCGCGCCAGCATCTGGTAGCCGCCGCAGACGCCGAGCAGCGGCCGCCCGGCCGCCGCCCGCGCCTTGAGCACCGGTTCGAGGCCGCGCTCGCGCAGCCAGCCGAGGTCGGCGACGGTGGACCGGGTGCCGGGCAGCACGACGAGGTCGGCGTCGGCCAGCTCCTCCGGCCGGGTGGCCCAGCGGACCAGTACGCCGGGCTCCTGGGCGAGCGCGTCCAGGTCGGTGAAGTTGGACAGCCGGGGGAAGCGCAGCACGGCCACCCGCAGCACGTCCGCGCCGAGCGGGCCGCGCGCGGCGGTCCGGTCGACGACGGTGGACAGGTCGAGCGAGTCCTCGGCGTCCAGCCACAGGTCCGGCAGCATCGGCAGGGTGCCGAGCACCGGACGGCCGGTCAGCTCGCGCAGCATCTCCAGCCCGGGGGCGAGCAGCCGCGCGTCGCCGCGGAACTTGTTGACGAACCAGCCCGCCACGTGCCGCTGGTCCTCCGCCGACAGCAGCGCCAGCGTCCCGTACATCGCGGCGAACACGCCGCCGCGGTCGATGTCGCCGACCACGACGACCGGCAGCCCGGCGGCGGTGGCCAGGCCCATGTTGGCGATGTCGCGGTCGCGCAGGTTGATCTCGGCGGGCGAGCCCGCGCCCTCGCAGACCACCACGTCGAAGCGGGCGCGCAGGTCCGCCAGGCACTCCAGGGCGCGTTCCAGCAGCACCGGCTTGCGCTCGCGGTAGTCCAGCGCGCCGACCTCGGCGACCGGACGGCCCAGCAGGACCACCTGGCTGCGGCCGTCGGCGCCGGGCTTGAGCAGCACCGGGTTCATCGCCGCCTCCGGCTCGACCCGGGCCGCCTGGGCCTGCATCGCCTGGGCGCGGCCGATCTCGGCGCCGTCCGCGGTGACGAAGGAGTTCAGCGACATGTTCTGCGCCTTGAACGGCGCGACCGCGACTCCCTGCCGGGCCAGCCAGCGGCAGATGCCCGCGGTGACCACGCTCTTGCCGGCGTCCGAGGTCGTCCCGGCGACCAGCAGTGCCTTGCTCATGCCCTGCCCCTCCGCATCCCGTCCAGGGCCGCCCGGAGCAGCACGTGCCCGGCGACCGTCGTACCCAGGGCCAGCGCGCCCACCCGTCGGGAGAGCACGCAGGCCCGCTCGATGTCGTCCACCCCGACGGGGCGCAGCTCCCGGCCCAGCACGGGACGGTGCTCGACCCTCTCGCCGTACCGGAGCGTGCCGCCGAGGCGTACGCCCACCGCGCCGGCGAAGGCCGACTCGGCCTGGCCGGCGTTCGGGCTGGGGTGCGCCGAGCCGTCGCGCCGCCAGACCCGCCAGGCGGTGCGCGGTTCGGGGGCGGCGGCCACCGCCAGCAGCGCGGTCAGCCGCGCGCCGGGCCAGCCGGCCACGTCGTCCAGCCGTGCCGAGGCCCAGCCGAACCGGGCGTAGCGGGGCGAGCGGTGACCGACCATCGCGTCCAGGGTGTTCACCGCGCGGAACGCCAGCAGGCCCGGGGTGCCCGCGAGACCGCCCCAGACCAGGGCGTTGACCACGGCGTCGGCGGTGTTCTCGGCCACCGACTCGACGACCGCGCGGGCCAGCTGCGGCCCGTCCAGCGCGCTCGGGTCGCGCCCGCACAGGTGCGGCAGCCGCTCCCGGGCCGCCGTCAGGTCGCCGGCCGCCAGCGAACGGCCGATGGTGCGGGCCTCCCGGGTCAGCGAGGTGCCGCCGAGCACCGTCCAGGTCGCGGCGGCGGCGAGGGCGGCCCGGCCGAGCGGACGGTGGGCCAGCAGCCGGTCGGCGGCGAGCGCGCCGGCCGCGACGGTGCCCACGGCGACGGCGGTGAAGGCGGCTCCGGCGGCGCGGTGGTCGCGCCAGAGCCGGCGTTCCAGCCGGCCGGCGGCGGAACCGAAGCCGGCCACCGGGTGGCCGCGGCGCGGGTCGCCGAAGCGGGCGTCGGCCAGGAAGCCGGCGACGGCGCCGGCGCCGAACACGGTGGCCCGGCACAGCGGGCGCACGGCAGGGCGCAGCATCGCGTGCGTGTCCTCACTCAGGGTCCGCGCCCTGGATCGACGAACCGGGGGCGAGAGTCTCCTGGCTTCCGGGTCGAACGCACACCCCGGGCCTTCCAGCGGCTTCTGACGGCCCGCCGTGGCGTGTTCCGGTCGTGCTCCCCGGTGACAGTGGCGGGACCGCGCCGGACTCGCACCGGCTTCCTCTGCATGCCTCCGTATTGGCTGAAGGATCCCATCACGGGCCCGAACCGGGAGTCAACCGAGGTCGCGGCGGGTGTTGGTCACACCTCGGGCGCCCCCGTCATGCCAGTGTGATTTTCCTCCCGGAACAACCCGTACGGCCGTGTCCTACTGGCTTCCCTGCGCCCGCGCGGGTGGACTGAGGGGTGGGTCCGGGCAGCGGTCCGGACAGCGGACCGGACGCCGAGCCGGACCACCGAGCCAGACACGACCACCGAGCCAGACACCGAGCACCGGGGAGCGAGTATGCGTTGGGGAATCGCGGCCACCGTGGCGGCCGCCGCCGTCGGCACCGGGGCCGCCGTGCTGGTGATCGGCCGCCGGGCGTCCGAGCGGATGGTCCGCCCGGCCGAGGAGGCCCGCGCCCGCAGCGGCCCGGTGCTCGTCCGCGGTCTCGGCGCCGGCGAGGCCACCTTCACCCGCACCCCCGTGAGCGAGCGTCCCGGCCGCTGGGCGGTCGAGTGGGGCGAGGACGGCCACGCGGTCGTCGAGGAGGTCCTGCACCGCGACGGGCAGGGCGTCACCCGCCGCCTGGTGCGCGCCGACCGCGGCACCCTCACCCCCGGCACCGAGGTCCGCTTCACCCCCCGGGTCCACCTCGGCGACCCGGGGCAGGCGCTCGGCCTGCCGTTCGCCGAGACCGCCGTCGAGGGCGAGCTCGGCGCGATGCCCGCCTGGCGGCTGGACGGCAAGCGCGGCACTTGGGTGGTCCTGGTGCACGGCCCCGGCGCCGACCGCGCGCAGACCCTGCCCGTCCTGTCCGAGCTGCGACGCCTGGGCCTGCCCGTGCTCGCCGTCACCTACCGCGGCGACGCCGGCGCGCCCGCCTCCCCGGACGGCCTCGGCCACTTCGGCGAGACCGAGTGGCGGGACGTCGAGGCGGCGGTGCGCACCGCCCTGGACGCCGGCGCGGGCCGGGTCGTCCTCTACGGCTGGTCGCTCGGCGCCACGATGGTCCTGCACACCGCGGCCCGCTCGGACCTCGCCCCCTCGATCAGCAGCCTCGTCCTGGACTCGCCGGTGCTGGACTGGCCGGCCACCGCCCGCCGGGACGCCGCCCGGGCCGGCTTCCGGGGCGCGGCGGCCGAACTCGGCGCGCTCGCGGCCGAGGGCCGCACCGGCGTGGATCTGGCCGACTTCGCCCGCCTGGCGGAGGGTGCCGACCTGCGGGTGCCCACCCTGGTGCTGCACGGCCCCGACGACCCGGTGGCCCCGTTCGCCGCGGCCGAGCGCCTCGCCCACCGCCGCCCGGACGTGGTCAACCTCCAGGCCTTCCCCGGCGGCGACCACGCCGCGCTGTGGAACACCGACCCGGACCGTTACGCCGAGACCCTCCGCCGCTGGCTCACGCCGTTCTGCTGACGCGCTTCCGCCCCCCCTCGCGGGTGGATTCCGAGGCGCACCCGTTCCGTGTGGCATGAACCCGCCACATAGATCAAGCCAGCCGGTTTGGCCTCTGTTGCCCGATCTTGTCGAGCCCCCGCGCCCCCCGTCCGCCCCCCGCGGACAACCGGATGTGACAGATGGCCGGTACAAGGGGAAGACTGCTCGACGTGACGTCTCGGAATCCGCGCGACCGTGATGCCCCGCTCCCGCCGACGATCGGTACCGGTGCGACGGTGACCCGTCTCCCCGGAACGGCCCACCGCACCGCCGGCGCCAGGCCGGGGGCCCCGGGCGTACCCCGCCGACGAGGCCCCGCCCCCGCACCCGGCCGTGGCCGGGTCCCCGTTCCGGAGGGCTTCCCCGCCCCCGCCGAACTCGCTCCGCTGGCCCGCCGCATGCTGGTCGACGCCGTCCGGATCGCCCGCTGGGCCGGCGATCTCGACGAGGTCGACAAGCGCGGCGAACTGCTGCCCGACGACGCCCGCGCCGCCGGCCGCGCGCTCGCCATGACGGTGGGCGCCGCTGCCAAGGCGTGGGGCCAGGCCCTGCTGGTCGGCCTGGTCGAGGCCCGGGACGGCGGCGCCGGCCCCGGCTGGCGCCTGCACGCCTGGGAGCACGACGACGAGGCGGTGGTCCGCGGCTGGTCGGCGCTGTTCGACGCCTGGACGCTGCTCGCCCCGGTCCCGCCCGCCGCCCTGCGCGGCGTCTTCGCGGTGCTCGCCGGGCAGGCCGTCGACCAGGCGCCGCAGCTGCTCTCCTTCCTCCATCTGGTGGACGGCCCGGTGGCCGACGCCGAGCTGCTGGAACTGCTGCGGCGCGGCCTGGACGAGCGCCGGGTCGGCGGCGGCGAGGGCACCTTCGGCCTCTCGCCCGTCCCGCACGCGGCCTCCGCCGTCTCCGCCGTGCGCGGCACCTGCCGCGAGCCGCAGATCGACACCCCGGCCTCGCCGGCCGACGTCGCCGCCGTCCTGGACTGGATGCTGGACGGCCTGGCCGCCGTCGGCGCGCTGGTCCGCCGGGACAACGCGGCCGAGCTCTCCCCGCTCGGGCACTGGGCGGTGCGGGCCAAGCTGGAGGAGATCTGCACCGTCGCGCAGACCGCCGCCGGCCACATCGAGCAGAGCGCGCTGGCGCTGCTGAGCGCCTGCGCCGACTACTCGCCGGGCCCGGCCCGCGCCGAGTACCGGGCCTGGCTGGCCGCCCGCCCGGCCGACCGGGCGGTGGCCGAGCTGCTGGAGGCCGCGCAGGGTGAGGACGCCCTGGTGCGCGGCCTGGCCTTCGAGGCGCTGCGGGTGGCCGGCGTGACCGCCGAGCAGGCCGTCCGGGCCGCCGTCGACGAGCCGGTGCTGCGCCCCTACGCGCTGCTCTGGCTGGCCGAGCGCTCGGACGAGGGGGTCTCCCCGGCCGATGTGCTGGGCGCGGAGGACGCCGCCTGGCTCTGGGTGGACACCGCCGCGGCCGTGCTCGACCACGGGGAGACGGACCTGCTCGTCGGCCACGTCGAGGGCGCCTCGGCCGGCGACCCGGTGCGGCTGTTCGCCCGGGCCCGGCAGTCCGGGCACCCGCGGGCGGCCTCGGTGCTGACCGCGGTCTCCGGCGTCCACCCGGACCCGGGGGTGGCCCGCGCGGCCCGCCGCTCGGCCTTCAGCGTCCACCGCGGCGGCGCGTAGCGCCCCCGAGTCCCGGACACGCGTAAGGGCCCGGCTCCCCGAGGGGAGCCGGGCCCTTACGCATGCCCAAGGGGGACCGTCAGCCGATCCGCGACTCCGCGCGGCGGGCCCGGACGTCGCCGACCTTCTGGCCCACCTTGCGGCGGATCACCAGCAGCGGCGCCATCGCGGCGAGTGCGATCTGCGCGAACGCGCCGATGTGCATCAGGTTGTCGCCGCCCGGCAGGCCGGTCGCCCAGGCCGCCAGGCAGCCGATCGAGACCACGATCCAGCAGAGCGTCGCGGTGGCCAGCAGGCCCTGCGGCTTCGGGTACTCGATCCGGCTGACCATCAGGTACGCCGCGCCGAAGATGGCGAGCAGACCGGGCAGGAACGGCGGGTCGAGCAGCACGATGGCGATCACCGTCATGGCGCCCATCGGGCAGGGCATGCCCTGGAACACCCCGGGTCGCATCTTGACGGCGGAGAAGCGGGCGAGCCGCAGCACCACCGCGAGCAGCACGGTCAGCGCGATCAGCGCCGACAGCCGGCTGTTGGAGCCGGGCGAGACCATGCCCCAGACCGCGACGAAGTAGGCCGGCGCGATGCCGAAGCTGATCAGGTCGGCCAGGTTGTCGAGCTCGGCCCCGAGCGCGGAGGAGCGCAGCTTGCGCGCCACCAGCCCGTCGAACAGGTCGCACATCGAGCCGATCAGCAGCAGCGTCACCGCGGTGGCGGCGCTGTGCTTGTCCGGCGCGGCGTCCGGGTTGGTGATGTGCGGGACGAGCACCCCGGTGGTGATCGAGTAGATCGCCAGGAAGCCGCAGACGGCGTTCCCCAGGGTCAGGAAGTCGGCGGTCGACAGGTGCTGCGGCGAGCGCGGCTGGCGCAGCTCGCGGTCGCGGGCCCAGCGGCGGCGGCGCAGGGCCGTCTCCTCGTCGTCCAGGCCGACGATCGTCTCAGGATCAGTCACGGTCAAGGCGCGTCACCCCGGCGGTGGTCTTCTGGCCGACCTCGACGCCGACCTCGACGCCGGCCGGCAGGTAGGTGTCGACCCGGGACCCGAACCGGATCAGACCGATCCGCTCGCCCTGCTCGACCTTGGTACCGGCGTCCACGTACGGCACGATGCGGCGCGCCACGGCGCCCGCGATCTGCACCATCTCGATGTCGCCGAGCTCGGTGTCGAAGTGCCAGACGACCCGCTCGTTCTGGTCGCTGTCCTTGTTGAACGCGGGCACGAAGCCACCGGGCACGTGCTCGACGGAGGCCACGGTTCCGGGCAGCGGGGCCCGGTTGACGTGGACGTTCAGCGGGCTCATGAAGATCGCCACGCGGGTCCGGCCGTCCGGCCACGCGTCGATGCTCTGGACCACGCCGTCGGCGGGGGAGATCACTCTGCCCGTGCCGATCTCACGCTCGGGGTCGCGGAAGAACCACAGCATGCCGGCGCCGAGCGCACAGGCGGGTACCGCCGCCAGGGCCCACTTGCCACTGCGCCGGGTGAGGGCGGTGGTCACGGCGGCCGTGGCGAGGGTGGGGACGAACCAGGGGGTGGCTCCGCGCGCGATGGTCACGCGGGGTCGCCGACCGGCCGTCGTGGCTGCGAGGGCATCGCGGTCCGTGACGGAGGTGTGAGGGGACGGGCTGATGGGCATCGAAGACCTTTGTCGCGGGGGATCATGGCCGCTGGACGGGGGCCACCGCGGGATCGGGTAAGAGAGGGACGTCTGCTGTCCCGGTGGATGCTATCGGGAGCAGACGGTGGGTGGGCAACCCGCCTGCTCGTCATGTGACCTGGCGGAGACGCGGCAGCGTCCCTTCTGTACGACCGTAGCTCGCCCCGCTCCGGTTCCCAAGGGACCGGGCGAAGCTGGTGACTCATGTCTCAACCGTGCCCGTACGGCCGTTCGGAGCCGTCCGCCGGGGGCAGCCGGGGGCACGTCCGGAGCACGGCGCGGGGATGCCGGAGCGGCCGCGGGGCGCGTGACAGCAGCTGTACGCCCTGCGGCCGCTCCGGTGGGCCGTGCCGGACCCGGGGCGGACCAGGCGACCGGGTCGGGGCACGGCGTCCTGCCGGGACGGGCCCGCACGCCCGTCGACCGGCGGCTCCGGTGACCTGTCGGTCACTGCGCGATGCGGTACTCCTCCAGCAGCCGGCGCCCGACGATCATCTTCTGGATCTCCGCAGTACCTTCACCGATCAGCAGCATCGGGGCCTCCCGGTAGAGCCGCTCGATCTCGTACTCCTTGGAGAAGCCGTAGCCGCCGTGGATCCGGAAGGCGTCCTCGACGACCTCCTTGCAGTACTCGGAGGCGAGGTACTTGGCCATGCCGGCCTCCAGGTCGTTGCGCTCGCCGCCGTCCTTCTTGCGGGCGGCCATGACCATCATCTGGTGGGCGGCCTCGACCTTGGTGGCCATCTCGGCGAGCTTGAACTGGATCGCCTGGTGCTCGGCGATCTTCTTGCCGAAGGTGGTGCGCTGCTGGGCGTAGGCGATGCCCAGCTCGAAGGCGCGCCGGGCGACGCCGCAGCCGCGCGCGGCCACGTTGACCCGGCCGACCTCGACGCCGTCCATCATCTGGTAGAAACCGCGGCCGGGGACGCCGCCGAGGATCCGGTCGGCCGGGACGCGGACGTCCTGGAGGACCAGCTCGGTGGTGTCGACGCCCTTGTAGCCCATCTTCTCGATCTTGCCGGGCACGGTGAGGCCGGGGACGGTCGGGTTCGGTCCGAAGCCCGGCGTCTTCTCGATCAGGAAGGTGGTCATGTTCCTGTAGGGGGTGGAGCCGCCCTCGTCGGTCCGGCACAGCACCGCGACCAGGGTGGAGGTGCCGCCGTTGGTCAGCCACATCTTCTGGCCGTTGAGGAC
The DNA here is from genome assembly GCF_040609255.1 of Kitasatospora sp. NPDC004723. Taxonomy (NCBI): domain Bacteria; kingdom Bacillati; phylum Actinomycetota; class Actinomycetes; order Kitasatosporales; family Streptomycetaceae; genus Kitasatospora; species Kitasatospora sp. NPDC004723. Next base: position 30,004 of record NZ_JBEXJT010000053.1, on the reverse strand, counting down.
GTAGAACTCCCCGTCCTCGCCGTCCTTGACACCCTTGGTGGTGATCGCGGCGACGTCGGAGCCCAGGCCCGGCTCGGACATCGAGAAGGCGCCGCGGACCTCGCCGGTCGCCATCCTCGGCAGGAAGTGGTCCTTCTGCTCCTGGGTGCCGTGCGCGTTGATCATGTGCGCCACGATGAAGTGGGTGTTGACGATGCCGGAGACGGACATCCAGCCGCGGGCGATCTCCTCCACCACCAGGGCGTAGGTGAGCAGCGACTCGCCGAGGCCGCCGTACTCCTCGGGGATGGTCAGGCCGAAGAGGCCGAGCTGCTTCATGCCCTCGACGATCGCGGCGGGGTACTCGTCCTTGTGCTCCAGCTCGGTCGCGACCGGGATGATCTCCTTGTCGACGAACCCGCGCACGGTGGCGAGGATGTCCCGCTGGATCTCGGTGAGGCCGTCGGTCTGCGCGAGGCGTCCCATCGTGCGGCTCCTGTCATGACTGAGGGAAAAGAGAAGAGGAGTGAGGGGGGCGGGGGCTCCGCGGGCGTGGCTTCCGCGGAGCCCCCGTGAACCGGGTCGGGGCACGGCCGATGACGGCGGCCGGCCCGTCCGGGGCTTTTTCCTTCGGGGGGGGGCTCAGCCGAGCGGGACGGGGCGGCCGGGCTGCTCGCCGCCGCGCGCCTCGATGTACGTCGCGGTCGGCACCATCACCTTGCGGCGGAAGACGCAGACGACCGTGCCGTCCTGCTTGTAGCCCTTGGTCTCGACGTACACGATGCCGCGGTCGTCCTTGGACTTGGACGGCCACTTGTCGAGCACGGTGGTCTCGCCGTAGATCGTGTCGCCGTGGAAGGTCGGCGCGACGTGCCGCAGCGACTCGATCTCCAGGTTGGCGATCGCCTTGCCGGAGACGTCCGGGACGGACATCCCCAGCAGCAGCGAGTAGACGTAGTTGCCCACCACCACGTTGCGGCCGAAGTCGGTCGTCCGCTCCGCGTAGTCGGCGTTCAGGTGGAGCGGGTGGTGGTTCATGGTGAGGAGGCAGAAGAGGTGGTCGTCGTACTCGGTGACCGTCTTGCCGGGCCAGTGCTTGTACACCGCGCCGACCTCGAACTCCTCGTAGGTGCGTCCGAACTGCATGTCTCAGTGGTCCTTGGGGTCGGGGCTCTCAGGCCTGCGGGGGCTCGAACGTGGAGGTGCGCTGCAGACCGGCGGCCCGGCCCTTGCCGGAGACGACCAGCGCCATCTTGCGGCTGGCCTCGTCGATCATCTCGTCGCCGAGCATCGCCGAGCCCTTGAAGCCGCCGGCCTCTGAGGTGCACCAGTCGTAGGCGTCGAGGATCAGCTCGGCGTGGTCGTAGTCCGCCTGGGAGGGCGAGAAGATCTCGTTGGCGGCGGCGACCTGGTCCGGGTGCAGCACCCACTTGCCGTCGAAGCCCAGCGCGGCGGCGCGGCCGGCCACCTCGCGGTAGCCCTCCTGGTTGCGGATCTGCAGGTAGGGGCCGTCGATCGCCTGGAGGTCGTGGGCGCGGGCGGCCATCAGGATGCGCATCAGGATGTAGTGGTAGGCGTCGGCCGAGTAGCCGGGCGGCTGCTCGCCGACCACCAGGGACTTCATGTTGATCGAGGCCATGAAGTCGGCCGGGCCGAAGATGATGGTCTCCAGCCGGGGCGAGGCCTGGGCGATGGCGTCGACGTTGATGAGGCCCTTGGCGTTCTCGATCTGCGCCTCGATGCCGATCCGGCCGACCTCGAAGCCCATGGTCTTCTCGATCTGGGTGAGCAGCAGGTCGAGCGCCTTGACCTGCTCGGCGTCCTGGACCTTGGGCAGCATGATGCAGTCGAGGTTGGGGCCCGCGCCCTCGACGACGGTGATCACGTCGCGGTAGGTCCAGTGGGTGGTCCAGTCGTTGACCCGCACGACGCGGGTCTTGCCGCCCCAGTCGCCGTTGTTCAGCGCGTCGACGATCGAGTGCCGGGCGCTCTCCTTGACCAGCGGGGCGCAGGCGTCCTCCAGGTCGAGGAAGACCTGGTCGGCGGGCAGGCCCTGGGCCTTCTCCAGGAAACGCGGGTTGCTGCCGGGTACGGCGAGGCAGGAGCGGCGCGGGCGCAGGCGGTTGACAGTCATGGTGGGAGAGGGTCCTTCCGGGGTCAGCTGGTCGTCGTGGCCGGGGCCGGCGTCCAGGGCTGGAGCCTGTTGGCCAGCCGGATCTCGTCCACGATCCGGCCGATGATGGTGGTGATGCCGAAGTCCTTCGGGGTGAAGACGGCGGCGACGCCGGCGGCCCTGAGGGCCTCGCCGTCCGCTGCCGGGATGATGCCACCCACGATCACCGGGACATCCTCCACCCCGGCGCGGCGCAGCCGGTGCAGCACGTCCGGGACCAGCTCGGAGTGGGCGCCGGAGAGGATCGACAGGCCCACGCAGTGGACGTCCTCGGCGACGGCGGCCGAGACGATCTGCTCGGGGGTGAGCCGGATGCCCTGGTAGACCACCTCGAAGCCGGCGTCGCGGGCCCGGACGGCGATCTGCTCGGCCCCGTTGGAGTGACCGTCCAGGCCGGGCTTGCCGACCAGCAGGCGCAGCTTGCCGGCGCCCAGCTCGGCGGCGGTCGCGGCGACCGCCTCGCGGACCGCGGCCAGCTCGCCGCCGGGCTCGGCGGCGACCGCGACCGGGGCGCCGCCGACGCCGGTGGGCGCGCGGTACTCGCCGAACACCTCGCGCAGCGCGAAGGCCCACTCGCCGGTGGTGACCCCGGCCCGGGCGCAGGCCAGGGTGGCCGGCACCAGGTTGGCGTCGGTGGCGGCGACGGCCTTGAGCTCCTCCAGGGCGCGCAGCGCGGCGGCCTCGTCGCGCTGCCCGCGCCAGGCCTCCAGGGCGGCCAGCACGGACCGCTCGGCGGCCGGGTCGACGACCGTGATCGCGGTGTCGAGGTCGGCCGTGAGCGGGCTCTCCTCGGTGGTGTCGAAGCAGTTCACCCCGATGATCCGGTCCTCGCCGGACTCGATCCGGGCCCGGCGGGCCGCGTGCGAGGCGACCAGGTTGGACTTCAGGTAGCCGGACTCGACGGCCGGGATCACCCCGCCCATCCCCAGCACCTTGGCGATCTCGGCCTCGGCGCCGGCCAGCAGCTCGGCGGTCTTGGCCTCGACGACGTCGGAGCCGTTGAAGAGGTCCCCGTACTCCAGCAGGTCGGACTCGTAGGCGAGCACCTGCTGGATCCGCAGCGACCACTGCTGGTCCCACGGGCGGGGCAGCCCGAGCGCCTCGTTCCAGGCGGGCAGCTGGACGGCGCGGGCGCGGGCGTCCTTGGAGAGGGTGACGGCGAGCATCTCCAGCACGATCCGCTGGACGTTGTTCTCCGGCTGCGCCTCGGTCAGGCCGAGCGAGTTCACCTGGACGCCGTAGCGGAACCGGCGCTGCTTGGGGTCCTCGATGCCGTACCGCTCGCGGGTGACCTTCTCCCAGAGCCGGCCGAAGGCCCGCATCTTGCACATCTCCTCGACGAACCGCACGCCGGCGTTGACGAAGAAGGAGATCCGGGCGACCACCTCGCCCATCCGCTCGGCCGGCACCTGGCCGGAGTCGCGGACGGCGTCCAGCACCTCGATCGCCGTGCACATCGCGTAGGCGATCTCCTGGACCGGGGTGGCCCCGGCCTCCTGGAGGTGGTAGCTGCAGATGTTGATCGGGTTCCACTTGGGGATGTTCCCGACCGTGTAGGCGATCATGTCGGTGATCAGCCGCACCGAGGGGCCGGGCGGGAAGACGTGCGTCCCGCGCGACAGGTACTCCTTGACGATGTCGTTCTGGGTGGTGCCGGTGAGCGCGGCGATGCCGGCGCCCTGCTCCTCGGCGACCACCTGGTAGAGCGCCAGCAGCCACATCGCGGTGGCGTTGATGGTCATCGAGGTGTTGGTGCGTTCGAGCGGGATGCCGTCGAACAGGGCCCGCATGTCGCCGACGTGGCCGACCGGGACGCCGACCCGGCCGACCTCGCCGCGGGCGAGGACGTGGTCGGAGTCGTAGCCGGTCTGGGTCGGCAGGTCGAACGCCACCGAGAGGCCGGTCTGGCCCTTGGCCAGGTTCCGCCGGTACAGCGCGTTGGAGTCCGCGGCCGTGGAGTGCCCGGCGTAGGTGCGCATCAGCCAGGGGCGGTCGCGCTTCTGATCACTCATCAGGTCACCCTCAGATGTTCCGGAAGCGGTTGATCGCGTCGACGTGCCGGGTGCGCAGCTCGGCGTCGCGCACGCCCAGGCCCTCCTCGGGGGCCAGGCAGAGCACGCCGACCTTGCCCTGGTGCTTGTTGTGGTGCACGTCCAGCGCGGCCTGGCCGGTCTGCTCCAGCGGGTAGACCTTGGAGACGGTCGGGTGGATCTTCCCCTTGGCGACCAGCCGGTTGGCCTCCCAGGCCTCGCGGTAGTTGGCGAAGTGCGAGCCGACGATCCGCTTGAGCGACATCCACAGGTACCGGTTGTCGTACTGGTGCATGAAGCCGGAGGTGGAGGCGCAGGTGACGATGGTGCCGCCCTTGCGGGTGACGTAGACGCTCGCGCCGAAGGTCTCCCGGCCGGGGTGCTCGAAGACGATGTCGACGTCCTCGCCGCCGGTCAGCTCGCGGATCCGCCCGCCGAGCCGCTTCCACTCGCGCGGGTCCTGGGTCTGCTCGTCCTTCCAGAACCGGTAGCCCTCGGCGGAGCGGTCGATGATCGCCTCGGCGCCCATCGCCCGGCAGATGTCGGCCTTCTGCGGGCTGGAGACGACGCAGATCGGGGTGGCGCCGCCGGCCAGCGCGTACTGGGTGGCGTAGGAGCCGAGGCCGCCGCTGGCGCCCCAGATCAGCACGTTGTCGCCCTGCTTCATGCCGGCGCCGTTCTGCGAGACCAGCTGGCGGTAGGCGGTGGAGTTGACCAGGCCGGGGGAGGCGGCCTCCTCCCAGGTCAGGTGGGCGGGCTTGGGCATCAGCTGGTTGGTCTTCACCAGGGCCAGCTGGGCGAGGCCGCCGAAGTTGGTCTCGAAGCCCCAGATCCGCTGCTCCGGGTCCATCATCGTGTCGTTGTGGCCGTCGGAGGACTCCAGCTCGACGGAGAGGCAGTGCGCGACCACCTCGTCGCCCGGCTTCCAGGCGTTGACCCCGGCACCGGTGCGCAGCACCACGCCGGCGAGGTCCGAGCCGACGACGTGGTACGGCAGGTCGTGGCGCGCGGTGAGCGGGGAGAGCCGGCCGTAGCGCTCCAGGAAGCCGAAGGTGGAGACCGGCTCGAAGATCGAGCTCCACACGGTGTTGTAGTTCACGGCGCTCGCCATCACGGCGACCAGGGCCTCACCCGGGCCCAGTTCGGGCAGTGCGACCTCGTCGAGGTGGAGGGACTCGCGGGGGTCCTTGTCGCGGCTGTCGAGGCCGGCGAACATCTGCTCCTCGTCCTTGTGGAGCGTCACCGCCCGGTAGGACTCCGGCAGCTTCGCGTTGGCGAAGTCCGCCGAGGTGCTGTCGGGGCTGAGGATCGCGTCGAGGATTTCCTTCATGGCTGCCTCCGAAGGCGTACCTGTGTGAGGGCACAGGGCGTCTGGGGGAGCCGGGAGCGGACACCGGCTTCGCTGAACGGGGTGGTGGGTGGGTGGCTGGTGGGCCTGGCACTGCGGTGGGTCGCTCCCGGGGTTGGGGGAGCGCCGGTACGACGGCGCGCCGAGGTGGGGAGCCGCGGCGCCGCGACTGGTGGGTAACAAGGTAGTGGCACCCTGTGCCACTCGTAAAGACACGGCGTGCCAGCAATTCCGGTGGGCCGCGACCCCCTCGGCGGGGCCTGCGAAGGGCATGGGAAGGGCCCGCGCCGATGGTTCGGCGCGGGCCCTGGAAACTGCCGTGAGCTGCGAAAACTCCGGTGATCAGGCCTGCTTGGCGCCCTCCAGGGCGGCCCGCACGGCGTCCACCACGACCTCCAGCGGGGCGTCCGTCCGGGCGACTGTGATGAGCACCTCACCTCCGGGGCCGGCACTCAGTGCGCTCGCCGTCGCGGCCTCCGCCTCGGTCGCACTGGCACCGGGTGCCACCACGGCGCCGCGCCGCCGCGCGCCCGGCGAGCTGGACGCCCAGAAGGTCCGCCGGATCACCTCGAAGGAGTGGTCCAGCTGCGCCTCGACGTCGCCCCGGCCGCCCGCCCGCAGCCAGCGCCGCAGCACGTGGTTGTGGGCCGCGACCACGGCCGCCGCCGACACCTCGGCCAGCATCGAGTCGTCCTCGCCGCCGCGCTGCCAGCCCGAGGGGATCTCCCCGGCGGTGTCGAAGCGGCCCAGCAGGTACCGGGTGAACAGCCGCTCGTAGCGGGCCACCACGGCGATCTCCCGCTCGCGCAGCGCCGGCACCTGACGGATCAACTGGTACCGCGCGACCGACACCCCGGGCGTGGAGGCGTACATCCGCAGCACCTCCTTGATGCCCCGGCAGACCACGTCCAGCGGGTGCTCCTCCGGCTCGGCACTGGCCAGCAGGTCGGCCACCCGGACCAGGGTGTCGTCGTGGTCCGGGAAGATCGCCTCCTCCTTGGACCGGAAGTACCGGAAGAAGGTCCGCCGGGCCACCCCGGCCGCCGCCGCGATCTGGTCGACCGTGGTCTCCTCGTAGCCCTGCGAGGCGAACAACTCCATGGCGGCGGTGGCCAGATCCTGACGCATCTGCTGGCGCTGCGCCGCCGCCCGGCGGCTGCCCGGGCCCCCGTCCTGGCCGGTCCCGGCCGGCCGGCCGTCGCGCGCCGGGGCGGATTGCTGCGGGGAGACTGACTGAACCCGATCCATGCCCGGAACGCTACACGTCCCCGGCGCCGCGCCCGGGGGTCTTCCCCGGCGGACCGGGGGGACCGGCCCGCCCGCCGCGGGTCCGGGCCGGCGCGCCGGGACCGCGCCCGGCCCCCAGCCGGGCCGCTCCGGGCGCAGCGGCGGCCGGCCGGGCCGTCCCCCGGAGGGCGGCGGGGTGGTCATCGGCGCGCGTGGTCGCGGAAGCCGCGGCCGGTCTTGCGGCCCAGGCAGCCGGCCGCCACCAGGTGCTCCAGCAGCGGCGCCGCGGCCAGGCCCGGCTCCCGGAACTCCCGGTGCAGCACCTGCTCGATGGTCAGCGAGACGTCCAGGCCGACCACGTCCAGCAGCTCGAACGGGCCCATCGGGTACCCGCAGCCGAGCTTCATCGCGGTGTCGATGTCGTCCACCGTCGCGTAGTGCTCCTGGAGCATCCGCACCGCGTCGTTCAGGTAGGGGAAGAGCAGCGCGTTGACGATGAACCCGGCCCGGTCCCCGCACTCCACCGGGTGCTTGCGGACCTTCGCGCACAGCTCCAGCACGGTCGCGGTGACGTCCGGGGCGGTCAGCACCGTGGAGACCACCTCCACCAGCCGCATCGCCGGCGCCGGGTTGAAGAAGTGCATGCCGATCACGTCCTGCGGCCGCGAGGTGGCCGAGGCGCAGCCGATCACCGGCAGCGAGGAGGTGGTGGTGGCCAGCACCGCGCCCGGCTTGACGATCGCGTCCAGGGTGGCGAACAGCTCGCGCTTGACCGCCAGGTCCTCGGCGACCGCCTCCACCACCAGGTCCACCCCGGCCAGCTCGTCGTACCGTCCGACCGGAGTGACCAGTGCCAGCGCGGCGTCCCGCTGCTCCGCGGTCAGCCGGCCCTTGCCGACCGAGCGCTCCAGCGACTTCGCCAGCTGCGCCTTGGCCCGCTCCGCCTTCTCCTGGCCGCGGGCGGCCAGCAGCACCGGGAACCCGGCCTTGGCGAACACCTCGACGATGCCGGTGGCCATGGTGCCCGAGCCGCAGACGCCGATGCCGCGCACCTCCCGCCCGGGGGCCTTGGGCCGCGCCGGGCCGGTGGCGGCGTCGACGGCCTTCGAGGAGCCGGGCGCCTCGTAGGCGTAGAAGCCGCGGCCGGACTTGCGGCCCAGCAGCCCGGCGGCGACCAGCTGGCCGAGGATCGGCGCGGGCGCGTGCAGCCGGTCCTTCGACTGCTCGTACATCGCCTCCAGGACGGTCCGGGCGGTGTCCACGCCGATCAGGTCGAGCAGCGCCAGCGGGCCCATCGGCAGGCCGCAGCCGAGCCGCATCGCGGCGTCGATGTCCTCCCGGGTGGCGTACCGGGACTCGTACATCGCGGCGGCCTGGTTGAGGTAGGCGAAGAGCAGGCCGTTGACCACGAAGCCGGGCCGGTCGCCGGCCGCCACCGGCTCCTTGCCGAGGTCCCGGGCGAGGGCCGCGGCCTGCTCGGCCACCTGCGGGGAGGTGAGCACGGTGCGCACCACCTCGACCAGCTTCATGGTGTGCACGGGGTTGAAGAAGTGCAGGCCGAGCACCCGGTCCGGGCGGGCGGTGGCGGCGGCGATCCGGGTCACCGACAGCGCGGTGGTGCCGGTGGCCAGCACGGTGCCGGCCGGGCAGATCCGGTCCAGCTCGGCGAAGAGCTCCCGCTTGAGCTCCAGCCGCTCGGGGACCTCCTCGATCACCAGGGCGGCCTCGGCGGCGGCCTCCAGCGCGTGGCCGACGGTGATCCGGGCCAGCAGCCCGGCCCGCTCCTCGGCGGTGAGCCGCTCGCGGGCCACCGCGTGCGCGGTGGCCTCCTCGATCCGGGCCAGCGCCCGGGCGGCCGAGGCCTCGTCGGCCTCGATGCCGATCACCCGGCGGCCGCTCCTGGCGACCGCGACCGCGACGCCGGAGCCCATCGTGCCGAGGCCGACCACGGCGACCGTGGGGAAGGGACGCTCCATCTGTCCTGACTCCTTGTCATGGAAGACCCGCGCGCGCTCCGAAGGGCGCGCCCTTCGGAGGAGGGTCCGCGCGCGGGGGCGGGGGATGACGGTTGCGGCCACCGCGCCGCCGCCGGTCCGCTCCGGCGGTGCTGCGGGTGTGCCGTGGTGCTCAGGCGCTCGACGTGGGGCAGCGGCTCTGAACACGGAGGAGAGAAGTCCCGGCTGCGGCCGCGGTCCGCGGCGCCCGCCGGTGCACGAGAGCACCGTCGCGCGCCGCCCGCTCCGCGCGAGTCCCGCGCGGCGGACGGCGCCCCCGTCGGTGCGGCTCCCGAAGCCCGACGGTGGTGCGTGCCGACACTGTAGCGAAGCTACCGGCCGGTAGGAAGGGGGTCGGGCGCTGATTCTCCGCTGCTCACGGGCGGGCGATCACCCGCACGGGGGACGGGGGTGGACGGACGTCCGTTCGGACCACCCGATAGGGGAGTTACGCGCCCCCGCGGGCCGGGGGAGCATGAGGTCATGAGCACCGGAACCGTCTCCGCGGGCCGTCCCGATCCGTCCGCAGAGTCCAGCAAGGGGGCCGGGTCCAGCAGGGAGTCCGACCGGGCGTCCGCCGCCGGGCCCGAGGGCGGCGCCGTGCCGCCCCGGGTCGACCGGGCCGAGCGCGGGGAGCGCGCCCAGCTGGCGGTCGACCGGCTGCGGACCGCCGGGGTCGAGGCGGTCGCCGTCACCTGGGTGGACAACGCCGGGATCACCCGGGTCAAGGCGGTGCCGCTCGGCGGCCTGGTGCACGCGGCCCAGTGGGGCGTCGGCACGGCCCCCTGCTTCGACGTCTTCCTCGCCGACGACACCATCGTCACCAGCCCGCTGATCGGCGGCCCCACCGGGGACCTGCGGCTCTACCCCGACGTCGAACGGATCGTGCCGCTCGCCGCCCAGCCGGGCTGGGCCTGGGCGCCGGGGGACCGCTACACCCAGGGCGGGGCCCCGCACCCGGGCTGCCAGCGGCTCTTCGCCCGCCGGGCGGTCACGGCCGCCGCCGAGCAGGGGCTGACGCTGAAGGCCGGCATCGAGATCGAGTGGGTGGTCGCGCTGGCCGGCCCGCCCGGGGAGGAGCCCCGCTACCCGACGGCCGGCCCGGCCTACGGCATGCAGCGGCTGACCGAGCTCTCCGACTACCTGCGCGACGTGCTGCGCGCCCTCGGCGAGCAGGGCCTGACCGTGCTCCAGATCCACCCCGAGTACGCGGCGGGCCAGTTCGAGGTCTCGCTCGCCCCCGAGGGTCCGGTCGAGGCCGCCGACACCTCGGTGCTGGTGCGGCAGACGATCCGCGCCGTCTCCGCCCGGCACGGTCTGCGGGTCTCCTTCGCCCCGGCGGTCGAGGCCGGTGGCGTCGGCAACGGCGGCCACCTCCACCTCAGCCTGTGGCGGGACGGCCGCAACCTCGCCCACGGCGGCCCCGGCCCGCACGGCCTCACCGCCGAGGCCGAGGGCTTCCTCGCCGGGGTGCTCGGCGCGCTGCCCGAACTGCTGGTGCTCGGCTGCTCCAGCCCGGCCGGCTACCTGCGGCTGGTCCCGTCGCACTGGGCCGGGGCCTACCAGTGCTGGGGCCTGGAGAACCGGGAGGCCGCGCTGCGGCTGGTCGCCGGCTCCACCGGTGAGCGCGCCTCGGCCGCCAACGCGGAGGTCAAGTGCTTCGACGCCACCGCCAACCCCTATCTGGCGGTCGGCGGGGTGATCACCGCGGGCCTCGCCGGCCTTGACCAACGGCTGGCGCTGCCACCGGAGTTCACCGGTGACCCGGCGCAGGCCGAGCCCGGTGCCGTCCCCCGGCTGCCCTCCGGCCCGGGCGAGGCGCTCGACGCCTACCGCCGGTCCGCGCTGCTGCGCGAGGCGCTCGGCGAGGCCCTGTACGGGGCCGTGCTCGCCGTCCGGGAGGCCGAGGCCGACCAGTACGCCGACGCGCCCCCCGAGGAGCTGGCCGCCGCCACCCGCTGGCGGTACTAGCGGCGTGCTGGACGTCCCCGCGCTGGTCGACCACCACTGCCACAGCGTGGTGACGGCCGAACTCGCCGACGACGCGCTGGCGGGGCTGCTCACCGAGTCCGACCGCCCGCCGGCCCCCGGCACCTCGCCCTTCGACAGCGCGATCGGCCTCGCCGTGCGCCGCTGGTGTCCGCCCGCGCTCGGGCTGCCCGCGCACGCGTCGGCCGAGGAGTACCTCGCCCGGCGGCGCGAGCTCGGCGCCGTGCGGGCCACCGGCCGGCTGCTGGCCGCCGCCGGCCTGGACACCTGTCTGGTCGACACCGGGCTGACCGCCGCCGCCGGCCATCCGCTGCTGCCGCTCGGCGAGTTCGCCGAGGCGGCCGCCGTCCGGGTGCGCGAGGTGGTCCGGCTGGAGACGGTCGCCGAGACCGTCGCCGCCCCGCCCGGCGCCTGGGCCGGGGCCGTCCGCGAGGCGCTGGCCGAGGCGGCCGTCGGCGCCGTCGCGGTGAAGTCGGTGGTGGCCTACCGCAGCGGCCTGGCGGTGCCCGCCGAACGCCCCTCCCCGGCCGAGGTCGCGGGGGCCGCCGCCGGGCGGCAGCGCGCCGGGGGCGGCCGGGTCACCGACCCGGTGCTGCTGCGTGAACTGCTGTGGGCCGCCCTGGAGGTCTGCGCCGCGCTGCGGCTGCCGCTCCAACTGCACACCGGCTTCGGCGACCCCGACGTCACCCTGCACCTCGCCGACCCTTCGCTGCTGGCCGGCTTCGTGCGCGCCGCCGAGCCGAGCGGCGTTCCGCTGGTGCTGCTGCACGGCTACCCGTACCACCGGCAGGCCGCCTGGCTGGCCCAGGCCTTCCCGCTGGTGTACACCGACCTCGGCCTGACCACCTCCTACGTCGGCCCCCGGGCGGCGGCGGTGCTCGGGGAGATGCTGGAGCTGGCGCCGTTCGGCAAGCTGCTGTTCTCCACCGACGCCTACGGCCTGCCCGAGCTGTACCTGGTCGGCGCGGCCCAGTTCCGGCACGGCCTGGGCGCCCTGCTGGACGGCTGGCGCGCCGACGGCGCGTGCACCGCGGCTGACGCCGACCGGCTGGCCCGTCAGGTGGCGGCCGACAACGCCCGGCGACTGTACGCGCTCTGACCGTCCGCCGCTCCGGCTTGGCGGTGATCCGCCACTGGCCGTTTCCGGCCGCCCCGCACTCCTGTTCCGCCGTCGGCCCGGCTGACTAGGGTGTGGCTCCCGATGCCGCTGTGCTCTCGTGGTCGTCGGACCGCCCCGGCCTGCCCAGCAGAGGCGGAGTCATACCTTCCGTCGGTGGCGGGGTTGTGACGATTGGATGACTACCTCTTGCGGATTGCGACACTTGTTCACTAACGTCCCGATCATTCCAAGTGCACCTGCCAACCGCAGCTGCTGCATGACGACTCGGGAGGGCCAACCCCTATGAGTGTTCCTCGGATCAGCCGGACCCGGTATGCGGCGGTGGGTCTCGTCCTCGCCACCGCCGGCGCCCTCGCGCTGCCGACCGGCACCGCCGTCGCCGCCTCCGGGTCGCAGTCGACGACCGGTCCGCTGCTCAGCTACGTCGTCAACACCAAGGCCAACCACGGCCAGGTGCAGAAGGTCGAGAAGGCGGTCACGTCCCTCGGCGGCACCGTCGTGTACTCCTACGAGCAGATCGGCGTGGTGATCGCCCGCTCGAACGACACCCAGTTCGCCGCCAAGCTGCGGCAGGCCAAGGGCGTCGAGTCGGTCGGTGCCAGCCGCACCAAGGGCATCACCGCCTCCGAGGACCGGGTCGCCGAGGTCGTCGACGCCCCGGCCGCCTCCGCCGTCGCGGGCGAGGAGCCCCTCTGGGCCAACCAGTGGGACATGCGCCAGATCGGCGTGGACAAGGCCCACAAGCTGTCCCTGGGCAGCAACAAGGTCACCGTCGGCGTGCTGGACTCCGGCATCGACGGCACCCACGAGGACCTCGCCGCCAACGTCGACGCCTCGCAGTCGGTCTCCTGCATCGACGGTGGCAAGCCGAACACCGCCTGGGAGGCCTGGCAGCCGGGCGTCGACGGCGACCACGGCACCCACGTGGCCGGCACCATCGCCGCCGCCAAGAACGGCAAGGGCATCGAGGGCATCGCCCCGAACGTCAAGCTCGCCGCGGTGAAGGTCGTCGACGACGGCGGCTTCATCTACCCGGAGTACGCCATCTGCGGCTTCGTCTGGGCCGGTGAGCACAAGTTCAAGGTCACGAACAACAGCTACTTCGTCGACCCGTGGATGTTCAACTGCCAGAACGACGCCGACCAGGCGGCGATCTCCACCGCCGTCCGCCGCGCCGTCGAGTTCTCGCAGCGCAAGGGCGTCCTCAACGTCGCCGCGGCGGGCAACGAGAACATCGACCTCGCCCACAAGACCAAGGACGTCGCCAGCCCGGACGACACCACCCCGGTCGAGCGCCCGATCACCCAGGACTGCCTGAACCTGCCGACCGAGCTGGACGGCGTCGTCGCGGTCTCCTCGGTGGGCGTCAACGGCGAGAAGTCGTACTACTCCAGCTACGGCAAGGGCAAGGTCACCGTGGCCGCCCCCGGTGGCGACCGCCGCTACCAGATCCCGAACACCCCGGACAAGAACGGCCGCGTGCTGTCCACCATCCCGGGCGGCAAGTACGGCTACATGCAGGGCACCTCGATGGCCTCGCCGCACGCCGCCGGCGTGCTCGCCCTGCTCGCCAGCACCCACCCGTGGGCCAGCGCGGACGAGCTGACCGAGCTGCTCACCAACCAGGCCGAGTCGCACGCCTGCCCGTCGGCCCCGTACAACCCGGGCGGCGCCGGCGAGTGGACCGCCACCTGCGAGGGCGGCGCGGACGACAACGGCTTCTACGGCGCCGGCATCATCAACGCCGAGAAGGCGGCCCAGTGGTGGCGGTGAACCGGCGCTGACCGGTTGACACCCTGAGTCACGGCGACGGGGGCGGGACTTCGAGTCCCGCCCCCGTTCCGTTTGTCGTCCCCCGTGCCGTCCTACGGGCCGGCCCACGGGCCCGGATCACTCGAAGTGGTGCTCCCAGACCGTCTCCACCGACGGCTTGCCGTGCAGGTCCGGCACCTCCTGCAGCCAGGCCGGCCGCCCGGCCCTGCTCCGCGCGGCCCGCCGCTGCTCCGCCTCGCGCAGCTGCTCGGGGGTGGAGAACCCCTCCGGCAGCCATTCGCCGGAGAGCACCGCCCGCGCCGCCAGCTGGTTCACATAGGCCCGGCGCAGCTCCCCGACCGAGTCGAACCCCGGCTCGTCGGCCAGCCAGGCGTCCGGCACCAGCGCGACCACCTCCTCCAGCAGCCCGACCGTGACCAGCGGCCCGAGCTCCTCGTCGGCCAGCCGGACGTCCGGCCGGTACCCGCCGAGGGCGTGCGCGCTGAGGTCGTAGCGCTTGCCGACGGACGCCTCGGCGCCGGACCAGCGGTGGTGGAAGACCAGCGCGGCGCCGTTGTCGATCAGCCAGAGCCTGCCGTGCCAGACCATGAGGTTGGGGTTGTGCACCGTCCGGTCGACGTTCCCGGTGAGCGCGTCCAGCCAGATCACCCGGCCGGCCTCGACCGGGTCGACGTCGATCATGCCGGGCCGGAAGTCGCGGGAGCCGGGCAGCAGGTCCATGCCGAGGTTGATCCCGCGGCTGGCCCGCAGGATGTCCTGGACCTCGGGGTCCGGCTCGCCGTCGGCGACCGCCGGGTCGAAGTCGACCAGCCGCAGCTCGGGAACCCGCAGGCCGAGCCGCCGCGCCAGTTCGCCGACGATCACCTCCGCCACCAGCGCCTTGCGTCCCTGGGCGGCCCCGGTGAACTTCACCACGTAGGTGCCCAGGTCGTCGGTCTCCACCACGCCGGGAACGGAACCGCCGGCCCGCAGCGGGTCGACGTATCGCACTGCTGTCACCTGTTCGAGCACACCCGCCACCCTAACGCCCGCTCCGCCGGGGAGGGCGCCGCCCGCCGCCGACGGCCCGCTGTGATTGGCTTGCCGGTACCACCCCGACGACCACCCGGCGCCGGGCGACCGCGAGCCGGGCCACCGGGCGCCGGACGACCGTGACAGGAGAGCACGACCATGGGACAGGTGCAGGCCACCACCGAGCGGGTCTACGACGCGGCCCCCGAGCGGGTGTACGAGGCCCTGGCCGACTACCAGGTGACCCGCCCCAAGCTGCTGCCCGCGCAGTACAGCGAGTACGAGGTCCGGGTCGGCGGCACCGGTGCCGGTACCCAGGTGCACTGGAAGCTGCAGGCCACCGAGAAGCGCATCCGCGACTGCCTGTTCACCGTCTCGGCGCCGCGCCCGGACCAGCTGGTGGAGAAGGACGCCAACTCCAGCATGGTGATCACCTGGACCGTCGCGGCGGCCGGCGAGGGCCGCTCGAAGGTCACCGTCACGGCCACCTGGCAGGGCGCCACCGGCATCGGCGGCTTCTTCGAGCGCACCTTCGCGCCCAAGGGCCTGAACCGGATCCACGACGAGGTGCTCACCAACCTGGCCGCCGTGGTGCGTTAGGCCCTGTCTCCTGGATCCTTGCCGGGGCCGACAGAATCCAAGAGACAGGGCCTGGCCCCGGCGGGTTCCGGCCTTCCGGATCCCACCCTCAACTCGTCCAGGGATTCGACGAGTTCGTCCACCCGTACGAGCGGCGTGCCGTACGGGTGGACGCCCCGCCACCTGCGGGTGACGACGGCGGCCGGCCGCGGTGCGGCCACCCTAGGCTCGCCGCCGTGCATATGACGATCCTTCACATTTCCCAGCCCGTCGACGGCGGAGTGGCCCGCGTCGTGGTCGACCTGGTCCGCGGCCAGCGCGCGGCCGGCCACCGGGTGCTGGTCGCCTGCCCCGCCGGCGGCCGGCTCGCCGAGGAGGCCGCCGCGGCCGGCGCGCTGGTCCGCGACTGGCCGGCCCGGCGCTCGCCCGGCCCCGCCACCACCGCCGCCGAGGCCTGGCGGCTGCGCCGGATCGTCCGGGCCGCCGGGCCCGACCTGGTCCACCTGCACAGCGCCAAGGCCGGACTGGCCGGCCGGCTGGCCGTGCGCGGCGCGGTGCCGACCGTCTTCCAGCCGCACGCCTGGTCCTTCGCCGCCGTCGACGGCCCGCTCGCCGCGGCCACCCTGCGCTGGGAGCGGTACGCGACCCGCTGGGCGCACCGGCTGCTCTGCGTCTCCGTCCAGGAGCGGGCCGACGGTGTCGCGGCCGGCCTGCACGCCGACTGGGCGGTGGTGCCCAACGGCGTGGACGTGCGCCACTACGCGCCCGCCGACCGCCGGGCCGCCCGGATCGCGCTCGGCCTGGAGCCGGCCGGACCGCTCGCGGTCTGCGTGGGCCGGCTCTGCCGCCAGAAGGGGCAGGACGTCCTGCTCACCGCCTGGCCCGAGGTGCGACGCCGGGTGCCGGGCGCCCGGCTGGCGCTGGTCGGCGGCGGCCCGGAGGAGGCCCGGCTGGCCGCCATGGCCCAGGAGGGCGCCGGGCCGTCCCGGGTCCGGCTGGTCGGCGACGTCGCCGACCCGAGGCCCTGGCTGGCCGCGGCCGACCTGGTGGTGCTGCCCTCGCGCTGGGAGGGCATGGCGCTGGCCCCGCTGGAGGCGATGGCCTGCGCCCGGCCGGTGCTGCTGACCGATGTGCCGGGGGCCCGTGAGTGCCTGCCGCCGTCCGAACGCGCGTCCGCCCTGGTGCCGTCCGAGGACGTGTCCGCGCTCATCACCCGAATGGCCGAAGCGCTGTCCGATCCGATCGAATGCGAGCGGCGCGGCACCCGGCTGCGCGAGCACGCCGCGGCCCGTCATGACGTTCGATCGGTCGTCGAACAGGTCGACGCGCTCTACCGTGACCTGCTGGGCGCCGGGCGGGTGCCCGGGCGGCGCCGCGCCCGTGTCCCGCAGCGGATCTGATCGTTTCACATGCCGTGAATGCCCCGCCGCTCCGGCGCTGCCGTATTCGCACCCTCCACCGGTTGTGAGTGTGGGGGCCAAATCGGAAATACCTATTAATGGGCGGCTGGAATGAAACGGCAAGTCAACTTCCAGCATTCAAGCCGGTTTTCGGTAACGTCTGATTATGCCTGCTTCGTTTCGATTTCACGCCGGGAATTCGCGAGAAAACCGAAAGTCGCCAGCGGTAGCAGGTGCTGTCAGGACCGCGCTCACCGGGCCTGGACGGCCACCCCGGGCCATCGGGTACCGGACCGCCGTCACCCCGGGCACACAGCAGGGGAGTTCGTCCGCCGATGACCATTGATCACGACAGCGTGCCACGGCCCGGCCGGACCCTGGCCGGCCCGCGCCGCCCCGCCACCGGGCTGCTCGACCGTCCGACGCACGCCGACCGGATCCGCAGCGCCCCGCCGGTCCACCGGCACCGCCGCCCGGTCCGCGCCCGGCTCGCGCTGCCCGCCGCCCTGGTCGCCGTCGACGCCCTCGCCCTGTGCACCGCCACCGGCACCGCCAACCGCGTGCTCGACCCGGCCGTCCGGGTCGCGCCGCTGCTCGGTGTCGCCGCGCTGCTGCCCCTGCTGATCCTGCTCAACCTGGCCGGCGGCCTCTACCGCACCCGCCTGACCCTCTCCGTGCTCGACGAACTGCCCGCCCTCACCGCGCGGGCACTGGTCGCCGCCGCCTTCGCGATCAGCCTGGCCGGCTGCCTGGAGGGCCACTGGCCCGACTACGGCCCGGCCACCCCGGCCCGGCTCACCGTCCTGCTCGGCACCCAACTGGTGCTCTCCGTCTGCGGTCGCGCCGTCCTCTACCACCTGGTGCGCCGGATCCGCCGCAGCCGCCCCAGCGCCGTCCTGGTGCTCGGCGCCGGCCGGCTCGGCCGCCGGGTCGCCGCCGCCCTCAGCGAGCGCGGCGAGTACGGGATGCGCCCGGTCGGCTTCCTCGACGCCGACCCGCCGCTGCTCGCCGGCGACACCGACCTGCCCGTGCTCGGCGGCCGGGAGGTCCTGGAGCGCGAGGTCCGCCGCCACCGCGTCCAGCACGTGGTCGCCACCGCCGGCGCCGCCGACGAGGCCGAGACCGCCGCCACCCTGCGCGACGCCGCCCGGCTCGGCTGCCAGGTCTGGCTGGTCCCGGCGCTGCGCGAGTACGGCTCGCTCGCCGCCGGGCGGCTGGCCGGCGCCGACCAGCTCTGGGGCTTCCCCTGCCTGCGGGTCGGCCGCGCCGCGATGCGCCGCCCCGGCTGGGCCGCCAAGCGGACCCTGGACGTGACCGCCGCCGCGATCGGCCTGCTGCTGCTCGCGCCGGTGCTCGCCCTGTGCGCGCTCGCCGTCCGCTTCGACACCGGCCCCGGCGTCCTCTTCCGCCAGCAGCGCACCGGGCTCGACGGCCGGGTCTTCACCCTCCTCAAGTTCCGCACCCTGCGGCCGAGCAACGAGCACGAGTCCGCCACCCGCTGGAACATCTCCCAGGACCACCGGATGGGCGCCGTCGGCCGGCTCATGCGCCGCAGCTCCCTCGACGAGCTCCCGCAACTGTGGAACGTGCTGCGCGGCGACATGAGCCTGGTCGGCCCCCGCCCCGAACGCCCCTACTTCGTCATGCGGTTCAGCCAGGCCTACCCCGAGTACGCGGACCGCCACCGCGTCCCGGTCGGCCTCACCGGCCTCGCCCAGGTCAACGGCCTGCGCGGGGACACCTCGATCGAGGACCGGGCCCGCTTCGACAACCGCTACATCGAGAGCTGGAGCCTCTGGCAGGACGTCAAGATCCTGTGCCGCACCGCGGTCCTCATGCTCCACCCGGACGGGAGCTGATCAACTCCGTGGCCCTGACCCTCGCCGCACCCCCGCGCCCCGCCAGGCTGTTACGGCGCGCGGGGGGCGTCGTCCACCGACGCCCCAGCCTGCTGGCCGCCGCCACCGTGCTGCTGGTCTGCGTGCCCACCGGGGAGAAGGACGTCGCCGCCGCCGTCCACGTCACCGCCGCCGACCTCGCCTCGCTCGCCCTGGTCGCGCTCACCGCCGTGAACCTGCTGCGCGGGCGCACCCCCGCGATCGGGCGGGCCGACGCCGTCCGCTTCGGCGCGATCGTGCTGGCCGCCGCCGTCGCGACCGTCGGCTCGATCGACCCGGCGACCAGCCTCACCGGCTTCGTCCGGCTCACCCAGGTCTTCGTGCTCGTCCCGGCCGCCGTGCTGTGCGCCCTGCGCGACCGCACCGACCAGCGGCTCGTGCTCGGCTCCTTCGTGATCGCCGCGCTGATCCAGGGACTGGTCGGCGCCCACCAGTTCCTCACCGGCACCGGCGCCTCCTACACCGGCCGCCCGATCCGCGCCGTCGGCACCTTCGGCGCCCTCGACATCATGGCGATGTCCACCGTCGTCAGCTACGGACTGCTCGCCGCCCTGGCCCTCGCCCTCGCCGAACGCGGGGCCGAGGGCGACGCCCGGCTGCGGCGGGCGCTGTTCGCCGCCGCCGCCTTCCTCACCTTCCCGCTCGCCGTCTCCTTCAGTCGCGGCAGCTGGATCGCCACCGCCGCGGCCGCCGCCGTCCTGCTGCTGCGCGCCGACGCCCGGCTCGCCGTCCGCTCCGCCGTCCTCGGCACGGCCGCCGTCGTCGTCCTGGTCGGCGGGTTCGGCCTCGGCGGCTCCGGCGTCACCGCCCGGCTCACCTCCATCGGCTCCGTCTCCGAGGCCCCCGACCAGTCGGTCTCCGACCGCTACGACCTGTGGGCCACCGCCGGACGGATCTGGCAGGACCACCCCGTCTCCGGCGCCGGTCCCAAGGCCTTCCAGCGACTGCGCGACAGCCACGCCCCGCTGCGGCTCTCCTCCGGCAGCGACGCCGCCGACGCCACCATCGGCTTCCAGCGCGAACCGCTGCTCTCCCCGCACAACATGTACTTCCTGGTGCTCAGCGAACAGGGACTCATCGGCATCGCCGCCTACGGCCTGCTCTTCCTCGGCCTGCTCCTCGGCTGCCTGCGCACCGCCCGCGGCCCCGGCCTCGCCGCCCTCGCCCTGCTCACCTGGGTCCTGGTCGACTTCCTCTACTCCGACATCGGCGGCACCACCACCGTGCTGACCTCCGTCGTCCTCGGCCTCGCCGCCCACGCGGCCCGCCCCCGCGGGGCCGCGGCATGACCACGGACCGGTCCACCGCGCTCAGTTCCGCCCCGCTGCCCGCCCCCCGGCCGGCGCCGGCCGCCGCTGGCCCGCGCCGCGGCTTCCTCGCCAAGGCCTTCGGCGTCACCGCCGTCCTCAGCGCCGCCGGCTCCGCCCTCGGCCTGCTCCGCGACCTCCTGCTCGCCCGCTACTTCGGCGCCAACCAGGGCACCGACGCCTTCCTCGTCGCCTGGACCGTCCCCGAGACCGCAGCGCCGCTGCTCATCGAGGACGCCATGTCCTTCCTCATGGTGCCCGCCTTCGCGCTCGCCCTGGTGCTCCGCGAGGAGCGCCCCGACGGCCCCGACCCGGTCCGCCAACTGGTCCGCGCCACCCTGCCCTGGCTGCTGCTCGCCCTGTCCACCCTCTCGCTGGGCGCCGCGCTCGGCGCCCCCCGGCTCGTCGACCTGCTCGCCCCCGGCCTGGCCGACCCCGGGCTCGCCGTCACCTGCACCCGGATCACCGCGATCACCGTCCTGCCGTTCGGCGTGGCCGGCTACCTCGCCGCCGCGCTGCGCGCCCACCACCGGTTCACCGCGCCGGCCGGCATCTACGTCGCCTACAACCTCGGCATCCTCGGCGTGCTGCTCACCTGCCACGCGCTGTGGGGCGTGCGCGCCGCCGCGATCGGCGTGGCCTTCGGCAGCCTGCTGATGGCCGGCCTGCTGGTCGGACCGTTCCTGCGCCGGCTGCGGGCGGGCACCGGACGACCCGGCCGCGCCGCCCGCCGCTCCCGCAACGCCCTGGTGCTGATCCCGCTCGCCCTGCTGCCGGTCGGCGTGTTCACCCTGACCCGCCAGGCCCAGGTCTTCATCGAGCGGTTCCTCGGCTCGGCGCTGCCGCCCGGCACCATCTCGCACCTCAACTACGCCGCCAAGGTCTCCCAACTGGCCATGACCGCCGGGATCCTGATCTGCACCGTGACCTTCCCGCTGGTCGCCCGGGCGCTCGCCGCCGGGGACCTCACCGCCGCCCGCGACCGGGTGGAGAAGGACCTCGGCCAGGCGGCGGCCGTCGTCCTGCTCGGCACCGCCTTCCTGATGGCCTGCGCCCCCTCGGTGGTCGCGCTGCTCTTCGAACGCGGCGCCTTCGGCCCCCGCGACACCGCCGCCACCGCCGCCGTCATCCGGGTCTACAGCTTCGGGCTGCTCGCCCAGACGCTGATCGGCGTGATGATCCGCCCCTACTTCTCGCTGCGCCCGGTGGTCCGCCGGGCCGGCGACCCCCGTCCCGAGGACGGCGGCCGCCGGCTGCTCGACTGGTACCCGGCCGCCGCCATGGCGCTCGGCCTGGTCGTCACCGTCGTCGTCGGGGTGCTCGCCACCCCCCGGTTCGGCGCCCTCGGACTGGCCGCCGGCAACGCGGCCGGCATCACCGGCACCGCGGCACTGCTGCTGCACGGCCTGGTCCTGCGCGGCATCCCGCTGCGGCTGCGGCGGGTCCTCGGCGGCCACGCCCGGCTGCTGGCCACCGCCGCCGGCGCCGCCGCGCTCGGCACGCCCGCCGCCCGCCTCGCCGCCGACCCCCTGCTGTCCACCGCGCTCGGCGGCCTCACCGTCGCGCTGGCCTTCGCCGCCCTGGGCACCGGCCTCGGTGCCCGCGAGGTGCGCGGTCCGGTCCGTGCCGCCCTCCGGGTCCTGGGGCCGGTCCCCGGCCCGTCACCTGTCGCCGATGAAGGGAAGCCTCCCCATGGATGCTGAACGGGGATCAGTCCGGTCGTTCCCGTCGGGCGCACGCCGCCCCGCCGCGCCGGCGGCCGGCGGTCGGCGCACCGAGCCACCGCGCACCGAACCACCACGTGCCGACCCGCCACGGACCGGCACGCCGCGCTCCGGCAGCCGCAGACCGCCGACCCACCTGCCCAGAAGCCGGCGCCCGCTGCCCGGGACGCCGGTCACCGACACCACCTCGCCGTGGATCCTGATGTACCACTCGGTGGCCGTCGAGAAGGAGGACCCGTACCAGCTGACCGTCAGCCCCGAACGGTTCGCCGAGCAGATCGCCTGGCTGCACCGGCGCGGATGGCGCGGGGTCTCGGTCCGGGAGCTGATGCGGGCCAGGGCGGCCGGGCGGGCCGACAAACTGGTCGGCCTCACCTTCGACGACGGCTACGCCGACTTCGCCCGCTACGCCGTGCCGATCCTCCAGGCGTACGGCTTCGCCGCCACCGCGTACGTGGTCGCCGACCTGCTCGGCCGCGCCAACGACTGGGACACCGAGGGCCCCCGGAAGACCCTGCTCACCGTCCAGGAGGTCACCGACCTCGCCGCCGCGGGCTGGGAGATCGGCTCGCACGGCCTCGGCCACCGGGCGCTGGCCGGACTGCCCGCCGATGTGCTCGCCGCCCAGACCCGGGAGAGCCGGCGGGTCCTGGAGGAGGTGGTCGGCGGCCCGGTGACCGGCTTCTGCTACCCGTACGGCGCCGTCGACCAGGCCGCCACCCAGGCCGTCCGGGACGCGGGCTACGACTACGCCTGCGCGATCGCGCACTCCCCGCTCACCGGCCGGTACGCCCTGCCGCGCTGCTACGTCGGCGACCGCGACGGCGCTTGGCGCCTGCGCGCCAAGCGTGGCCGCCACCGCCTGCGGGACACCGTCGCCGACCTCCGCCAGCGCCTCGCCGAACCCGAGAACCGGCCCGGGGCCAGGTAGCGGTGAGGATCCTGCACATCGTCACCGGGTTGGCGTCCGGTGGGGCGGAGCGCCAGCTCCAGCTGCTGCTCCGCCATCTGCCGCCCCACCAGCACTGCGAGGTGCTGGCGCTGACCAACCCCGGTGCGGTGGCCGCCGCGCTGCGCGCCGAGGGCGTCACCGTCCACCACCTCGGTATGCGCGGCAACCGGGACGTCGGCGCGCTGCCCCGGCTGGCCCGCCGGGTCCGGGCCGGGCGCTACGACCTGGTGCACACCCACCTCTACCGGGCCGGGCTGTACGGCCGGCTCGCCGCCCGGCTGGCCGGGGTGCGGGCGGTGGTCGCCACCGAGCACTCGCTGCACCCCGGGGTGATCGAGGGCCGGCCGGTCACCCGCGGCGTCAAGGGTCTCTACCTGGCCGGCGAACGCCTCGGCACCACCACCGTCGCGGTCTCCCGGCAGGTGGCCCAGACCCTGCACGCCTGGGGCGTCCCCCCGGCCAGGGTCGAGCTGATCCCGAACGGCATCGACGCCGCCCGCTACCGGCGTCCGCCCGCCGACCGGGCCGCCACCCGGGCCCGGGTGCGCGCCGAACTCGGCCTGCCGCAGGGGGGCCGGGTGATCGGCGGGATCGGCCGGCTGGTCCCGGGCAAGCGCTTCCACGTTCTGCTGGAGGCGCTGGCCGGGCTGGACGGCGCGGCCCGCCTGGTGCTGGTCGGCGAGGGCCCCGAGCGGTCCGCCCTGGAGCGGCGGGCCGCCGGCCTCGGCGTCCGCGACCGCCTGGTGCTCACCGGCGAGCGCGACGACGTGCCCGATCTGCTCACCGCCCTGGACGTGCTCGCCGCCCCCTCCACCGAGGAGACCTTCGGCCTCGGGGTGCTGGAGGGGCTCGCGGCCGGCCTTCCGGTGCGGCACAGCGCCTGTCCGGCGCTGGACGAACTTCCGCCCGGCGCCGCCCCGCAGGCCCGCCGGATCCCCTCCGAGGCCGCCGCGTACACGGCCGCGCTGCGCCAGCTGTGCGGCCTCGGTGCGCCCGGCCCCGACCCGCTGCCCCGGCCCGCCGCGGTCGGCCACTACGACATCGTCCGGGTGGCCGCCGAACTCGGCGCCCTCTACGACCGGCTGGCCCGGGGCCGGGCCGGGCGCACCCCCGCAGACGCCGGGCCGCCGGCCGGGCGGCCCTCATAGTCAAGGAGTCCCCCATGACCGAAGCGATCAGAAGTGCCCGCCGGCTGGTCGGCCGCTGGTGGCCGGTGGTCCTCGCGGTGCCGCTGGGCGCCGTCGCCGGCGCCGGGTACGCCCTCGTCGCCCACCCCTCGTACGCCGCCAACTCCTATGTGATCGTGGTGCCCGAGACCCAGGGCGAGGGCGCCACCGCGGTGAGCTTCGCCCAGGCGTACGGCCGGCTGGCCGGCCAGCCGCAGGTGCTCGCGGCGGCCGCCGCCGAGACCGGGCACGGGCTGGGCAAGCTGCAGTCCCTGGTGCACGGCACCACCTCGCCGGACGCCCCGATGATCGAGATCACCGGGACCGGACCCCGGCCGGAGGAGGCCGTCCGGGCGGCGGACGCGGTGGCCCGCTCGCTGGTCGCCTTCGCCAACAGCAGCAGCAGGGAGAGCGGTGTGCGGCTGGTCCCGCTGGCCGCCGCCGCGGAGCCCGCCAAGCCGACCACGCCCTCGGGCAGGCTGGACGTCGCGGTCGGCGGTGCGGCCGGGGTGCTGATCGGGGCACTGGTGATGATGACCCGCCGCCGGAACACCGCGTCCGCCGACGGGGAGGCGCCCGCCGAGTCCGTCGCGCCGGTCGAGACGGCCGGGCCCGTCGAGTCGCCTGCGCCTGCCGAGTCCGAGGTGCCGGCCGGGCCCGCCGGCCGGGAGGTGCCCACCGCGACCGCCCCGCGCCCGCGCGCCGCCGAGCCGGCGAAGTCCGCGCCGGTGACCTCCGAGCCCGCGGTGCCCGAGCCCACCGTGGCGTCCGGGCCCGCGGAGCCGGAGCCCGCCGAGCCGGAGCCCGTCAAGGCCAAGGCGCCCGCCCGGAGCGGGCGATGAGCACCGGGGCCGTCACCTCCGCCACCGGCCTCCCCGCCCAGCCCCGCGCCGCCGCCCGCTGGACCACCGAACTGCGCCGCGAGGACGACGCCCTCGATTCCCTGGCCGAGGAGTGGGACGGCCTGGTCGCCCGCTGCGCGACGGCCACCTTCTTCCAGTCCGCCGCCTGGCAGTGCTCCTGGTGGCGCCAGTACGGCAGCCCCGGCGCCCTGCTGGTGGTCCTGGTGCGCCGGGACGGCCGGCTGGTCGGTGCGGGCGCCTTCCGCCGGCGCGGCGGCCCGTTCGGCGGTCTGACCGGCCTGGGCGCCGGGCTGATCGACTTCACCGACGTCCTGCTCGACGACGACTGCGCCGAGCGCGCCGCCGCCGAGTTCGCCGCCGCCCTCCCGCTCGACCGCCCGTGGCACAGCCTGGAGCTGCGCGAGGTGCGTCCGGAGGCCGCCGTCCAGCGGGTCTTCGAGCAGTGGAGCGGCCGGCGCAGCCGGTTCACCGACTCGCTCTGCCAGTACCTGCCGGCCGCCCCGATGGACCAGCTGCTCAAGCGGGTCCCGGGCAGGACCGCCCAGCGCAGCCGGGTCAAGCTGCGCAAGATCGCCGAGTCGGGCGTCGAGGTGCGGGCGACGGGTCCGGAGGAGGTGCCGGAGGCGCTGGACGCGCTGCTGCGGCTGCACTTCCTGCAGTGGCAGGAGCGCGGCGTGACCCCGGAGCACCGCACCGAGCGGTTTCGCCGCCACCTCGCCGAGTCCACCGCCGGGCTGGTCGCCACCGGTCGCGCGGCCGTCCACCGGTTCTGGCTGGACGGCGAACTGGTCGCCGTCGACCTGGTGCTGCTCTGCCCGTCCTTCAGCGGCCTCTACCTCTACGGCGCGCACCCGGGGCTCCGGGAGCGGCTGGACATCGCGGGCCTGCTGTTCGGCGCCGCGCTGGACGAGACGCTCGGCGCCGGGATCCCGGTGATAAGCCTGCTGCGCGGCCAGGAGCCGTACAAGCAGCGCTGGCGTCCGGACCAGCTGCCCAACCAGCGGCTGCTGTTCGGCCCGCGCGGCGCGGCCCCGGCGGCCGCGGCCCGGAGCGGGGCGGTGCGTGCCCGGCGGGCGGCGGTGCGGCTGCTCGCCTCCCGGGCGCCGCGGCTCAAGGAGGCGCTCGCCGCCCGTCGCCGCGGCTGACCCCGTCCGCCCCCGCTACCGCTGCCCGGGCATCACCGGCGCGGCGGGGGCGGTGGGGGCGACCGGCGCGGTGGGGGCCGTCGGAGCCGTCGGCAGGGCCGGCTCCGGGGCGCCCTGCGAGCCCGTCATCAGCTGCCGGTAGCGGGCGCTGGAGCGCGGGTTGCGGTCGCACTGCCAGAAGCCGTGCGGACAGTAGTCGGTGACGGTCTGGTACGCGGTGTCGTGGGTGCGGATCCACTCCACCATCCGCTGCACGAACTCCGGGTTGTCCCCGTTGCGGAACAGCCCCCACTCCGGGTACGAGACCGGCTTGCCGCGCTTGGCCGCGAACTCGACCTGGTCCTGCAGTCCGTACGGCTCGCGCACGTAGTCGTCGAAGGTGCCGCCGGCCGGCTGGTCGTAGTTGTCCATGCCGATGATGTCGACCATGTCGTCGCCCGGGTAGCACTTGGTCCACGGGATCGCGTCCAGCCCGCGGTTGGGCGCGAAGTCGAAGCGGAAGCGCTGCCCGGGCACCGAGCGCATCACCGTGACGATCCGCCGCCAGTAGGTCTTCCAGGCGGTCGGGTCGGGCTTGCAGCGGTGGGTGTAGGTGACGCCGTTCATCTCCCAGCCGAGGGTGATCACGGTGTCCGCGCCGCCGAGGGCGACCAGTCGGCGGGCGAGGGTGAGGAAGTGCCGGTCGTAGTCGCCGCGGGCGCCCTGGCCGAGCAGCCGGGCCACCTCGCCGTCCGGCACCTCCGCCTCGTTCGGCACCAGCATCGGCACGCCGAGCACGAGCATCCGGGACGGGTCGGTCTGCCTCCACTGCGACCACATGGCGAGCACCGCCGGCTCGCCCTCGATGTCCGCCCAGCCGTTGCCCGCCAGATAGGTGTGGCCGACCTGGAGGTTGGCGTCGCCCAGCCACTGCGCGTACCGGCCGATCTGCGGGATGTAGCTGTCCCAGGAGCCGACGAAGGCCCCGAACGGCGGCTCGTGCGCCGGGCGCTGGACCGGCGGGCGGGGGGCGGCACCGCGTGGTGCGACGGCGTCGGAGGAGAGAGCGTGCCGCTCGGTCTGGCCCAGCGGTGTCCCGGCCGGGACGCTGGCGGTGGTGAGCAGCAGCAGGGTGGCGGCGGCGAGCGCCAGGCGGCCGAATCGCATGGTGTCTCCTCGGGCGGCGCCCCGGACAGGTGCCACGGGCTGGGCGGAGCAGGACGGGGAGGGGCACGCACGGTGCCGGCCCTGTCGCCGACAGTAGGACGCCCGGGCGGGGAAATGCCGGATGTCACCCTAAAGTGGGCGATATTCGAACGTCGTCGCCGTGTGCCGTGTATCACCTCCGTAACGGTCCTGGCGCCCCTGGGAGCCCTACCGCGGCGCCGTCCTGCCGGGCCCGCGGCGGCCGGAGGGGGCCCGACGGCGCAGGTCGCCGGGCGGTCGCGCGCGGGGCGGGGGGAACCGGCGGGCGGGGTTCGGCCGTTCGGCCCTACGGGAAAGTCCGGCTGACTCGCGCGGGCGGCGAAAGGTACGCTCCGCCCGTGTCCTGGAAGTCGCGCGCCCTCAGCCCCCGATCGATCCTCCCTGCCCTGGCGGTGCTGGTGGTCCTTGTGGCGGGCGCCGCCGCGCACGCCAACAAGCCGGTCCCGTTCGGCGACCGGGTGGCCGCCAAGGGCGCCGCGGACGCGAGCGCGGACCCCACCGCCTCCCTGGACGCGGCCGCCCTGGACCTGCGGGTGGGCCCGGGCCTGGAGGCGTACCACCGGGACACCGGCGAGCACGCCTGGTCCTACCACCGGGAGGGCGCCACCGCGCTCTACCTCTCGATGGCCGGGGAGAACGCCGTGGTGGTCTGGGACGACGGCCTGGTCACCTCGGTGCGGCCGGGCGACCAGCAGGTGCGCTGGCACCGCGCGGTGCCCGGGCTGGCCGACTGGCTGCGCGGCGCGGGCGAGCCCGGCGCCGACAAGCGCACCGAGGAGCAGCGCAAGCAGCTGGCCACCGAGCGGGCCGCGGCCTCGCTGCACACCGTCCGGGAGTCCACGCCCTGGGTGGCGGTGGTCACACCGGAGCTGACGATGGGTTTCCGGGACGCCGACGGTGACCTGCGCTACAACTCCAAGCCGCCCGGCAGCTGCGTCTACGACCCGGTGGGCACGGTGGCCACCGACTACGCGGTGCTGGTACCGCGCAACTGCACCAACGGCAGCGGGCAGCCGGTCTCCGGCGGGATCTCCGGCTACCGGCTGGACAGCACCGGCTGGCAGCTCAACGCCGGTCCGGGGGTGTCGATGAAGGCGCTGGACGGGCGCCGGGTGCTGATCTCGGACGGGCCGATCGTCACGCCCAGGGTCTTCGACACCTGGGCGGCGGCGCCCGAGGCGGCCTGCGGCAGCGCGGCCGAGCCGTTCGCGGCCGTCCGTCCGGTCACCGGCTGCGCCGGGGAGACGGCGCGGGAGGCGCGGGAGCAGTAGTCGCGGGGTCGTGGGGTACCCCGGTCGGGTAATTCTCCGGGGTCGCTCGTGCGGCCCGCTAGACTTGCCGGCATGGCTGATTTCTCCGGGGTGTGACGGGCGAGCGGCGCCGCCCCCCGCGCGGTTCCCGCAGAGCCCCGTCGACGACCCCCTTCCCGTCCCGGGTCCGGACCTGTCCGGTCGCCCGCCCACGTCCCAGGAGTAGTACCCAGCCATGATTTCCGCCAACGGCCTCGAACTGCGTGCCGGCGCCCGGATCCTGATCGAGTCCGCGAGCTTCAAGGTCGCCCCCGGTGACCGGATCGGCCTGGTCGGGCGCAACGGCGCCGGGAAGACCACGCTCACCAAGGTGCTGGCCGGCGAGGGCATCCCGGCGGCGGGCACGGTGACCCGCTCGGGCGAGGTCGGCTACCTGCCGCAGGACCCGCGCACCGGCGACCTCGACGTGCTCGCCAAGGACCGCATCCTCTCCGCCCGCGGCCTGGACAGCGTGCTGCGCAAGATGCGCGAGAACGAGGAGCGGATGGCGAACGGCAAGGGCGCCACCCGTGACAACGCGATGAAGAAGTACGCGCGCCTGGAGACCGAGTTCCTCACCAAGGGCGGGTACGCCGCGGAGGCCGAGGCCGCCACCATCGCCGCCGCGCTGGGCCTGCCGGACCGCATCCTCAACCAGCAGCTGCACACCCTCTCCGGTGGTCAGCGCCGCCGCGTCGAGCTGGCCCGGATCCTGTTCTCGGACTCCGACGTGCTGCTGCTCGACGAGCCGACCAACCACCTCGACGCCGACTCGATCGCCTGGCTGCGGGACTTCCTGAAGACCTACAAGGGCGGCTTCATCGTCATCTCGCACGACGTCGACCTGGTCGAGACGGTCGTCAACAAGGTCTTCTACCTGGACGCCAACCGCTCCGCCATCGACGTCTACAACATGGGCTGGAAGCAGTACCAGCAGCAGCGCGAGGACGACGAGAAGCGCCGCAAGCGCGAGCGGGCCAACGCGGAGAAGAAGGCCGCCACGCTGAACGCGCAGGCGGACAAGATGCGCGCCAAGGCGACCAAGACGGTGGCCGCGCAGAACATGGCCCGCCGGGCGGAGAAGCTGCTGTCCGGTCTGGAGACGGTGCGGGCCAACGACAAGGTCGCCAAGCTGCGCTTCCCGGACCCGGCGCCG
The DNA here is from genome assembly GCF_040609255.1 of Kitasatospora sp. NPDC004723. Taxonomy (NCBI): domain Bacteria; kingdom Bacillati; phylum Actinomycetota; class Actinomycetes; order Kitasatosporales; family Streptomycetaceae; genus Kitasatospora; species Kitasatospora sp. NPDC004723. The sequence goes on along the minus strand of NZ_JBEXJT010000053.1, from coordinate 696 downwards.
TGCGGCAAGACCCCGCTGACCGCCAGCGACCTGTCCAAGTCCTACGGCTCGCTGGAGATCTTCGCCGGCGTCGACCTGGCGATCGACCGCGGTTCGCGGGTCGTCGTGCTGGGCCTCAACGGCGCGGGCAAGACCACCCTGCTGCGGATGCTGGCCGGGGTGGAGAAGCCGGACACCGGCGAGGTGATCCCGGGCCACGGCCTGAAGATCGGCTACTACGCCCAGGAGCACGAGACCCTGGACGCGGAGCGCACGGTCCTGGAGAACATGCGCTCGGCGGCGCCGGACATGGACCTCGTCCAGGTCCGCAAGATCCTCGGCTCCTTCCTGTTCTCCGGGGACGACGTCGACAAGCCGGCCGGGGTGCTCTCCGGCGGCGAGAAGACCCGGCTCGCGCTGGCCACCCTGGTGGTCTCCAGCGCCAATGTGCTGCTGCTGGACGAGCCGACCAACAACCTGGACCCGGCCAGCCGCGAGGAGATCCTCGGCGCGTTGCACGAGTTCTCCGGGGCGGTCGTGCTGGTCACCCACGACGAGGGCGCGGTCGACGCGCTCCAGCCGGAGCGGATCATCCTGCTCCCGGACGGTGTCGAGGACCTCTGGAGCCCGGCCTACGCCGACCTGGTCACGCTGGCCTGATCCCGGCCGGCCTGATCGTGCTCTCCCGGAGGCCCGGTCGTCCGTACGGACGACCGG